>JAQGOY010000163.1 GCA_028293375.1 Verrucomicrobiales bacterium | reverse complement strand
CTCCACCTGGACCATGTCGGTGACAAACTGACCCAACAGCAACATCACCACGCCAATGTGAGTGAGGAATATTCCTATCTTCTTCCGGGTCAGGGTGAAGCGGCTGATGTGCGCCGCCACAAGATTGAAAAATAATAATGATCCGAGCAGGTAGCCGCCCGGAAACACGGGGAGCTGCAAAGCTGAGTTTCCTGGTTTCCAGTAAATCACCAGGCTTCGAAAATATTTCGCCTGCGCGTCCCAAATTCCGAGATCCACTTGCGCTAGAGTCCCTATAAATACCAGGACTATAAAGAGCAGCAGCAGGACAACCGTCAGCCGCAGCGACGAGAGAAAGCGAAAGACTTTGGTGAACATGAGCTTAGTGCGAGCTTTCTACGAATTTGATGAATTTATCTTTTTCAGCGGTGACGACGGCCACATCGCCGATAAGCTTATAGATCCAACTGTTTCCGTCTCGGGGAACAATGGCGGCCATAAGTCGCACCGGCTTGCCGTCCGCGGCTGTTCCCTGCACATCCAGGAGCGTCGCTGAAATGCTTCCAACATTGAAGTGCGTGACCGATTTCTCAATTTCATCCGGCGCCTGTGCCGGCAATGAAACCTGAGCACGCCATCGATTCACATTCGCCACCAATCCGCCCACATTTCCAGGAAAAGAGGATATGGTCACCTTAGCCGTCGTTCCGCCCTGGCCTGCAAGAGCATATTCGGACAACAACATTGGGCCGGGAGCTACGGATTTCCATCCCGACGGGGTACCTGAACCGGAAGCTTCTCCAGGCATGGCTGCCGGTGGCGCACTCGTTACCACAGAAGCAGGAGCCGGGTCTTGATCCGCTTTTGTCATTTCTGCGTGTTCATGAAATCGCACCGTGCCAAGGAAACTCACGAATGCATCCTTCTGTTCCCCTACTCCAGCCTCATCACCTGTCGCCTTAAAAAACCATTGCATTCCATCATGTAAGACAGCAGCTGCCAAAGTTCGTTTGCGGGAATCGCCAACTAAATTCTTCGTACTCGCCATGTCAAATAGAGTGACTTTCTCTCCTGCCACCGTCATGACATCGCCTTTCAAATCCGCTTCGGTAATTTCCGGCAGCTCCAGCTGACCTCTCCAGCGATTGACATTGGCCAACATAGAACCCGCTGATCCGGGGATCGGAGTGATGGAAATATCAATGACCCCATTTTTTGAAGCTGCTGAAAAACTGGCAAAGCGCATGTTACCGGGCTGCAACTCTTTCCAGCCCGCAGGTTTAACGTAAGTAATCGGAGCGCCTTCTTCCGGAGCTTCAACGGCAGAGGAAACCTTCGCCTGTTCCCGAGGCACATCGTAGGATTTGATCTCCCGATCGCCGCACCCGGAAAAAAACGCGGCAGTGGCCCCAATACCGAGAAGGCATGTGAACGAGGTAAGATATTTGAAAGTGGTCACGATTCTATTTGACGAAAGACGCTTGTGATTTATTTCACAAGCGGTTCAGGAATTTACAATAAAATTCACCCTCAACAAGCTTTCTTTGCCCGGGTATAAGCCCGTCTGAAGCCAGTATTAACCCTAAAGCATCTTCGATTTCGGTTCTCCCTCAGGGAGTTGTTTCGTTTTCGCCACCAAATCAAGGAAGCTCAGCCGCGAGGCAACGCTCTTTTCAGCTTGCTGTATTTTGTTGATCTCCTGCCTAACCAGGTCGGCGAACCGATCGTCACGCGTCGCAATGTCTGCCCCGCCAGCAGTACGCAACGCTTCGATAACGTCCATGCAGGAAATTTGATCCAGCGGTCTTCCCGGAACATAGCCTGTGTGGCTCCCCGCCGTCTCCACTACCAACTTTTTCTCCAACAGCGGTCCCATCACTTTTTCCACCAGGTGCGCCGGCGCGCTAATCCCATGAGCCATGGCCTCAATCCCCGGCGGCGGCTCACCGAGGTGGTATTTGCTCGATAATTCGGTCATGACGCGAACAGCCACGTATTCTCTTCCACGGGCGTTAACCCGTTCTGCCCGTTTCTCCTGGATAAAAGCAGCCTTATGCTGAAACGCATACGCGACTTCCGCCCCAAACAAAACAATCAGCCAGGCCAGGTACATACCGACAAGGAAAATCGGAACGACCCCCAGGCTTCCATAGACTTGATTGGTTCTGACCACCTGCGAGACATAAACCACATTCAACCGGCCATTGAGTTGGAACAGAATCGCTGCCGCGACGCCGCCTAAAAGCGCAGCGCGAAAATGCACCTTGGTATTGGGTATTAGCTGATACAGCAGAGTGAATAAGAGAGCCAGGAGTATGGTTGCCACCGTTCCGCTTAAGAGTTGTTCCAGGGCAGCATTTGACTGAAGAAAATGCAGTGGCGAACTCAAGAACGGGATTTTTTTCAAGACAGAGACACTTTTCAAGCCGAGGACCAAAACAAATAAAATGGGTCCCAGGGTGATTGCTGCCCAATATTGAACCACTCGTTTCACCCAGCTTCTATTCCTGGCGGCTCCCCAGATATCGTTGAACACACTCTCGATCGTGCTTAAGAGCGAAATACCGACAAACAAAAGTCCGATCACCCCCGTAGTTCCCAGGGTAAAACTGCGAACGTTTTTTATGTACCCGTGAATCTGGCGAGCAACTTCTTCGCTTTTCCGCCAGTGATGGGCTGTGGCGTGACTTGGCTGCGCATAAACCAGATTCACATTGGTCGAATATTCTTTCGATTCTGCCGGGTTCAGGCTTATAAAATTGGTGTTGCTGCTAAAGGTTGTTCCACCGGCAGACGGCGATAAGGATAGCCCCGTGGTCTGATCTATCATGTTAAGATTCTTCCACTCGCGCGCCATAGGAAGATTTGTTGGACCTCCCACATTTTCCTCGCCCGTTGGGGCTAGATCCAATTGAAAGGCGACCTTGCGGACGAACGTATCAATCAGTTCTTCAAATTGTTCCTCACCTTTGTCCTTCAACACAGAGGTGGTGATGCTCAAGATTACAGTAAGCAACGGTATAAGGGCCAGCAACGTGGTATATGCGAGCGCGGATGCCCGAACCGGACAGCGATCACGAACGAATCGCCGGACCACCAGAACAAGAAACTGGACGATTCGCCGCCAGTATGGGAGCGGTGCATCGTAATGACGAATCAGGCCCTCTTCAGTGAAAAGCCCGCTAGCCGCGGCCTTGAACCTGCCAAGACGTGATACCCTTTTTTCAGCCATATCGCCGCCTGAACCTACCGCACATTCAGTTCATGGCGCAAATGATTCCACTTCCGCTTTGAACTTTCATAAAACTTCCCTAACCTCTTCTTATGGCGCGAAAAGCAGATAAACCTGAAGATATTTCCGGGTTTGGCGACATCATAGGAATTGTTCTTTTCTCAAGTGCTTTGCTGCTCTTGATCTCTCTCTTTTCCTACGATGTCCACGATGTTTCTGCCAACTCCGCTCCGGCTAACGATCATCCTCACAACTGGATTGGTTCAGTCGGGGCATGGGTTGGCTACGCCTTCTTTTTCGTTTTTGGCGCGGGGGCTTTCGTACTTCCCGTACTGCTGATGGGTTTTGGCCTGGGTTACTTGTTTCAGATGCTCAATTACCTTCGTCATTGTTGGCTTTGGGGTGCCGTGCTCTTCTTTTGCTCACTCTGCCTGATGACCCTATACAACGGTGCCTTCACCACCGTTACGCGCAATATCAACGCTCCCAGCAGCGGCGGGGTGATCGGACTCTGGAGCCAGAATTATATCTTTCAGCACTTCGGTAAACCGGGCGCCACTATTGTCCTGCTGACGCTTTATGTGATCAGCCTCCTTTACCTGACGAATTTCCAGTTGGGCGGGTGGCTGCGAGAGCTTTGGCTTAAACGCCAACTCCAGGCAGCAGACATGACCGAGGAGGAATTGGCTCTTGAGAAAAAAGCCAGAGAACTCGAAAAGCAGGCTCGCAAGCTGCAGGAAAAAGTGGACCGCGCCAGCGCCAAAAGTGGCAAGTCCACTGAAACAGCGACAGTTCCAAATGCAGAGGCTGGAATGCTTGGAGCGGACATGCAGCCAGTTCCTGAACCGACCATTCGCGACCTTAGCGTTCCCTCGGCCCGGCCCGGCAAATCCAAAAAAAACGAACCTCAGCCTAAACTGACCGACCCCATGCAGGAAGGGGACATCATTTCCGCCACAGAAATTGCTGCAGCCAGCACCAGTGACATCCTCGGAGCCGATGTCCAGTTGACCAAAGCCAATAAAAAAGAAACCAAACCCGGCTCTACCCCAACACCTGCAGGTGAAGAAACGGCCGTCGGTGGTGCAGAGTCTCCGCTCCAAGAAGCAGCCGTCATTCCTCCTCCCGCTCAAAAACCAAGACCGGGACCAAAAAAACCGAAGCCAATTACTGTGGCTTCCACTCCCACCATTGGAAATTATCAGCTTCCCACGATTGACCTGCTCAATCACCCCGATCTCACGGTGAAACCTACCGAGTCACGGGAGGAATTGATGGCGAACGCCAAACTGATGCAGAACACCCTAAAGCAATTTCAAATAGAAGTGCAGTTGGGCGATATCACCAAAGGTCCAACCATCACTCGCTACGAGCTCCACCCAGCTCCCGGGGTCAAGCTTGAGAAAATTTCTGCATTGACCAATAACATCGCGGCTGCCCTGAAGGCAGAACGCATCAATATTTTGGCGCCAGTTCCTGGCAAAAGCTCCGTGGGTGTGGAGGTTCCGAACCTGGTCAAAACCAAGGTCATCATGCGGGATCTTTTGGAATCCGACGAATGGATCAATTCAAAAGCGCGAATCCCCGTGGCACTAGGGAAAGACGTTTACGGACATCCCATCATCGCTGACCTGGCTGAAATGCCTCACCTGCTCATTGCCGGCAGCACGGGATCCGGCAAGTCGGTTTGCATTAATTCCATCATTGCCTCACTTCTTTTCAAATTCTCTCCGGACCAGCTTCGGTTCGTGATGATTGATCCCAAGGTCGTCGAGTTGCAAACCTACAATAGCCTGCCTCACCTCGTGGTGCCGGTCGTAAACGATCCCAAAAAGGTGATTCTGGCTTTACGCTGGGTGGTTAATGAAATGGAAAAACGCTACCAAATTTTTGCCAAGGTCGGCGTGCGCAACATCAAATCTTTCAACGAACGACCCAAAAACAAACCCATTCCTCCTTCCGAACCGGAACTTCCGTTAACCGTCACCAAAGAAAAAGTCGAGCCCGGCCAGGATGGTTTTGCTGTGGAACTTGACGAAGAGATCGTTGTTCCCCGTGACGAAGACATCGTTATTCCGGAAAAGTTAAGTTACGTCGTGGTCATCATCGACGAGCTTGCCGACTTAATGTTGGTTGCTCCGGCCGATGTCGAAATGGCAATCGCTCGAATCACCCAGATGGCACGGGCCGCAGGTATCCATTGCATAGTTGCAACGCAACGACCCAGTGTTGATGTCATCACCGGCGTGATCAAAGCCAACATTCCGGCGCGCATTGCTTTCCAAGTCGCAGCAAAGGTCGATTCCCGTACCATCCTCGATGCCATGGGCGCCGACAAATTGCTGGGCAAGGGCGATATGCTTTATCTGCCTCCCGGCTCGGCCAAGCTTACTCGCATCCAGGGTGTATTGATCACCGACCAGGAAATCCAGGACATGGTGGATGGCATTTCCAAGCAGGGCAAACCGAGTTACGAAATGGAAATAACCCAGCAACTTTCCAAGCCTGCTGCCGGAGGATTCGGCGCTGAGGAAAGCGGTTGCGACGAAGACGAGGATCTCATCCAACAATGCATCGAGGTCATTCGTAGCGAGCAAAAAGCCAGCGTCTCGCTCATGCAACGCCGATTGCGACTCGGCTACACTCGCGCTGCCCGCATCATGGACGAACTTGAAAATCGAGGAGTGGTTGGCCCAAGCAAAGGCGCTGAACCCCGCGACATCCTCATCGACCTCGATGGCGGAGGAGCCGCTGGAAACGGTGAACACGGCAAATAAGCATTTCCCATGGCGTGAATGGAAAATCAATTCCAGGTCATCGAAGCCAGGACCCCGGCGGATTTCATTGTCGCCCGTGAATTGATTGAAGAATACCAGCGGTTCTTGAACAGGGACCTCTGTTTCCAGGGTTTCGCCAAAGAACTGGAGGAACTTTCCGTCATCTATGGGTCACCCAAAGGCAAAATGTTCCTGCTCACGAAAAACGGAACCGCCTGCGGCTGCGTCGGGCTTCGTGACTTCTCCCAGGGAGTGGCCGAAATGAAACGCATGTACGTGAAGCCCGAATGCACAGGCCAGGGCGCCGGACGACTGCTCGCCGAACATTTCATCCAGGCCGCAAAAAACCTGGGTTATCATCAGATTGTCCTCGATACCGTCCCCGAACTGCAACGAGCCATCACGCTCTATCGCAACCTCGGGTTCCAGGAAATCCCCGCTTACCGCTTTAATCCCGACCCCGCCGCTCTTTTCTTTGCATTGCCTTTGCGGCGTCCTTGAGCTGTCAGTCATAAAGTGGTTAACCCAGAGTCTCTTCTGTGGTTGCGCAACTCGCCTATTCATCCCAAATGTGAACAACTTTTAACATTCCCGCCACCGGATTGACTCAATCCTGTTTTACATTCCATGGCAGGAATGAAAAAAATCCTAATTTTGTCTGCGGGATTTGGAGAGGGTCACAACGCGGCGGCCAGGAACATCCGGGATGCCATTCAACACTTGTCGATTGATGCAAGAGTGGAAGTTGTTGATCTTTTCGAAAGCAGTTATGGCTCGGTGAATAGCTTCATTAAGAAGGCCCACCTTAGCGTGGTCCGTTATGCGCCCCTGGTTTGGCGTGGAATTTACGCCATGTTGGACTCTTCGGAATGGGTAAATCGAAATCTTGGCACCATGAATCGTCTCAATGATGAACTTTCCAATCTCCTCCAGCAATTTCAACCCGATTATGTTGTCTCCACTTATCCAGCCTACTCTCACGCCGTACAGCAAATTTATCGTGATCACAAGGAACGACCCTTTCCTTTCCTAACCGTGATCACTGATTCCATTTCCGTGAATTCGGCATGGTTCCGAGCCTCCAGCGATTACTTTGCGGTCGCAAACCAACTGACCGCTGATGTCATGGTGGCAAAAGGGGTGGAGCGAAATAAGATCAAAGTTTTTGGTTTTCCCGTCAGTCTCGAATTCTCCGAACCACACGAAGCATTAGAAGACCCAAATACCGCGCATCTGCGAAAGATCCTTTACATCATTCACTCCGGTAAAAAGAAGTCCGGCAAGACAATCGAAGAATTGCTCGAATTGCCGCGAATGTCGCTAACGATTGCGGTGGGCAAAGATACGGAAATGAAACACAAAATGACTGCCCGAACAGCCGAATATGGCAAGAGAGCGCATGTCATTGGGTGGACCAACGAAATGCCACATTTGATGCGAAGTCATCACTTGGTCATTGGTAAAGCTGGCGGAGCCACCGTCCAGGAATGCATCGCTGCAGGCACACCCCTGATCGTTAACCAGATCATTCCCGGTCAGGAGGAAGGCAACGCAACTTTAATCGAGAAATGTGGCTTTGGTGCGATAGCAGATAAACGAAAGGAAATTGTTCAATTGGTCGAAACTGCTTTCGATAACAAGGCACAGGGCTGGCGCCACTGGAAGAAAAACCTGGCCAAACAGGAATCCAGCCGTGGCGCGCTTCGAATCGCTGAATTCATTCTAAGCCATAGCGATGAGACCAGGCCTTCGGCAGAACCGGAACCGCCTTTCTCAATTCGTGAAAAATCGATGGAACGGGTATTGCAAACTCCGGGCACCCCGACGAACATGCTCCTCTGCGATTTTCACATTCACAGCACATATTCGGACGGCAAGCTTTCCATTCCAGAGATCGTCGATTTTTACGGGCAGCTTGGCTTTGATTGCATCTGCATTACGGATCACCTGGCTGATCCCCGGCGGCTTTACGGAAAACTTTCCGCGCTTAGCAGCTTGACTTTGCCACTCTCCGAAATGGATGAATATTTCGGCGTTATCGAACGTGAAAAGAAGCGGGCTCTGCGCAAATACGGAATGATCCTCATGGCTGGGATCGAGTTCAATAAGGATGGCCTGACCAAAAAGTCTTCAGCCCATTTACTCGGGATCGACCTCGAAGCGCCGATCGCACCAGCCATGGACCTTCCAGAGACCATCGCCCACATTCACACCCAAAAGGGCCTGGCGGTCGCCTCGCATCCGCACGTCATGAAGAGCGAATGGGGGAAAAACACACTGTATCTTTGGGAAAATCAGGAGATTTTCGCGCCCATCATCGATGCGTGGGAGATTGCCAATCGCAATAATATCTTTACCCCTGTGGGACTCAAACAGTTGCGCTTTATTGCCAACAGCGACTTTCACAAACCTAAACATATCAATTCGTGGAAAACGTTGTTGCAGTGTGAAAAGGAGAACGCTGCTATCAAGGAATGCATCCAAATCAATAAGAATGTAGCCATTACGTTCTTTCACGAGCAGAGTCATTTCGGTAATCGCGATGGGGCAAATAAGGTTATATTCGGTGACGCCTTATTGACACCATCACCTCGGAATGGGCTTCCGATGAAGCTGATTCAGGCCTAAACTCGGACTCGTGACCAGCCCTCAACCTTCTGTTTGCATCATTTTCAATCCTGCAGCCAAAGGGGATCGAGCTAAAAAATTTCAGGTGGCCCTCTCAGCTCTCGAAGTGGGTGTGGCCTTAAAGCCTACCTGGGCGCCTGGCGCTGCGCGATCACTGGCCGCCGAGGCGGTACGCCAGGGCTTCTCCACGATAGTGGCAGCCGGGGGCGATGGAACGTTAAACGAGGTGGTCAATGGCATTGCAGACGTGCCCGGCGGTCTTGCTCGCTGCAAATTGGGAGTTCTCCCACTGGGAACCGCCAACGTCTTCGCCCTGGAATTGAAACTTCCTTTCAACTTAAAGGCTGCATGGAAAATCATTCTCCACGGCCAGGAAACTACCATCGATCTGGGTCATGCAGTCTACAGGGACCTGTCAGGCAAAACCTGTGAACGACTCTTCGTGCAGCTTGGTGGAGCAGGCGTTGACTCCCGGGCGGTCGACCTCGTCGTACCGCGCTTAAAACAAAAATTCGGAGTTCCCGCTTATGTTATCGCGGGATTTAAAGCGCTTACACGAAAACCTCCTGCGATTACGGTTTCTCATGACCTTGGAATCGCGCGCGGCGCTCAATTAATTGTTGGCAATGGCAGGCTATTTGCCGGGAGATTTCCTTTTTGCCCTGGGGCGGACCTCCGCGACGGCCTCCTGGATGTTTTGCTTTTGCCAAAATTGAAAATACGGCTATTGGCCGATTTTCTCTTTTTATTGGCTGCTGGGAAATGGCCGGAGAGTGATCGGAAGACACTTTTTCAGTCCAGTCATTTGCGGATCGAAAGTGAGGACATGGAGTTCCTCCAACTTGATGGCGAAAATGTAGGAACCCTGCCTGCCACCATCACTGTTCGACAACGGCTATTAAGAGTTGCGGTCGCTTGAGAGACTCGGCTTTATGATATCGGCCAGGTATCGCAACCGGTATCCGCGGGGGGTCAATCCTGTTACTTCTCTAAATTTGTTGGAAAAAGCGCTCTGGTCACCAAACCCATACAGCGAGGAAATTTCCGATAATGATAAATCGGAATGGATCAGGTCATATATCGCCCGATGAATTCGGGAATGGATGATAAATTTCTGGATAGTCATCCCAAAGACCCGGTGGAAAAGCCTTTGTAGCTGGCGTTCCGAAAAACCAGCGTGACGTGCCACATCCGTGAGCATAAGAGGTTCCCCAAGATTTTCGCGAATATAATCCGCAGCTTTTCCCACGGGGCCCAGATGCGCCAAAACTTTCCTTCTCGCCTCGAAACTCTGAATTGTTCCAATCAGACCCACGATTTTCCCTTTGCTGTTGTACAAGGGAAACTTGTCGGTAATGATCCAGTCCCGGATGCCGTTTTCGTTCATGTACATCTCGACGATGTTGCGAAGCGGTTTCCCGGTCTCAATTACCTTTCGGTCGTCCTCCATGTACTTTTCTGCGAGGTCCCTCGGCAGGTAGGAGTCTGCGGCTTTTCCGATGACCCCCTTTTCGTCACGAATTCCCAGGCGATTGAAGGTGGACCTGCTGGTGGCCATCGTTCGGCTTTTCGTATCTTTGATGAAGTATTGTAATCCGGAAATATGGTCGAAGGATTCCAGTAATCTGCGGATGTTGATGTCCTGCCCTAAAAACTGGTCCCGCAGGCGTTGGCGGTCCTCCCAGTCACTACCTTTGGCTTTTGAGCTCTTTCGAGCGTGGGAGACCGTCAGTTTTTTGTTTTTTAAAGTCACAGGGTCAAATTTCGAGAGACTCCTATCATGATTGAACGCACCCCTGTGGGGTTTCATGAAAATGAACAATCCTTTTTCAAAAGGCCCCGTTTCCCACTCTCCCCGGCATTTCGAGCCAATTTTTCATGGCCGGGAACTACAATATTATGTCGCTCCTTCGCAAGATCTCGATTATAAGGCGTGTTACGTTACCCTTTACAGAACATGAGACAACCCTACAGCCAATTGCCTTTTGCCAGCTCTCGCCTCTTTTCAAGTTGGTTACAGGTTGGCGGTCTCCTTTTATTACTGCTTCCAGGCATTCCAGTCCAGGGACAGGACGCCACAGCCGCCAGGGAATATCATGATCGCGTGCAACCTCTCCTGACCAGGTATTGTTCGGATTGCCATGCGGACGGCGCCAACAAGGGCGAAGTTTCTTTTGACGAGTTTAAATCCGACAAGGCGATGCTTGAGAACCATGGTCTCTGGTTAAATGTTCTCAAAAATGTCCGGGCAGGAATGATGCCTCCGGAAAAGAAGAAGGAACGCCCCACTCCAGAGGAAATTAAGCTGATGGAGAATTGGATCAAGAAAGGCGTTTTTAACTCCAATCCAAACGATCCTGATCCCGGTCGCGTGACAGTCCGAAGACTAAACAGGGTGGAATACCGAAACACCATTAAAGATTTGATGGGAGTCGACTACAACACCGACACCGAATTTCCTCCTGACGACACAGGCCACGGCTTCGATAACATCGGTGAAGTGCTGACCATTTCCCCCATGCTCCTGGAGAAATACCTGTCAGCAGCAAAAATCATCGTCAGTCAGACCGTTCCCAACACAGGCAAAGTCACCCAGGAAATGGCCATCCCCGGCAAACAGTTCGTGGGCAAGGAATCCCGCGGCGGCCCTTCCACCAATGGAGCTGTCGTGCTTTCTTATTACGAGCCCGCAGCCATTTCCAACCAGTTCAACCTCAATCACACCGGCCAATACAAGGTTCTATTTGATTTTACCGCCATCGAAACCTACGTGGACAACGTTTTCGATTTAAATAAATGCAAACTTACATTAACCGTTGACGGCGACCCGGTGCTTGACAAGGAATTCGTTCGAGAGAACGGGAAGCCTTTCCATTTGGAGTATGACCGGCTGCTGACCGAGGGAAACCATTTCGTGGGGATGCAAATTGCCCCTGTGCTGCCCGGCACCAACAAGGTTCGGAACCTTGGTATAAGGCTCACTTCAGTTACACTGCGGGGCCCGTTGGATAAACAATATTGGGTAAAACCAAGGAATTACGAAAAATACTTCACTAAAGAAGTCCCAACTGAGAAGTCCAAACGAAAAGCCTACGCTCGCGAGCTCCTTGCGGCATTTGCTACGAAAGCCTATCGTCGCCCGGTCGACGCGGAAACCGCAGATGCTTTGGCCTCGCTTGCTGAATCTATATATTCCCAGCCGCGCACCGAGTTTGAAGCTGGCATTGCCCAAAGCATGGTGGCGGTTCTCGCCTCCCCCCGCTTTCTTTTCCGCGAAGAAGTCAGCGAAAAGGCGCCTGCCAGCGCTAATTTTGTGAACGTGGACGAGTGCTCGCTCGCTTCCCGTTTGTCTTATTTTCTTTGGTCGTCCATGCCGGACCAGGAACTCCTCAAGTTGGCCGCAGATGGAAAGCTCCGCAAAAATCTGCCAGCCCAAATTAAACGAATGCTCGGCAGTCCGAAGTCCGACGCTTTCGTCCAAAACTTCAGCGGCCAGTGGCTGCAAACTCGCGATGTCATTACCATTCCGATTGATGCCCGCTCGGTTCTTGCCCGGGAAACTGCCGCTCCTCAAAACGCGGGTCGTGGATTTGGCAATCGGCCGCGCAACATTTTTGATGATAATTTACGAAAGGCCATGCAGAAGGAGACGGAGTCCTACTTCGGCTATGTCATGCGCGAGAATCGAAGCGTTCTCGAGTTTTTGGAGAGTGATTACACTTTCCTGAACGAGCAACTGGCCAAACATTACGCCTTGACCAATCTCGATGTGACGGGTGTGGAAATGCGTAAGGTAAATTTGCCTCCTGATAGCCCCCGTGGCGGGATTTTGACCCAGGGCTCAGTCCTGGTGGTAACATCGAATCCGACCCGGACTTCTCCTGTCAAACGCGGTTTATTTGTGCTGGATAATGTTCTTGGGACCCCTCCTCCTCCTCCTCCTCCAGATATTCCTCCCCTGGAGGACGCCGGGAAGTCAGTTAAAGATCGTGTCCCTTCGTTGCGGGAGACCCTGGAGTTACACCGCTCCAAAGCAATCTGCGCTTCGTGTCATGCACGTATGGATCCACTCGGCTTGGCACTGGATAACTTTAATGCCATGGGGATGTGGCGCACCAATGATCTCAAGCAACCCATCGATGCCAGCGGCAAATTGATTACCGGAGAGACTTTCAAGGACATCCGCGATGTGAAACATATCCTTGTTACTCAGCACAAAAGAGATTTCTACCGCACCTTGACGGAGAAGCTGTTGACTTATGCTCTCGGGCGGGGACTCGATTACTATGATGTGGAAACGATCGATAAAATCGTGGATCGGCTGGATAAGGAAGACGGCCAGTTTTCAGCCCTTTTAAATGGAGTGATTGAATCATCAGCCTTCCAAAAACGTCGAAACAAGGTAACTTTGTCTACCGAAAAACACTCCACTGTTCCACAGCAACGAGCAGAATTGACACTAAAGCCATGAGGACCTCACGAAATCACGACTCCTTGAGTCTGAAGAGCAACGGATTCACTCGCCGCCACTTTCTTAAGGGATTGGGCGCATGTATGGCCGTGCCTGCGCTCGAATCTCTGATGCCCGGCAAAGTTTTCGGAGCACAAGTTGCAGCCGGGGGCCCGTCCCAGTTTGCCACTACTGCCACCGGAGCTCCGTTACGAAGTGCCTTCATATTTTTCCCCAACGGTTCCATTCCTGGTGCCTGGTGGCCAAAAACCAAAGGGACTGATTATGAATTAGGCCCTACTCTACAACCCCTCGAATCCAGCCGTAACTTGATCCAGATTCTCGGTGGCCTTGACCATCAAAACGCTACCGGCGGTGCAGATGGCGGGGGGGATCACGCACGGGGGACGGGCGTTTTCCTAACGGGCGTTCGCTTGAACAAAAGCGCTACCGACATCCGTTGCGGAATTTCGATAGACCAGGTCATTGCGAAAAAAGTCGGCCATATGACTCGCCTCCCTTCACTGGAGTTAACTTGCGACAACGTGCGTAAAACCGCCGCCTGTGATTCCGGCTATTCCTGCGCCTATCAGTTCAATATTTCCTGGGCGTCCTCCACCACTCCCATGACCCCGGAAGCCAATCCTCGTCTCGTTTTTGAACGCCTCTTTGGTTCAGGAGCTCCTGGCGAACGCGTTCAGAACACACTTCTCCGTCAAAAAGAGCAACGCTCCGTTCTCGATTTCGTTATGAACGATGCGAAGCGCATGCAGAATCGCGTGAATTCGGGCGATAAAGCCAAGCTTGACCAGTACCTCACCGGTGTCCGCGATATCGAAACACGCATCCAACAGGCGGAACGTTTTGGAGCCATCAAGGATCCCATGATCGAAACACCTGCCGGTGTTCCCACCGAACATGCGGAATACGTGAGCCTCATGTATGACATGCTGGCCCTGGCTTTCCAGACCGATTCGACTCGCGTCGCCACCCTCACCCTCGCCGGCGATGGCAGCAACCGTTCTTTTCCTGACATCGGCATCGCCGAAGGTCACCACGATATTTCTCACCATCAGAACAATCCAGACCGCATCGCCAAAGTCGCGAAAATCGACCTCTGGTATGCCAAACAATTCGGCAAATTCCTGGACAAACTGCAAAACATCAAAGACATCGACGGGAACTCAGTCCTACACAATTCCATGATCGTTTACGGTGGAGGGAACGCCGACGGAAACCGCCACACCCATAGCAATCTGCCAATTGTGCTGGCCGGGGCTGGAGGAGGCACTCTTCAGGTCGGCCGTTATGCCAATATGGGCAGCAAGCCCGCTACTAACCTTTTCTTGAGCCTGGCTGACCGCATGGGTCTACAAGGGGTCGAACGCTTCGGCGATTCCACCAGTAGATTGTCTTCCATTTAATTCAACTCCCAATAGGAATGATCCAGGCGAAGTCGCTATTGGCCATGATTACCAGATTTCCCTCGTTCAGGAACAAAGCCGGGCACTGATAACCCCAAGGCGCAAAGGTCTATTCGACTTCGCCGCGCAAATTCTTCAGTGGCGTTGGTGCGATTACCCGAAATAGTTCCAAGCTTTGGCTCGGAGCTGGCTTGCACATCTTGTGCGTTTGTCTCCCTTTTCAAAGCCGCTTGATATGCCCAGTCTTCCCGCTACAGTGCCCCCATGCATTCTTGGATCAGTGACTACATCATAGCGCAAAAATCTGCATTGGACTCCATCGATAAAGAAGGTGTCGCTTCCTTGATCAAGCGCCTGCAGAAGGCGTTGAAAGACGACCAGCAGGTTTTTGTTTTCGGAAATGGCGGCAGCGCTTCTAATGCTTCCCACTTCGCTACCGATCTTGGCAAAGGCTCCTCCGACAAACTTGGCAAAAATTTTCGTGTCCTTTCCCTCAACGATAACGTCAGTTGGATCACTGCCCTTGGCAATGATTACGCCTACGACGAAGTCTATGTCCGCCAGCTCAGAAACTACGGCAAGCCAGGCGATGTGGTCATCGTCATGAGTGTCAGCGGCAATTCTCCTAATGTCGTCAAAGCTGTCGAGTGGGCCAAAGCCAACGGTCTTTTCACCGCCGCCCTTGTCGGTGGCAAGAAAGGTCGGTTGGCAGAAATTGCCGATCAGGCTATCGTGATCAACGATACGCATTACGGCCGCGCCGAAGACGCTCAGATGGGTGTCTGCCACATGCTTTGCTACGCATTCATGGAAAACCCCCAGTGGGGTTAACCGTCGGCAGGTTGCGGCTGGCTAAATTGCCAATCCACTGATGCCAGCCACTGAGATAGTAAAAAAGAAATTGGCGGATATGCCCCATAAACCGGGCATCTATCTCATGAAGGACCGTCTCGGTTCTGTCATTTACGTTGGCAAAGCTCGCGATCTTCGCAAACGAGTCAGTTCGTATTTCCAACCCTCCCGCCGCCAGGGCTGGGACATGAAGTTCAACGCCCTCGTCGATTCCATCCATGACCTCGATGTCCACGTTGTGCGTAGCGAACCCGAGGCCCTCCTCCTGGAAGGCAAACTCATTAAGGAATTTCAACCTCGCTACAACATCAGTTTTCGCGATGACAAACGTTTCCTTCTCCTGAAAATCAATTTAAAAGACCCCATCCCTCGGTTCACCCTGACTCGACTGAAACAGGAGGATGGCGCACGTTATTTCGGTCCATTCGCTCACTCCTCTGCCTTGCGCAGCACGCTCACCATGGTGCGCCGCAAGTTCAATCTTCGCGGCTGCCGTCCCTTGACTCCCGGTGAGGCCGACTACAAACACTGTCTCTACGGCAACTTGAAGTTCTGCACCGCACCTTGCATCGGCAACGTCTCTCGGGACCAATACCTGGAACAGGTCATGGCCGCGTGCGACTTCCTATCCGGTCAAACCGAGGAAATGAAGGAGCAGTTAGAGGAGGAAATGAAAAAGGCGGCCGCCGCCCTCGATTTCGAGAAGGCCGCCCAGTTGCGCGATGCCCTTAACGACCTCACTCGCACCACCTTAAAAACTAACAAATTTCAAAGGCTTCCTTACACCCTGCCGGTTGCCATCCAGCCGG
>JAQGOY010000157.1 GCA_028293375.1 Verrucomicrobiales bacterium | reverse complement strand
TCATCTCTTTCCAACGGGCAAAAAAAAGCTCCAGGAACTTTTGGTCCCTGGAGCTTGTCGAAATCAACGATCAATGCTTGTCGTCAGAAGGCTTGTCATACTCGCCGAGAGGGCGAATCCAAATATTCCGGAAACGAACGGCGTTGCCATGTTCGTATAATTCCAGAAACCCGGTTGGCGGGACGTTATCATAATTGCCAACTGCCTGATGACGCGTATCGCCCCAGAGCTCCTGGCGGTGGTGCACCACCACGCCATTGTGCAACACAGTTACATATGCTTTCTTGACCAGTTTCTTGTTCTCATCCCATTTTGGGGCTTCCCAGATAATATCGTAGGTTTGCCATTCGCCAGGGGGCTTGGAAGCATTCACCAACGGAGGTGTCTGGCCGTAAATGGCAGAGGCCTGACCATCCGGATAGGTCGGGTTGTCATAGGAGTCCAGAACCTGGATTTCAAATTTGCCAAAGATATTCACCCCGTTGTTACCCCGGCCCTGGCCCTTGCCCTCCACTTTGGCGGGCGTCGCCCATTCCAGGTGCAATTGAAAATCACCAAACTTGTCTTTGGTATGGATTCGTCCCGTTTTGGTCGTTTCCATGTAACCATCGGCAAGTTTCCATTTCACTTCGCCACCTTTTTCCGACTCCCATTTCGAGAAGTCTTTTCCATCGAATAGCACGATTGCATCCGAAGGTGCAGGAGCAGTGTGCGAGAAGGATGCGCCAGGTGTGATGACCTTGGGAATCGGGCGATTGGGGTCATGAACATGCCACTTCCCGTTGGGTTGCATTGGAGTAGTCGTATAACCCTCGAGTGCCTGGGCCACGAAGGTTGCGGTACCTGCGAGGGCAATGCCCAGGCAAATAAGTGCTTTATGGTTTTTCATTTAGTAAAGTGTTGGACGTGTAAGCCGTCATTTTATTGAATCGGAATGAGAACTGGAAGAGAAGAGTTTCAGGAAGTGAAAAGGGTTACACATGCGGAAAATCAGGATTCCAGGCCACTTCCCACAGAAATCCGTCCGGATCCGCAAAATACCCAGAGTATCCGCCCCAGCTTGTCTTATGTCCTGCTTTTACCTCGGCACCCCCGCCTTTCGCAGCCGTTTGTATTAGTTCATCCACCTCTTCCGGAGATCTCACATTGTGCGCCAGGGCAAACCGCGAAAAGCCATTTCCCTCCTTCGGCACCCCGGCATCACCCGCCAATAACTCAACCGGGTATAACGCCAGCCACGTCTTGCCCAGCTCGAAAAAAGTCACTTCCGGGTAGGCCTTATGAATCTTCAGTCCCAGCGTCCGGGAGTAAAACTCGGTGGAGTGTTTCAGGTCTTTGACCCCCAAGGTCACAAAACTAATGCGCGGATCCATGTTGATATCTGGAAAGCAGCGAGTTCCACTCGCTGCTTTCCTCGAAAAGGCTTATCTCAGGAACGCTTCGTACAACCCGCCATCCACCGTGATCACCTGGCCCGTCGTCTTGCTCAATCTTTGCGAGGTCAACAGGAAGAACGCTTCCGCCTGGTCTGCTGGCGTAATTGGCGATTTGGTCAGCGTCCGTTCCGCATAGAATTTCGCCAGTTTGGTTCGCAATGAATCATCCGACTCCGTCTCCGTGTATGGAATATTGTACTTCGCGAGCGATGCGATCACGCGATCCCTTGGGAACATTGCGCTGCCCTGCACCACAGTCGCAGGAGCCACTCCGTTGACCCGGATTAGCGGTGACAATTCCATCGCCAGCTCACGCACCAGGTGGTTCGCCGCAGCCTTCGAAGTGTCGTAGGCCACAGATCCCTTTTTCGCCACCACAGCATTTGCACTGGTGGTCAGAATCAGATTTCCCGTCAACCCCTGTTCTTTCCATGTCTTGTAGGCTTCATCTCCCACGATGTAGCTGCCTGTCACATTGATTCGGAAGGTCAATTCCCAGCGGTCATCCGGAATATGACCCGTCGTGTCGGGAGCCACGAAAATTCCGGCTGTAATAATGATCGAGTCAAATCCACCGTAAGCCAGAGCCACTTGATCCAGCATGGTCCGCACGCTCGCCCGATTCGTAATATCGCACGCCAGCCCGATCGCCGGTCCACAATTGGAAAGCCCGGTGCCCGCTACCCCGATTCCGACCCCATACTTGTCGGTGATTTCTTTCGCTGTCGCCTGTGAGGACGCCGCGTTCAAATCCACACAAACAATGACAGCCCCTTCCTTCACCAGCCGATGCGCCACTTCTTTGCCGATCCCACTGCCAGCCCCAATCACCACCTGGATCTGACGAGCCAATTCCTTTTCAGGCGGCATCCGTCGCAGCTTCGCTTCTTCCAGCAACCAATATTCAATGTCGAAAGCTTCCTGCTGGGGAAGTGCTATGTATTTATCGATCGCCTCAGCTCCGCGCATTACCTCAACGGCGCAATTGTAAAATTCTGCGGTAACTCGTGATTCGCTTTTATCCTTGCCGAAAGCCACCATGCCTAATCCTGGAACCAGGATCACCGTCGGATTGGGATCGCGCATCGCCGGTGAGTTCGCGCGTTTGCACCGATTATAATAATCCGCGTAATCTTTGCGGTATTGCTCAAGTCCGGCAGTCAGTTTTGTTTTTAAGTCCGCCACATGTGCTGCGATTGCCGTGTCCGAATGGTCAGTCAGGTCTCCCGAAAGTGAAACGTAAAGTGGTTTGATTTTTGTTCGAAGAAAATGGTCAGGACAGCTCGTGCCCAGTTCAGCAAGTCGAGCCGCATCCTTGGAATTAACGAAGCGTAAAATCTTCTCGTCATCCTGGATGGTTCCAATGAATCGTCGTTCTTTACTGACTTGTCCGCGCAGCCACGGCAGCAGTTTGGAAAATACTTTGTTGCGGGTTTCCTGGGGAAGGGATGCATGGATCTGCCCTCCAAAAACGTTCTTGTCCCCGCCTTTCTCGTTGTATTTTTTGTCGATAAACTGCGCTGCTTTCTCGATCAGTTCGAGTGATAGCATGTAGCACGCCCTGTCATCATTGGACCAATTGATCAGCCCATGCTGGCCCATCATGATTCCTTTGGCTTTTGGATTCTTTTTGCAGATTTCCTGCATCGCCAGGCCGAGTTCGAATCCGGGCCGCATCCACGGCACATAAGCCATGTCCTCGCCGTAGATCTCACGGGTTAATTCCTGGCATCGCGCCGAGGCCGCCACTGCTATCACGGCGTTGGGATGCGTATGGTCGACATGTTTCGCAGGAATGAACGAGTGCAGCGGCGTATCGATCGATGACGCCCGCGGGTTTAAATTAAATGTGGTGTGGTTGTACATCCCCACCATGTCATCTTCCGCTGGCGCCTTCAGCCCCTTATCCGGGCGTGAACCGTATAGCGTTTGCAGCGCGATCAGTTTATCCTGGTAGAGCGATGAAAAATTCTCGCGCAGCGACGTGCGCAGGTCGCCGCCGGAACCTTTGACCCACAGCACTTCAACCGGCTGGCCGCTCAATGGATCTTTTTCCATGATCTTGGCCGAAGTGTTGCCTCCTCCCGTGTTGGTGATGCGCTGGTCGGAGCCCAGTTTATTGCTGCGATAAATGAGTCTGGCTACGGGATCCAATTTTTCCACTTCCGAGTCGTTCCAGAGGTTGTTGACGAATTGATGATTCATTTTCAGTTGCAGTTTAATTTCTATGTATGTTTAATAGCAGATAATAGTAAGCTTTTTCGGTCCGTGTGCTCCCAGCACCAGGATGCGTTCGATATCCCCGGTCCTGCTCGGCCCCGTGACGAAGGAAATCATGCTCGGGTAGCGCGAATGATATTTTGTCTTTAGCAAAGCAAATGCATCGGTGAGGTCGCCAACCAGTTGGTCCAGCCGGGCCAGCACCACGTGGTGGGGCGGAAGAATGGAAAGCGCCCGCCCTCCTGCGCTCGTGTTGGTGATCAACACGCTGCCGGTTTGAGCTACCAGCGCGTCACATTCTGTGATCCCGGCGTCGCAGGCTTCCATCTCCAGGACATCATAACCGTCGTCCGTCGGCATCACTGGCAAATTCAGTTTTGGAACGGCGGCATCGCAGAGCCCTCCACGGTGAGTCGCTACTTTTTTCCAGCCCTCGCGTTCTGCTGTTTCAGCGAGAATGTGATGAGCCTCTTCCTCCGAGGCAGCCAGTTGAAAATCGGAATTGAGATCGGTCGAAGCCAGACGAAATTTCTCAATCTGGGACTCCACCGTCTCTCCTCCCGCAGGCAACCACGGTTTCGCGCTTTGAATCGGGGCAGGGGTGCCATGCGCTTTGTTTCCCAGGCCATGCCCATGTTCTCCAGGGAAAGGCGCTGAAAGCGTCAACGCTTCCCGAATTCTGCGCAGTATTTTTTCCCGCTCGGTGATCATCGGTTCCTCCACCACTCTTTAAAACTTTGCGATGGCATGGAAGGCAAATCGCGAGTGCTGGTCCACGAACGCGCGGGATCCAGTTTCGACCCTTTAACCATTTTATGCAGAGGCTCCAGCAGTCGCCCCATCTCTTTGGCGAATTGGTAGAGCCCGGGTCGATTGATCAGAAACGCAAACCCCTTGTAGGCGAAACGTTCCAGTGCCGAAGGTTCCTGCTCTGAAGCATTCCGGCGATTTTGCAAAAGATGATGGTGCAGGTCGATTTTGACGGGGCATGTCTCCGTGCACGCGCCGCAAAGTGAAGACGCATTGGAAAGATGTTTCCAATCCTGCAGCCCGCGAAGGTGCGGCGTGATCACGCTCCCAATAGGCCCGCTGTAGGTTGTCCCGTAAGTGTGCCCTCCCACGTTTTTGAAAATCGGGCAAACGTTCAGGCAGGCGCCGCAACGAATGCAGTGCAGGGCATCTCGCTGTTCCGGATCAGCCAGCAATTCCGTGCGCCGATTGTCCAAAAGTACCACGTGGAATTCTTCCGGCCCATCGATTTCACCCTTTTGACGTGGCCCGCCATACATCGTGTTGTAACCTGTCAAAGTCTGTCCCGCCCCCGCAGTGGCCAGCATCGGAAGGAAAAGCGCCAGGTCCTCCAGCTTCGGTAATACTTTTTCGATTCCCACCAGGGTAATCATCGTCTTCGGCAGAGCCGCCGTGAGTCGCGCGTTTCCTTCATTTTCCGTGATCGAGATCATCCCTGTTTCTGCAATCGCAAAATTCGCCCCGGTAATACCCACATCAGCCGTGATGTATTTTTTTCGAAGCGCCCTTCGCGCAATCATTGTCAACTCTTCCGGCTCACGCGTCGGCGCGCTTCCCAGTTCTTTTTCGAACAACGCGCTGATGTCGTCCCGCGTCAAATGCATCGCCGGAAACACGATATGATAAGGCGGCTCGCGTCGAAGTTGCACAATGAACTCGCCCAGGTCGGATTCCACCACCTCGTACCCCGCCTTTTCCATCGCGTCGTTGAGATGAATTTCCTCCGCCGTCATCGCTTTCGATTTAATGATCGATTTGGCGTTTTTGGATTTGATGATCCCCAGAATAATTTCGCGAGCCTGTGCCGGGGTCGTTGCCCAGTGCACCTGTGTGCCGCGATCCATCAGTTTATCTGCGAACTCTGCCAGGTAGGTATCGAGGTGATTGATGGCTTCATATTTGATTTCCGCCGCTGCCTGCCGCGCCATCTGCCAATTCCCAAACGCCCCTTTGCGACGATCTCTCGCCACTTCATATTTGCGCAATGCCGTTTGAATCAGGCCGCGATGCCGCAAATCGCGGGTAATAACGCGCGCCTGTTCTTTGAATTCCTCAACGAAAGCCTTCATGAATTAGCGAGGATTTCCGCCAGGTGAATGGTTTTAATCGGGCTTTGTTGCCGGCTCAGCAACCCCTGCACGTGCATCAGGCAACTCGAGTCATTTGATACTATATAATCCGCGCCCGTCGTTTGCGCGTTGCTGCATTTCACTTCCCCCATTGCGGTGGATATCATCGGGAACTTGGCCGCGAAGGTTCCTCCAAAACCACAACACGTCTCCGCATCCGGCATCTCCACCAGTTCCAATCCACTCACTTTTTCCAGCAGCATTCTAGGCGCTTTTTTAATCCCCAGTTCGCGCAGCCCGTGACATCCGTCATGGAACGTAACCTTCGCCGGGAATTTCGCTCCCAAATCGGTCACCCCCAGTTTCGAAACCAGGAAATCAGAAAATTCCCACACTTTCGGCGATAGCTCGTTGGCTGCTTCCGCCCATTCGGTTTTGGCGAACATTTGCGGATAAAACACTTTCAACATCGCCCCGCATGATCCCGAGGCGATCACCACCACTTCAGATTGGCGCAGACGAGCCAGCACCGGCTCCGCAACTGCCCGTGATTCCTCCCAGTAACCTGAGTTGAAGGCAGGCTGTCCGCAGCAGGCAATCTCCTCCGGGCACTCCACCTGGTGCCCCAGTTTTTCCAGGATTTTCACCATGCTCATTCCGACGTTCGGGTAAAGGCTGTCGACAAAGCACGGAATAAAAAGGGTGATTCTCATGCCTTGCTCTCAATATGAAAAATTTCCGTCAACTCCCTGGCAACAGGGCTCTGGTCCGCATTGGTTGGCATTAATTCGCTCATGTAACTCCACCATCGCCGGCACACATCCGTTTCAGCAATGGCCTTCCATTCTGCTTCATCTCTGAATTCAACGTAAGCGAAAAGTTGCCCTGTCTCCGGCAATAACGAAATGGAATAGCACTTCACTCCGTGGCTGATCAGCGTCGCTTCCAGCTCCGGCCAGATCGGTTGATGTCGCCTGATATATTCTTTCTCCGCGCCGGCATTCACTGCCATCACAAAACTCTTTCGAATCATGCTTTTACTTCCTTCCCCGCCAAAAGAACCCCGAATTTGGCGATGGCCTCGTCCCATCCCTCTCGAGTTGGCTGCGGATGGTAAACCGCAATTTCGGAAGAAGCTGCGATCGATTCGCGTAACTCATGCACTGATTTCAACGCCCCCTTCGCCCGCGCCTGGATCATCACATTCCCCAGCGCCGTGGCCTCCACAGGACCCGCCACGACGCGACGCTCGCAGGCGTCCGCCGTCAATTGATTCAACAGGGAATTTCGGCATCCCCCACCAACCACATGAATGACTTCAATGGCTTCTCCACTCAACTCTTCTAGAAATCCAATCACCATCCGGTATTTCAAAGCCAGGCTCTCCAATGCACATCGCACCAGAGCTCCTTCGTCTTTCGGCTCGTCTTGGTTGCTCTTTCGGCAGAATTCCTGGATCGCTTGCGGCATGTCTGTCGGATTGAGAAATGCAGCATCATCAGGATCCATCAGGCATTGAAACGGTTTGGCATGAGCGGCCAGGTCCAGCAGCCTTGGGTAATCGGAAACCAATCCCCGCGATTCGAACGACCTCCGGCACTGTTGCACCAGCCAAAGCCCCATCACATTTTTTAGCACCCGATAAGTGCCATCCACTCCACCTTCATTGGTGAAGTTCAGTTCCAGCGCTCGGCTCGAAAGGATTGGCTCAGGACTTTCTATTCCCACCAGTGACCACGTTCCCGAGCTGATGTAAGCCCAGTTCGAACGCCCGGTATTTCTCGTTGGCACACCGATAACCGCCGAAGCGGTGTCGTGCGTCGCCGGAATAATAATCGATGGTTGACCAATTCCGCATCTCTCCGCCACGCATTTTTGCAACGGCCCAATGCTCGTTCCGGCCGCGGTCAATTCACCAAACATCTGCCTCGGTAGTCCAAAGCGAGTCAACAGTTCCAGGGACCATTCCCGTTTTGTGGGATGCACCAGTTGGGTTGTCGTTGCGTTGGTGTATTCGTTGGTAATGCGCCCGGACAAACACCAGTGGATGTAGTCGGCAATCATCAGGAAATGCTCCGCCTGTTCCAAAATCTCCGGGCTGCTCTCCTGCAGCCCCAGTAGCTGGTAAAGGCTGTTGATCTCCATGAACTGCAAACCGCTCTGCTCAAAAATTTCCTCGCGAGACACCCGATCGAAGGCTCGTTTCACCATCCCGCGCGTTCGCGAATCCCGGTAGTGGTAAGGCCAGCCCAGCAATTGTTTCGATTTCGAAAGTATCACGAAATCCAGTGCCCATGTATCCGCGCCAATCGAGACGATTTGCTTTCCAAATCGCCGCGATGCCCGTTGCAGTCCCTCTTCGATTTCCTGCCAAAGTCGCAACAGGTCCCAGTGCATTTGGCTTCCTACCCACACCGGCCCATTCGGAAAGCGATGGATTTCCTCCAGTCGCATCCGCGATCCATCCCACGCCCCGGCCATCACCCGGCCGCTCTCCGCTCCCAGATCAATTGCGATGTAGATTTCTTCCACCACGATTTAAAAGTCGAATTGGTCCACGTTATCTTTGTTAAAGACAAATGGTTTCCCCAGCAGGATGTTGTCTCCCTGAATTTCAAAATCTCCAATCGTTCCAGCCTTGAAGGTTTTCGCGCCTGCTTTCAGCGCGCCATTGGCCAGGCTATGCGCTGCGTAAATCGTGAGGTAACCAAGGTCTTCGGTCTTCCAGAGTATCACGCTCTCCGTCACCCCTTCCTTGAGATACTTCTTGTTCTCATTGGGAAGCCCGAGCCCAATGACTTTGACCTTTCCGGTTTTCCCTGCTTGTTTCACCGCTTCAGCCGCTCCGGGAACCGCCGGCGAGCATATCGCCATAATCAATTTCAAATTGGGATTCGCCGCCATCAGCGCCGTTGCTTCTGACTGTGCTTTATCCTTCAAGTCGTCGCAGGGGCGAAGCGCGACCATTTTTAAACGCGGATAATTTTTCGCCCGGCGTGCTTCGATATTTTTTTGCCATTCATTCATGTTCGCCGCCGTGAGGCTGGCTGTGATGATGGCAAATTCTCCCTCCGGCCCCATCAGCCGTGCAGCTTCATCCATCAGCGAAAAACCAATTCCCTGCGCCGTCGCCTGGTTCACGAAGAAGTCGCGCGAATCGGTGGCTGCGTCGGAATCGTAAGTGATGACTTTGATTCCTTTGCCTTTCGCTTTCCGCAACGCTGTGGAAATGCCTTCCTTGTTCTCGCAAGCCACCGCGATGGCATCCACTCCAAGCGTGATCCAGTTTTCAATGATTTCATTCTGACGTGCCGGATCCGGGTCCGTGGGTCCGTCGAAGATCAATTCCACATTGAGTTCGTGCGCTGCTTTGTCAGCTCCTTTTTTGCACGAAATAAAGTAAGCGTTCCCTTTGCTCTTTGGCATCAGCGCGATGGTCATTTTTTTCGCTGGGCTCACTGGACCTGACGCTGGTTCCGGCGATTTGTTGCATCCAGCAAAGGCAAGCATGCCGAGAATTGCGGTGACGATGAGGTATTTCATTCAGTTAATTGGGTTCAGGATCCATTTTTTTGCGACTGCGGCCGGAAAGCAATCTTTTTGAAAGAATAGGAACCGCCAGCGCCAGGATGAGTAGCAGGCCAGTCAGCATCCCTGTCACTTCGCGCGGTTGCCGCGCATGCACCAGGCCGTTTCCCAGGATTGCTATTGCCCCCACTCCCAGCAACGTACCATGGACCGAGCCCAAACCTCCGAAAATACTGGTCCCTCCCAGAACCACAGCCGTGATTGCAAAAAGTTCGTAGCCCGTTCCCGCGTCCGCCTTTGCCTGGCCAAGTCGCGAAGTGTATATGATCGATGCCACTCCTGCGATCACTCCAGCCAACACGTAGGCGGTAAATAAACGACGACGCACCGGAATTCCCGCATACAACGCTCCTTCCGGCGAAAACCCGATTGCCCTCCACGAACGTCCAAGCACTGTCCGATGAACCGTCAACCACATTCCCAGGATGATTAATAAAAACAATGGAAGTTGAGCCGGCATGCCCAGCCATTTTTCCTGGCCCAGCGTCAGAAATCCCGCCGGAAATCCTGTAAAGGTATCCACTCCGTGCGTGATCGCCTCTGCAATTCCTCGATAAAGTGAAAACGTTCCCAGCGTCACAATCAGCGGCGGCAATTTTAACCGTGCGATCAACACCCCATTAATTGATCCTCCAAGCGCACCAACCAAAATCGCTCCCCCTCCCGCTCCCCAAATGCCAATGTGAGCATCACGCCATAATTTACCAAAAATGATCGCACACAATCCCAACAGTGAGCCCACCGAAAGATCTATCCCTCCCGTTAAAATGATCGGTGTCATCGCCACTGCCAGAAGTCCTATTTCCACGGAGTGCCGGATAATGTCGAAATTGTTTTCGAGTGATCCGAATCGTGGTCCGACCGAATGGAAATAAAACCACTCGAGAATCAGCACCACGAACAGGATCCCTTCCTGTGAAAGGAAAAAGGTTTTGATTCGTGATTGGGCAGCTCCGGCTTGCATCACGAGTTCTCCTTTCCTTGTTTAAACCTGTCGCCTGCCACTGCTATCAGGATGATGCCCCCATGAATCGCCCGCTCCCAATAAGCCTCGACATGCAGGTGAGTCAGCGCCGGACTGATACACGCCAGTAAAAGAAGTCCCAGAAAAACTCCCCACAAAGAACCGCGTCCGCCCGAAATGGAGACCCCTCCCACTACCACCGCAGCAATTGCTTTTAACTCCAGTCCCGTTCCTGTTTTTGGATCCACCTGCGGTGCCTGGGCCATGTTCAAAATCGCTGCCAATCCGGTCAAAGCTCCCAGCAGCACAAAAACAAAGCAGGTAATTCTCAACGCGGGAATCCCCGCTAAACGAGCTGCCTCCGCGTCACTGCCCACCGCGTAAATGTCCCGAGCCAGCGAAAGATGCCGTGCTGTCACCGCCAAAATAATCAGGACCAAAAGCGACACGACAATGATCGTCACCTGGCCTTGTTGTTGTGAAAATCCAAACCATTGCACCGTATCGGGAAGTGTCACGAATTCTCCCTGACGCTTCCACCGCAGCCCCTCCCGCAGCGTCACCATCGTCGCCAGCGTCACCACAATGGATGGCAACCGAAGTCCCGCCACCAGGAATCCGTTTACCCATCCGAGTAACGCTCCCAGCGCCATCGCGCAAATACCCACCAGCGCTATTGGCCAATGCATTCCTGCCAAAAGCCCCGCGCAAACACTGCACAGTCCAAATTGCGATCCCACCGAAATATCGATCTGTCGGCAAATGATGACCCACGCCATTCCGCAGGCCACGATTAAGCTCGGAGCCTCGCGCGTGAGCAAAGACAGCAGGGGCTGCGCCTGGTAGAAGCCGGGAGCCACAACGGCCAGTGTGGCCAGGATGATCAGCAACCCGATTCCCAATGTTATTTCACGGGAAAACCGGCTGGCGTTCTTAATGGTTTTCGATGCCTTCAAAAGTTCTTACTTCTAAAAATTGTCACAACACGCTTTGGCCCAGCGCTGCCGCCATGATTTCCTGTTGCGTCGCATCGGCCGGAAGCATCGCCACCAGTTCTCCCAGCCGCATCACGGCGATTCGATCACTCACCGCAATCACCTCCGGCAGATCACTCGAGATCATCAGGATCGCCATTCCACTTGCAGCCAGTTCGCGGATGATTTTGTGAATCTCAAGTTTCGCTCCCACATCCACCCCCTGTGTCGGTTCATCCAATATCAGCACCCGGGGTTTCGTTGCCAGCCATCGGCCTAATGCTACTTTTTGTTGATTCCCACCGGAAAGAGTATTGGCCAGCGCGAGCGGTCCTGACGTCTTGATTCCCAATTCTCGAATGGAGCGCAAGGCTTCTTCGTTTTCGCGCCCCTCATGAAGCCATCCCCCTGGAAATAATCGTCCGTGACTCGCCATGCTGATGTTGCTTTGGATCGCCATTTCAAGCATTACCCCATGCCGCCTCCGATCTTCCGGCACATAAGCGATTCCACATTTCACCGCATCGGAAGGCGATTTGATTTCCGTAGGTTTTCCATTCACCAAAATTGTTCCACCGCCCGGTGTGGCAAGTCCAAATAGAATCTGCGCCAGCTCGGTTCTACCGGCCCCAACCATTCCCGCCATCCCCACCACCTCTCCGGCGCGAACCTCCAGGGAAACGTTTTTTGTTCCATTCTCCTTGCACGTCAGGTTTCTGAGTTCGAGCACAATTGCGCCAGGGGTGAAATTCTTTTGAATTGATGACGCCGCCAGTTCGCGACCGACCATCCTTTGTATCAATCCTTTTTCCCCCACCGCACCAGCTCGCACCGTCCCCACGCTTTCTCCGTCCCGCAACACCGTGACTCGGTCCGATAACGCGAATATTTCTTCCAGTCTATGCGAAATATAAATGATCCCCATCCCATCAGTTCGAAGTTTTCGAACCACTTTGAACAACAGTTCCTGTTCTTTTCTCGTCAGGGAAGCCGTCGGTTCATCCATGATGATGATGCGTGCTTTCGCGCCGAGTGCGCAGGCGATTTCCACCATCTGTTGTTCCGGCATCGAAAGTTCCTTCACTTCCTCGTCAGGATGAATATCGGCTCCGATTAACTGCAATAGAGTCTCCGCCTGTTTGCGTTGGCCCACCCAATCGACCTTTTTGAAGGCTCCCCGGGCCTCAAGCCGCAGCCCAATGTTCTCTGCTACCGTGAGATCCTTGAATAGTGCCGGCTGCTGGTAAATACAGGCGATGCCAAGTGTTCGCGCAAATGCAGGATTCAACGGCCCCAAAAGGTTTCCATTCAGTGTGATCGAGCCTCCGTCTGGCAGGTGAGCCCCGGTGATGATCTTGATCAAAGTAGATTTGCCCGCCCCGTTCTCACCGAGAAGCGCATGCACTTCTCCCGCTTGCAAATCGAAACTCACCCCTCGCAACGCACGCACTTCACCAAAGCATTTGGTGATGCCGGAAAGCTGGAGCAGAGTGCTGGGCATGCGCGAATTTAAGAACGTTTGCTCAGCACGTCACGTTCATAACGCTTCACTTCAGTCAACCATTTCGCTCCAACAGGAACCCCATGCGTTTCGCAGAAGTAATCCCAAACGGCTCCCGCTGGCAGCAGTTTCGTTTCTTCCTGCAACGCCAATCGCATCGTGTAATCGCCCTCGCGCTCCGCCTGTTTAATTCCCGGCGGCTCCAGCAGCCCTACCAGCAGCGCCCGCAGCATGTTCCTCGTTCCGACTACCCACGCCGCGATTCGATTGATGCTCGCATCAAAATAATCCAATCCAATATGCACTCTTTTCGAATAATCATTGGCCACAATCTCTCTGGCAATTAGCAGCAGGTCATCATTCAGCACCACCACATGGTCGCTGTCCCATCGCACTCCACGGCTGACGTGCAGCAGTATTTGAGGCATGAACTGCAACACGCTCGAAATCTTGTCCGCGATGCTTTCCGTCGGATGATAATGCCCTGAGTCCAGGCAAAGTAATTTTTTCCGGCTCAACGCATATCCAAGATAAAACTCATGGGATCCTACCACGTAACTTTCACTTCCCAGACCAAATAATTTGGGCTCTACCGCGTCCTGGTTCAGTTTGGATGAAATCGCTTTCTTGAATATTTTGTCGAGCGATTCCGTTAAGCGCTCTCGCGGTGCAACCCGATCCGTCGGCGTATCCTTGTATCCGTCCGGAATCCAAAAATTGGTGACACAACTTTTCGCCAGGGCTTTCCCGAAAGCCGCGCCGATCGTCCGGCAACGAACCCCATGCTCAATCCAAAAGTCCCTCACCGATTTGTCCCGGTGCGCCAGCGTGAAACCATCATTTGAAAGTGGATGTGAAAAAAAAGTAGGATTAAAGTCCAATCCAAGATTGTTCGCTCTGGCCCAATCGATCCAGTTCTGAAAGTGGCTTGCTTCAACTTCATTCCGATCCACCTTCTTCCCTCCAAATTCCCCATAACTGGCATGCAAATTAAATCGATGTGTGCCGGGAATCAGCCCAAAAGCCGCCTTTGCATCGAGTCGAAGTTCATCCGGATTCCGCGCCTTTCCAGGATAATTGCCCGTGACCGCTATCCCGCCGGTCAGCGCAGATCCAACCTTTTCAAACCCTCCCACATCATCCCCCTGCCAGCAGTGAAGTGACACCGGAATTTCCGCCAGCAGTGCCAGTGCCCTGGCCGTGTCCACCCCATGTTCCGAGTAACACGCCTGCGCCGAAGCATAAGCACGATGGACATTGGGAATGCCAACAGCACGTTTCAAAGAAAGGCTACTCATGATGCCAATAGCCTAAAAACTGCGCGCACTGCCAATCCTTCACAAAAGCGCCAAAAACAAGCACAAAATTGCCAGCGGGAACTTGAGGGAAAGGCTTCCGATAGTGTTCTTTGATATAAGGTGCAGAGATTTGAACCAGGCATCCTTTCATCTTCTGCTTATCAATAGGAGGAAAGCTGTCGCATCTCAAGACGGACTACATGGGAAGTAGGGCTTGCGCTAACCTTGATGGTTTATTGGGAACCACTGAAGTTTCTGCCAGTGACTGATCGAAGTTGATCCATGG
>JAQGOY010000090.1 GCA_028293375.1 Verrucomicrobiales bacterium | reverse complement strand
CCTCCACGTGCGCCATCTCGCTTTGTTCGCCCAGTTCGGACATGTCCCCAAGCACCGCTATTTTTCTTCCCCGACAAGGCAGTTCGCCCAGCGTGCGAAGCGACCCCAGCATGGAGTCAGCATTTGCATTGTAAGCGTCGTTCAGGAAATGAATCCCCTGCACTTCCACCCGTTCCATCCGCATTTTTGCCGGTTTACAGTCGGCAAGACCGCGCCATATCTCGGCGCGATCCATGCCGAGTCCTCCTGCGACCGAAATTGCCAAAAGCGCATTCGAAACCTGGTAACTCCCCAGCAGGTTGACCCTGTAATCTCCTTCTAAATTTTTTCGCCCCCCGCATGAAAGATGGAAAGTCGATCCACTTTCATCCATGCGCAGTTCCTGGGCGCGATAATCTGCCTCCACTGCTGTTCCAGTGAGGACTACTTTTGCTCGGGTCATTTTGGAGATCGTGTCCATACCTTGGCTGTCGGCGTTTAAAAATAGACAGCCTTCTCTAGGTAAACAGCGGGCAACCTCCCCCTCCTCCCTGATAACTCCGTCGATATCGCCAAAGAATTCGAGGTGCTCCCTGCCAATGCTGGTCAGGACCCCCAACGCCGGATTGATCGTTCGCAATAATGGTGCCAGTTCTCCCGGATGATTTGTTCCCACTTCCAATACCGCCACCTGATGATGCCCGGCCATCCTCAGCAGAGTGAGTGGAACTCCTACATCGTTGTTGAAACTTGCTTCGTTATAGAGGGTTACAAATTTTTGCCGCAGCACTGAAGCGAGCAACTCTTTTGTTGTCGTTTTTCCATTTGATCCTCCCACTGCAATGACCGGGATATCAAATCGATTTCGATACGCTCCGCCTAGATCGCACAATGCCTTTCGAGTATTTCGAACTTCTATCGTTGGAACGGATGGATGCTCAATATACTTCCCGGTTTCGATCAATGCTCCGGCGGCACCTTTAGCCACCACCTCTTTCAGGTAAGCGTGTCCGTCATATTTCTCGCCGCTCAGCGGTATAAAAAAATCACCTTTCCGAATCTGACGCGAATCGGTGCAGATATTCGTGAAAAGAAGCCCCAGAGCCGCCGGGGCTCCCCCCAGCTTCCCACCGACTGCTTCTCGAATAAATGCTAATGAGAGCGGCTCCATCAATCCTCATCATTCTTGATCGGGTAACCTACGTATTCCAGAGCTTCACGGGCAAACACCCGGTCATCAAAAGGAATCACGGTGTCTTCAAATTCCTGATAGGTCTCGTGTCCTTTTCCGGCGATCAAAACAATGTCGCCTGGTTTCGCTTCGCGAATTGCAATTTCAATCGCACTCCTGCGGTCCAGCTCCACCTCAAAGGTTTCCTTTCCTTTGGCTTCAAAGCCTTCACGGATATTCGCCGCAATCTTCACTGGATCTTCTCGCCTCGGGTTATCGTTCGTGATCCAGCTAAAGTCCGCCATCTCTGCTGCTGCCTCACCCATCGCTTTTCGTTTTCCAGTGTCCCTGCTTCCGCCGCATCCAAAAATGAGCAGCAATCTTCGAGGCTGAAATTCTCTGAGTGTTCCCAGCGTGTTACGCAATGCCTCTTCGGTATGCGCGTAATCTACGAATACTTCGAACGGTTGGCCCTGGCTGATACGTTGCAATCTGCCGGGAACTGATTCCAATTCCTTCAACGCCTTCTGGATTTTTTTGGGGTCGATATCCAAAGCTATTCCAGCCCCGATCGCTGCCAGCGCATTGTAAACGTTGTGCCGCCCGATCAGGTTCAGTGAGAATGGCAGGTTTTGGTTGTTGTATTCCGCAACAAATTCAGTGTGTTCACGCGCCAGCTTCAAGTGGGTGGCCCTCAATCTGGCTGGCTTGGTTATTCCGTAGCTCAATTGGATTTCTGGCATCGTCGACGCCGCCAATTGTTCTCCAAATCCGTCGTCAATGTTGATCACGCAGGATGGACCGCTTTTCCCCACTTTAATGGCCTCAAAAAGTTTTTTCTTCGCCTGAAAGTATTCATCCATCGTTCCGTGGTAATCCAGGTGGTCCTGGCTCAGGTTCGTGAACAGACATACATCAAACTCGATTCCTTCCACCCGCTTTTGTTCCAGCGCGTGGGAACTCACCTCCATCACGCAAGCTGTGCAGCCCGTTCGGATCATTTGCGCCAGCATGTGCTGGATATCCAGTGCTTCCGGCGTCGTGCGATGGGAAGGAATCACTCTTTCCCCCAGTTCATAATGAATCGTGCTGATTAAACCCGCCTTGATCCCCGCCTCTTCCAGCATCGCCTTCACCATGAAAGCCACTGTCGTTTTACCATTGGTTCCAGTCACCCCGATCATCATTAGTTTTCGGCTTGGATTCTGGTAAAATTCAGCGGCCGCCCTCGCCAGAGCAGCGCGACTGTCCGTCACTTTCACTTTTGTGGCCCGGTTCGAGATGAATCCGTTCGTCTGGCAGATCACCGCCGCTGCTCCGCGATCTATGGCGGTATTAATGTATTCGTGCCCGTCGGTGTTTAAGCCTGGTATTGCCACAAAAACCATCCCCGGGGTCACCCTTCTCGAATCATAGGTGATGCCGACCACTTCCCTTTCGAGTGACCCTTCTATTTTAAGGGTTGGAATAGTTTGCAGAAGATTGCGCAGTTGCATGTTAATAAGGCCTCTTCGTATTGACTTGGCTCGAAGCAGCCAGGACGCCATTCGTTTCGGGTTGGATATCCGGGCGTATGTTCAGGTAATTCACCGCCCGTTCAGCGATTGCCTTGAAAACCGGCCCAGCAGTTTTGCCGCCGTAATGTCCGTTTTTGGGCTCATCCATCACCACCGAAATGAGCAATTCGGGATTGTCCGCCGGAAAAAATCCAATGAATGAGGAAAAGAATTTGGTCTTGGAGTAATGCCCATTTTCGACTTTTTGCGCCGTGCCTGTCTTTCCCGCCACCGTAAAATATTTCATCCGGGCCTCGACCGCAGTTCCATTCGTCCCCACCACCGTCTTCAAGGCCTGTACCATCAGATGCGCCGCTTCGGGCGACACCACTTGGCGGATCATTTGTGGTTTGTATTCCGCCACCACTCCCTGTTCGTCTTCCAATCTTGAAACCAAGTAAGGCCTCATCAATCTTCCTTCATTGGCTATAGCGTTCATCGCCATCACCATTTGCATATGGGTCACTGCCAATCCCTGACCCATCGGTATCTGCGCAATGGAAACTTTCGACCAGTTCTTCAGCGGATGCACAATTCCGCTCTCTTCGGCGTTCAGCGGTAATCCGCTTCTCATTCCAAACCCAAAGCTCCGGATGTATTGGTCCAGTTTGCTTTCCCCGAGTTTTATCCCCACCTTCGCCGCCCCGATGTTGGAAGATTTGGTAATGATCGATTCCACCGACAAATCTCCATAGGATTCGTGATCGTGCAAGGTCCTGCCGCCATAATAAAAATTGTTACGGCAATCGAAAATATCTGTGAGCTGAATAAGGTTTTCGTTCAGTGCCGCGCTGACCACCACGATTTTGAAGGTGGATCCCGGTTCCTGGACGTCTGAAATAATTCGATTCCTCAAATACTCCTGCGGGTACTTTCCAGGATCATTGGGGTCAAAATCTGGCAAACTCGCCATCGCCAGGACTTCACCTGTTCGCGGGCGAATAATTGTTGCCGAAACGCTCACCGGCGTATGTTTCTTCAGCCCTTCCGCCAACTCCGATTCCACGATGTGCTGCAACCCGGCATCCAGAGTCAGGATCACGTTCAATCCATCCTGCGCTTCCACGTCCTGGTCTCGAAAAGCCACCATCTCCCGCTTGCGAATGTCCGTCTCCGTCTTCTTCCATCCATTGAAACCGCCCAGTTTGGAATCAAATACTTTTTCAATCCCCATCAGACCTGTAGGTTTCTCTTCGCGACTCATGTAACCAAGCACATGCGCCGCCAATTCCTGGTTCGGATAGGTTCGGATTTGGTCTTCCTGGGTGAAAATTCCTTTGGTGCGTGCCGCAATCACCACGTTGCGTTCGCTCCGCTTCAATTTCGTTTCATCGATGCCCAGCGAAACATTGGTCATCGTTTTTTCAATTTGAGCCCAGCGTTCCAGGCTCACTTTTCGCTTCAAAAGAACAAAACTATTGGTGCGCAACTTCCCTTCAGTCTCGCGAGTTTTTGGGGTTAAAAGCTCGACCAGTTTGGCCGGTTCCATCTCCAGCAGCGGTGCCAGCGCGTTTGCCACTGGAACTCGATATGGCCCCACCAGGGTGGGATCTGCACAAACGATTTTTGCCGGGACACTCAATGCCAGGGGATTCCCTCTCGCATCCTTGATCTGCCCGCGCAATGGCGCCCGCGCTATCACACTCTGGGTATTCTTTACTGCTTTCGCGGAAAGCTCTTCATGGCGGAAAACTTGAAGTTCCACCAGTTTGCACCCCAGGCCCACAAGACCAAGCACCACAACGAAGCAGACCACCGTCAACTTGGATGTTTGTGATGATTTTCCCATATGGTTAAGCCCGCCAGCCTGTGTGTCCCGGTTCCTCAACCTGCCACACAGGCTGGCGTTAGTAGCGAGCCACCTCGCCGCCCTTTGCTGTCTCCAGCCCGCCAGGAGTTGGTGTTTCCTGCAGGCGCACGATCTGGGCCAGCGGCGGCTGGATCAG
>JAQGOY010000122.1 GCA_028293375.1 Verrucomicrobiales bacterium | reverse complement strand
ATGCTCTTCATTATCAGGACGCAATTCGTGAAAAATTTCACAATCTTCTTGCGAGCAGGATTCAAAGACGGTAATCATGAATCCGCAGGTCAAAAGACGAGCTAATGATGTATGATGGGCCTGCTGGGACCATTAATGAGTCTTACGTTTCATTTTGTGATTGACGGAATAGCTTCGTTGCGGGATTAAACCCGGCTCTCCCAAGGCTGAAGGGCGAGAATAGAACATTGATTTCTTAAAAGAAAACACAAGCAAATGTCAGACATCTTTCCCAGGTGGACAAACCGGCTTCCCCTCAAAGTAGCCATTGGCGCACTTCTTGTCGCCAGTGCCGCCACGGCGGGGATCAATTATTATTTCACACCGAAGTACGCCAACATCGGTTACCAACCCCATCAGCCCGTCGCTTTCTCCCATAATATCCACGCCACGCAACTCGGTATCGATTGCCGATATTGCCATAACGGGGTGGAGAAATCCTGGTATTCGAACGTCCCCACCAGTTCGACCTGTATGAACTGCCATAACCAGGTGCTGAAGGACGACGATAAGCTGGCATTGGTTCGCGAGAGCGCTGCGACCGGCCAGCCCATCCCCTGGATTCAAATTCATAAACTTCCAGACTACGTTTATTTTAACCATTCCGTCCACGTCAACCGCGGTGTCAGTTGTGTGAAGTGTCATGGACAGGTCAATCACCTTGATGAAGTGAAGCAGGTCAAGTCCTTGACCATGAGCTTCTGTCTCGAATGCCATCGCGATCCATCCAAACACCTTCGCGAGAACAAGGACGTGTTTAATCTCGATCTTGTCATTTCCCCTGAAGAGCAGGAAAAGAAAGGCACCGAATTCGTGAAAAACTGGCATGTTAACGCTTCTCAAAACTGCTCCGCTTGTCACCGATGAAAACTATTCCTCCTCCATGCCCTGAACCCGAAGTGGGCCCGAAATATTGGCGCAGTCTTGAACAGCTCTCGGATTCTCCTGAGTTCAATCAATGGATCGAACGTGAATTCCCACAAGGCGCCAGCGAGTTTTCCGATCCTGTCGGTCGCCGTCATTTCATCAAGATCATGTCCGCTTCCTTCCTGCTCATGGGAGTCGGTGGGTTGACGGGCTGCCGAAAGCCCGTTGAGAAAATTCTGCCTTTCTCGAAACTGCCTGAAGGTTATATCCACGGTGTCGCCCAGTTTTACGCTACCGCCCGGCCAATTCGTGGAACTCACATTCCACTGCTGGTAAAATCCTACGAAGGTCGTCCGGTTAAAATCGAAGGTAATCCTCAGCATCCTTCCGGGAAGGGTGGCACGGACGCCTTCACCCAGGCATCCATTCTTAATTTGTACGATCCAGACCGGGCCATGCTTTATCACGGCGCTGGCAACAGCAATCGTGAAGAGGCGATGGATAACCTCACGGCGATCGGCAAAAAATATCAGGCCACGCAAGGCCAGGGATTGGCCTTTTTAATCAATGAAAACAATTCTCCTTCACGTTTGCGTCTGCAGAAGGAAATTGCCAAGGCCATGCCTCAGGCAGGCTGGTACTCTTACGAGCCACTTTCCAGCGATGCAGCAAAACAAGCCGCTAAATTAGCTTACGGCAAGTCCGTCGTTCTTGATTACCAATTCGAGAAGGCGAAGCGCATTCTCTCGCTCGATTCCGATTTCCTCGGTGGCGAAGATGAGTCCTACCGAATGATTCGTGGATTCGCGAAGGGTCGTAAATTAAACGGTGCTACCGACGAAAAGGGAAACAAGTCGGAAATGAGCCGCTTCTATGCGGTTGAAGCCCTCTATACCGTTACTGGCGTCAATGCGGATCATCGCCTGCGCGTCGCGCCAAGTCAGATCCAGGGGGTTGCAGCCCGGCTGGCAGCACAAATCGTCAAAGCTGGAATTCCGGGCAACTTGAACGGAAGCGCTGCACTTGATGCTCATAACAAATTTATTACCGAGTGCGCAAAGGACCTGATCGCAAACGGAAAAAGCAGTGTGGTAATCGCTGGCCCCCGCCAACCGCTTTCGGTCCATTTGCTGGCTCACGCCATGAATGCTGCATTGGGCAGCGAAGTGGTGACCGCACGTCCAACCGATGAAGTGGAAGCTGGTTCCATTTCCCAACTCGCGGATGCACTGAACATTGGCAAAGTCGAAACACTCGTCATTTTAGGTGGCAATCCCACTTACAACGCGCCTGCAGACCTGGAGTGGGGAACGACGGTGAAGAAGGCGAAAACAATTGTGCGCCTAGCCTACTACGAAGATGAATCGTTTGCATCTGCCACGCATCACATTCCAGAAGCTCATTATCTGGAAGCATGGGGTGACGGGCGAACCGTTGATGGCATTTTGGTTCCTGTTCAACCCTTAATTGCGCCTCTTTTTGGCGGCATTTCTCAACTTGAAGTCCTGGCAGCAATAGCCGGCGCCAAAAGCCTCCGTGGCTATGACATCGTGAGAGAGACTTTCAGCGGCCTTTCCGGCGGCAACAACTCGGAAGACGCCTGGAAAAAGTTTTTACATGACGGTTTGCTGGAGAATAGCGCAGCCCCTGCCATCAGCGGCGGGATCAATGCAGGCGCTGTCGCAGCAGCGATCAAAGGCGAGGATTCTCCAGCTCCAACTGCGGAAATCCTGGAAGTTGTTTTCCATCGCGATTACAGCGTGGACGACGGTCGTTACAACAACAACGGATGGCTGCAGGAAACCCCGGATCCCGTAACAAAAATTGTTTGGGATAACGTGATCATGTTGAGTCCTGCCACGGCGAGGGCTTTGAAACTGCGTGTCACCGAGAATAATGGCGGCGTTCCTTTTGGAAAACACCAGTTCCGGGAAAAGGACTTGAAGAATAATGACCTCGGTATCGGCAACGCCAACGATGTCATGACCGTCACCTTGAATAATCGCTCCGTGACCGGGACAATTTGGGTCCAGCCAGGCATGGCTGACAATGTGCTGGCCCTGGCGCTTGGCTATGGTCGCACGAAGACAGGCCGGATCGGCAAAGGTTGCGGTTACAATGCTTATTTGGTGCGTACGACCAAAAGTCTAAACTTCGCCAGTGGCGCCAAACTCGCCCAGTTGAGCGTCGCGAAGACTGACCGAGTAGTGACCACCCAGGAGCACGGCTCCATGGAAGGCCGTCCCATCGTCCGCGAGGCCAACCTCGAAGATTTCCTGAAGGTCCCCAAGTTCGCGAGCCACATGGATATTGATGCTCACGCTCCAAATAAAGGGGGCATTTATCAGCATCCATATAAGAGTCATCCAGAACTTCAGAGCGTGGTTCATAAATGGGGAATGGTCATCGACCTCAATTCCTGCGTTGGCTGCAACGCCTGTATCCTCGCGTGTCAGAGCGAAAATAACGTTCCGATGGTCGGCAAAGACCAGATCAACAAGGGACGCGAAATGCAATGGCTGCGCCTGGATCGTTATTACTCTGGTTCTGTTTACGATCCGCAGACTGTTTTCCAGCCCATGACCTGTCAGCACTGCGAAAGCGCGCCTTGCGAAAGTGTGTGCCCGGTGAATGCGACAGTTCACGATGAAGAAGGCTTGAACGTGATGGCTTATAACCGCTGCATCGGCACGCGGTATTGCGCCAACAACTGCCCGTATAAAGTGCGACGTTTCAATTTCTTCGACTTCAACAAGCGCCCGAACGACGGGCCTGACATGAGCAAGGGAGCTTTCGGCAAACTTTATCAGGGTCCCTTCGCCAAGCGTGAGCCTCTGGAGTATGACCTGATCAAGATGCTGAAAAATCCAGATGTCACTGTGCGTATGCGCGGTGTGATGGAAAAGTGCACGTTCTGTGTGCAACGCATCGAAGGGGCAAAGATTACTCAAAAAGTCAAAGCGAAGAATACGGGTGATGTCCAGGTGCCGGAAGGAACGTTCACCACAGCCTGTGCCCAGGCTTGTCCTGCTGAAGCCATTACTTTCGGAAACTTGATCGACGAGAATAGTGCGGTTAGTAAATTAAAAAGACAGGATCGCAATTATTCAGTTCTCGGTTTTCTCGACACGAAGCCTCGGCTCACCTATTTGGCTCGTATTCGCAATCCGAACCCCGCTCTCGCAAGCGATCATAAGAATCCCGAGAGTATAGAAGAATATATCGAAGCAGATAACGATTCGCCTTTTGCTGAACATGCACATGGGGCTGCAGGCGAACACGACAAGGCTGGACACGCAAATGATCATCAACCTGCACATGGGGCCGAAGCTCACGCTGCTGAGAAAGGAGCTAAATAATGGCCTCTGAAGTTTCATCAACGGTCAATATTCAACCGCCTCCACCACAATTGGAGCGCGCTCCGTTGGTGTTGAACCGCCACAGTCCGGCCTGGATTTCCGATACTATTGCCGGAATCGTCGAAAAGAAAATGCCCAGGTGGTGGTGGCCGGCATTCATCATCAGCGCCAGCGTGATGACCATGATGTTCACCCTGATCGCCTATTTGATTTCCACCGGTGTGGGCGTTTGGGGTTTGAACCAGCCAGTCGACTGGGCGTGGGATATTACCAACTTCGTGTTTTGGATCGGTATCGGTCACGCTGGAACCTTGATTTCTGCTGTGCTGTTCCTGCTTCGCCAAAAATGGCGTACTTCGATTAATCGCTCGGCGGAAGCCATGACCCTGTTCGCGGTTGCTTGCGCAGGTATTTTCCCGGTCGTTCACGTCGGACGTATCTGGCTTGCTCCTATCTACCTGGCTCCAATACCCAATGCGAATGACATTTGGCCTCAATTCCGTTCGCCCTTGTTGTGGGACGTGTTTGCGGTTTCGACCTACGGAACCGTTTCGCTGTTGTTCTGGTACACCGGTTTGATTCCTGATCTGGCCACCATGCGTGATCGCGCGGTAACAAAAGTTCGTAAATTCTTTTATGGCCTGTTTGCCCTGGGCTGGACTGGCTCGAACCGTCACTGGAGCAATTACGAAAAAGCGTATTTGCTGCTGGCAGGTATTTCGACCCCGCTGGTTCTGTCTGTGCACAGTATCGTCTCCTTCGACTTCGCTGTCTCGCAGGTTCCGGGATGGCACACCACCATTTTCCCTCCTTACTTCGTGGCCGGCGCTATTTTCTCCGGATTCGGCATGGTGCTCACGTTGCTCGTCCCTTTAAGGACGCTCTGCAAACTGGAAGATATCATCACCATCCGCCACATAGAATTGATGGGTAAGGTTATTTTGGCCACCGGTTCCATTGTCGGTTACGCCTATGGCATGGAGTTCTTTATTGCCTGGTATGGCGGCAATCCTTACGAACGCTATGCGTTCATGAACCGGGCTTTCGGTCCCTATTGGTGGGCTTACTGGAGCATGATCACCTGTAACGTCATTACGCCTCACCTTTTCTGGTTCCGCAAAGTCCGGCAGAACATGGTGATCGTCTTCATCATTTCCATCTTTGTAAACATTGGCATGTGGTTCGAACGATTCGTGATCATCGTCACTTCACTGCATCGCGACTACCTGCCATCGAGTTGGGGCTATTTCAGTCCCTCCTGGGTTGATATCTGTACGTTTATCGGATCGTTTGGATTGTTTTTCACGCTGTTCCTTTTGTTCATGCGTTTTCTACCGATGATTGCCATCGCTGAAGTCAAAGGCGTCACCCCACAGGCCGATCCTCATCATCCTTTGGGCGGAGCTAAAATCGGAGGGCATCACTAATGAATCCGACGACTCCTACAGAACCAAGAGTGCCGAAGTTAACGGCGACGAGACCATTCGGAATCCTTGCAGAATACCTGACACCTGCGGACGTCATGCATGCTGCGGAAAAAATCCGCGATGCGGGTTTTACGAGATGGGACGTGTATTCTCCATACCCGGTCCACGGAATGGATGATGCCATGGGGTTGAAGAATTCCAAAGTCGGCTGGTTTTCATTCTTCGGCGGCGTGGCGGGATTCACCACCGGCATGTCGATGATTTTTTACATGAACGGTTGGGACTATAAATTGATTGTTGGCGGCAAGCCATTGTTCAGCCCGCTTTACGCATTTCCTGTCAGTTACGAACTCACCATTTTGTTTGCATCCTTCGGAAGTTTGTTGGGGATGCTGTTCCTCAATCGGCTTCCCCGGTTGTATCATCCTTTACTCAAAAGCTGGCGCTTCAAGGGCGTCACGCATGACAAATTCTACATTGTGATCGAAACCACTGATCCAAAATATTCCGAAACCCAGACTCGGGCCACACTTGAATCGACAGGACCGAATCACCTTGAGGTGGTGGAGGATTAATATGCGCTTCTTTCATTTCATCATCGGATTTCTGGCACTTTGCATCCTGGTTTTTTTGGTATTGGGAAAACAGGGAGACATCTCCCGCAAACCCCCCATCGAAATATTCCCTGACATGGATCGGCAGTTGAAACTTCGTCCGCAAACGGACGCGAATCTCTCGCCCATGGGTTTGAGTTCTCGTCTGCCAGTCGAAGGCACTGTGGCGCGAGGCGCGCATTACCAGGATAATACCATGAACACTGGTAAGATTGTTGGCACCACCAACTTTGTCGAAATCAGCCCGGTTCCCGTTTCCGCAACATTATTGGCTCGCGGCCAGGAACGTTTCCAAATCAGTTGCTCTCCCTGCCACGGTATGCAGGGCGATGGCAAAGGAATTACCACGAAATATGGCATGGGAGCGGTGGCTAATTTCCATGACATCCGCATCATCAAGATGCCGGACGGCGAAATTTTCAACACCATCACCTACGGAAAAGGTTTAATGGGCGCATACGGTCCCAATGTGGTGACCGAGGACCGATGGGCTATTATCGCCTACCTTCGTGCCCTGCAGCGCAGTCGTTTGGCCTTGCCTGAGGAAGTGCCAGCAAATATCCGAGCTTCACTGAAAAAATAATTATGGCTTCGCATACCACAAAAGTAGCGCCGGCGAGCGAATCGCGGCTGGATCTGAGCAAGTGGAGCAAACTCCCGATGATTCTCATCATCGTCGGAGCGGTGGGCCTTGCATTTGCCTATTTCAAAGGTGACGGCGGCGCCAAGCAGTTCGCCTATTCCTATCTGACGGCTTATATGTTTTTCCTGAGCCTTTGCCTGGGAGGCTTGTTCCTCACTTTGATGCATCATCTTTTTGATTCCGGGTGGTCTGTTCCGATCCGGCGCATCACGGAGCATCTGGCATTCTTGTTTCCAATCATGGCGATTTTGTTCATTCCCATCGCGCTTTGTTCTCATCAGATTTACGACTGGATGACCATGGATCCTCCAGATCACTCGCTGCATGAAAAAGCGGCTTTGGTGAACGAGAAAACCTGGTACATCATTGCTGTCGTCCTGTTCGCCGTCTGGTCCTTTCTTTCCTGGAGATTGCGTGCTTTGTCCCTGGCCCAGGATAAAGACGGCGCTGCCAAGTGGACTCGGGGAATGAGATTTCATTCCGCCTGGGGTATCTTTGCCTTCGGTTTCAGTTTGACGCTCGCCGCAATCATGTGGATGAAAACGATCGAGCACCAGTGGTACTCCACCATGTATGGTGTCTACTATTTCGCGGGCAGCGTGTGGGTCACTTTGGTGACGGTCTACGTGATTACCCTGGCTTTGAAGAAGAGCGGTCCGTTGGCGGGTGTGGCCCATCGCAGACAGTTCCATGACCTGGGAATGTTGTTCCTGGTCTTCACCGTATTTTACGCTTACATCCATTTCTCACAATATTTCCTGATTTGGAATGCTGCGATTCCAGAAGAAACTTTCTGGTATGTCGAACGTGAAGTCGGAAGCTGGTGGCAGGTTGGAATGTTGCTCCTTTTCGGACATTTTCTGATTCCCTTTCTGACCATGCTGAGAATCGATGCAAAATTGAGCATTCCCATCATGATCGTAATGACCGTGTGGGCCTGGATCTGCCACTACATGGACATGGCTTTCAACGTCCTCCCCCATTTGCTGCCAAAAGGTTATGAGACCCATCTGGCTGATGTCGGAGCGCTCTGTTTTATCGGTGGCGTCCTGTCCATGGTATTTGTGAAATATTTGAAAAGTAACCCTGTCTATCCACAAAGGGATCCGCGCATTGCTGAGGCAATGGGTGTGTATGTCAAACCGGCTACGGCCTCGGTAGCTTCCAACCTGGAGGGACACGCATGAACAACGAAAGTTGCTGTTCAAAATCAAGCCGCTGTTTCATTTATGCCATCGCCATCATTGGCTCGCTGCTGGTGATGTTCCAAATGGCTCGCCTTATGCGTCATTACACCACCGGGACGGCGATTGGGACTGATCGCGCGCAGGAACGGATGAAAAATATCACTGAGCTCCGTTCTCAAAATGCGGAAGTGCTTGATGGATACGCCTACTCCTATGCTGCTAATGGCATTATTCGCATACCCGTTTCCAAAGCTGTCGAACTGACTTTGCAGGAGTACAAGGATCCCGCAGCAGGCCGTTCAAACCTGATCAGCCGCGCGACCAAAGCGTTTGCTCCTCCTCCAAGTTTTGAATAAGCCGTCATTGAAAATGAGTTCATCCACTCCTACTTTACCTCCAGTGGAATCAAGCGGCTTGCCTGCCACGGAAGTCCTGGATTCAGCGGAGCAGATTGATGCATCGCTTCGAGCCCAGCTGATGCTGCTGATCAGCAGCGCTTCGATCTGGGGCGTGGTCGCGGGCTTTCTCGGTTTGATTGCGGGCATTAAGCTCATCATCCCGGGTTTTTGGAATGATTGTGCCTGGATTACCTATGGAAGGATCCAACCCGCTGCTTCGAATGCGCTCCTTTTCGGTTTCGCCATCCAGGCCGGTTTTGCAGTTCTGCTTTGGCTGGTTTGTCGCCTTGGCGCCAGGACCCTGGCCTCGGGCTGGACAGTTTTAGTGGGTACAAAACTGTGGAACTTGGGCGTGTTGGTTGGAACTTTTGGGATTCTCTCCGGTGACAGCACCAACCTGGAAGGTTTGGAATTTCCTAAATACACGGTGCCGATTCTAGTTCTCGGTTATTTGATGATCGGTGTTTCGGCCTTAATGACATTTGCTTCCAGAAATCGAAGGGAATTGTACGTTTCGCAGTGGTACCTGCTGGGAGCGATTTTCTGGTTTCCCTGGATATATGGGACCGTTGCCTATCTGGCGGTTTTCCATCCCATGCGTGGGGTGGTTACTCCTTTGCTGGCCGCCTGGTTTAGAAATGGTGTTTCCACCCTCTGGTTGAGCCCGCTGGGAATAGCGGTTCTTTATTATTTTATTCCGAAGATCACCGGTCGCATTCTTTATAGCCGTTACCTGGCGCTGGTCGGTTTCTGGGTCCTGGCATTTTCGGGCGCCTGGGCCACTTTGCAGATCGGTGCTCCTGTGCCGGCCTGGATTGTCAGCGTTACCGTCGCTTCCAGCATACTCCTGCTTATTCCTCTCATCAGTACCTCCGTAAACCTGTTGGTTACTCTAAATGGATTCAATGGCGCCAAATCGAATATTTGGCCTTTCATTAAAGTGGCAACCTACTGCTTTGTTATCAGTTCGCTTCTACTCATATGGGCGAACATGCCAGGTCTTAACAAACTCACTTATTTTACCATTTTCGGCGATGGGTTGCGCGCACTTTATTTGCATGGGTTTGTGGCCATGAGCTTTTTCGCGGTGATCTATTACGTGTTGCCTCGGATCGCCTTGAAAGGGGAACTGTCGGCCAGTCTCACGAAAGTCCATTTCATGCTTACCCTTTCCGGCGTTTCCATTGTTTTTCTCGCCCTCGCTCTCGGCGGGTGGTTGCAGGGAACCGCACTGGCCAATCCCTTGAATTCGTTCATGAAATCTGTCGAAACCACGTCGATTTTTCTAAAAATTGGATTCCTGGGAGGTTTGCTATTGTTCCTGGGTCAGATCGTATTTTGTCTGAACGTCCTCGGTTTCCTCGGCAAATGGGGTAAGAACCAGGTTGTCCCTTTCCTGGCTGAGGTTCGCGCGACTGAACCTGCAAGGAGGACAAAATAATGAGCCAGTCACCTTTGATTTTCCTCGGATTGCTTTTTAGTTTTGCTCTCTCCTGGATGGGGATTGTTTTTGCTCCCCAGCTTCAACTTGGACGCGAGGATGCTGTTGCCACGGAAGCAGGCATAAATTATCCATCGGTTCGTCGCACCATGGGAAACCAGGGCGAAGAAGTTTATCGTCAAAATGGTTGCATCGCCTGCCACAGCCAACAGGTTCGTCCGCGCGGATATGGTGGTGACATTCAACGTGGCTGGGGCATTCGTCGTACCGTTGCCCAGGATTATCTCCGCGATGAACCACCCCTTTTAGGAACGCATCGTTTTGGGCCTGACCTCGCGAACATTGGTATTCGCGGCACCACGAATTTTGCCAGCACCTCTGCATTTCATTCCGGAACGAATTCTGCAGCTGAAATATTCAACTGGCATCTGACCCATCTCTATAATCCTCAAATTACCTCCCCCGGTTCAATCATGCCCGGGTATCCCTATCTCTTTACCAAGCGCCAAATCACGGGCAGGCAAAGCGATGATGCTTTGGTTATTTCTGGTTCCTATGCTCCTGAAAAGGGATACGAAATTGTCCCCCGGCCGGAAGCCTATGCAATGGTGAACTACCTGCTCAGCCTCCATTCGGATGTGGATCTTTTTGAAGCGCCATTACCCCCTGGACCGACGAATGCGTTGAAAAAGGCGACAAATGGAGTCGGCAAGGCAACCAATAATATCGCTACTGGAACGTCAACCAACGCGTCACCTGGCAACACCAACGTCCAAGGGAGTTCGACTCCTGCTGCAGCAAAATGAACGGTAAAAGCAAAAATAGTTCTCAGGACCGGAATCGCAGCTCCACGCTTCAGGCAGGATCATCCTTTGATAATGTCGAGCCAAGGGTGGGGTGGGTGGCATTACCTATTTGGTTCCTGCTCATGCTGGGTGTACTTTTCTTTTGGGCGGACACTTACTTGAGTGATCATGGTGGTGGATTTAGTGCCAAGCTTTATGAGCCTTATGGTTCTCCTGAAGAGCTCGCGGCGGCCCATCCTCCAAAGGGTGATGACTCCACACGCGAGGGCAAAAAGGTCTACCAGCGTAACTGCCTGGTCTGCCATCTCGACACTGGAATGGGCGGCGGGGATGTTCCTCCTCTGGCAGGATCCGACTGGGTTAATGCCGAGGGGCCCAATCGAATTGTTCGTATTGTCCTGGATGGACTTTCAGGGCCCGTAAAAGTAGCGGGACGCGATTTCCCTGGGGTTGAAAAAGTTATGCCTCCCTGGCGTGACGCAATTACTAAGGATGAAGATATCGCGAATTTGCTTTCCTATATTCGTCAGGAATGGGGTAACAAAGCGGGTCCTGTGACTGCGGACGAAGTAAAAAAAATCAAAACAGCCACGAAGGATCACACCTCTTCCTACTTGGCAGTCGACCTCTTGAAAGTTCCTGACAAGGAGTAGGACTGATTTCGATCTTGAAAAGCCGTTGGGCAATTACCCGACGAGCTCTGGCCAGAGCAGCGCGCCCATCTTCATTCCGTTGGCAAAACAACGGAGATCGAATTTCTCGTTTGGAGAATGTGCATTGTCGTCCGGCAACGCCAGGCCTAAAAGTAAGGTGTCTGCTCCCAGTATCTTCTTGAATTGTGTGACAATGGGAATGGATCCACCTTCCCGCATAACCACCGGTTCGTGTCCAAAGGCTTTCCGTAATGTCCGAAGCGCAGCCTGGGCATATTTTCCTTCAGGTGAGACAAGATAAGGTTCGCCATAGTGGCCGTCTTCCACCGTCAGTTTGACCGTTGGCGGGCAGAGTTTTCGAAGGTACGAATCGATTTGCTGGATGATCTTTTTCGGTTCCTGATTTGGAACGAGTCGAAATGTCAGCTTGGCGCTGGCGAGAGCTGGAACAATTGTTTTGCTGCCGATTCCTTGGTAGCCGCTCGTCAGTCCATTGATTTCCACTGTGGGGCGCGCGCTCCGTTGTTCGACAGGAGTATATCCTTTTTCGCCGAAGAGTTTTTCAACTCCGAGGTGCTTTCTGTAATCGGCCTCGTTTAGCTTTAACTTTTTGAATTGGTTTCGTTCGAAATCCGAAAGTTCTTCCACCTCATCGTAAAAACCGGGCACTGTGATTTTGCCGTTTTTATCGCGAAGCTTAGCCAGGAGTTGGCAGAGTACCATTGCCGGGTTATCGACTGTTCCGCCGTAAATCCCCGAATGCAAATCGCGAGAAGGCCCTGAAAGTCGCACCTCAACGGCGACAATGCCACGTAAGGCATACGTCAACGCAGGTTTGTCGATAGCCGGCATTCCCGTGTCGGAGATGATGACGGCATCGCACTGCAGCTCTTTCCGGTTTGCTTTCAGAAAGTTTTCCAAATTATTGCTTCCAACTTCCTCTTCTCCTTCAACTACAAAAGTCAGATCGCAGGGGAGTTCCGTCCCGGTTGCCAGGTAAGCCTCGACCGCGTTCAGATGGGCCAGGTGTTGACCCTTGTTATCGCTGGCCCCCCGGCCAAAGAGCGAAGATCCGCGAATAACCGGCTCAAAGGGTTTCGTGGTCCACAAGTCAAACGGCTCGGCCGGTTGAACATCATAGTGACCATAAACCAAAAAATGCGGTTTACGTTTCTTCGAGGTTGTTTTTTTCGGTCCGGATTTCCGAGTCGTGGCCACTACGACCGGATTGCCTTTGGTTGGGCAAAGCCGTGTTTTGAGTCCTATACGCTTGCAATAATTGACCAGCCACTCGGCGCAGGCACGCATATCCGCAGAGTGAACGGGTTGTGCGGAAACACTGGGGAACCTGATGTAATCACAAAGCGATGCCACAAAACGATCGTTTTGCGATTCCAAATAGGCGAGGACTTTATCCATTCAACAATCCTAGATTTAGGTTCTGGGCAAAGACACTATTTTTTTGGCCTGTTAAATAAATCCAGGAGTTGGTTAACCCCCGAGGCGGGAGCGTTCGTAGCCGTGGTCGATGGGCTGTTGGTGGAAGCCGGCAGGAAGCCTTTGAGAATGGAAACGGCGCTGCTCGCTTTGGATTGCGGAGGAGTCGCTGAACCTGCATTCGTTGCAGGGCTGTTATTCACACCTGGAGGGGCTGCAGCCTGGCCTCCACCCAAAAACTGATTCACCACACTGCCAGCAGAGCCCTTTAGCAAATTGGAATTTTCAGCGGTTACTTGAAGAGCCAGTTTTGCGAGCCCAGCGTAGTCAATCTTAGACTCCGGTTTTCCAATCGTTCCCTGCACTTTAACAAAAGTAGGCAATGAGACATATTTTTGATCTTTATAGGATTCGTTTCCAATTAACTTTGCCTTGGCGGCTATTGATCGGCGCAGTTGAAAGGAAACGCCTTCGTTTACCGGGGAGTTTGTGAGTATATCTGCCATCGGAATGGTTCCCACCGTATTGGCATAGAAGGCCTCACTCAGGATTCCAAAGTTTCCCAACGTGATGTTGGCATTGCTTATCACCAGAGCAGCGGTGACCCAGTTCACGGGTGAATCCAGAATCTCGGGGGCATTGATGGCGGTGGCAATAGGTGTCAGAAATGTTTTTAAGCGTGGGCTCACGATTTGAATGTTGGCGTTGGTAAAGGTAAAATAAACCTGCGCGTTTGCTGTCTTTTTCAAACTGAGATCCGTCAAGCCAATGCTGGTAAATTTCGCGTTTGCGAAGATCTCACCCTTGTATTGACCACTCTTGTCAGCCACGAAAGAGTTGGCAATCGGCTCAAGTGGAACTTTGTTGAATAAGAATGAGACGGCATAACCGTAACCCTTTTTGCTCAAGTCCACATCGATATCGGCCGTGACTGGCGCGTTGTTCAACGAAAGCTGGAACGGGCGCAACACGGCGTGGTTTGTTTCAATCCTGAGGGTCGATTTTAAATCCGTAATTTCAATTTCCCGCAGGAAAACTTTTGCAAAATTGAGTTCACAACTAAGGAGTTGAACAGGCAACTTCATTGGTTCAGGTTCAGGTTTTGGCAGGCTTACCTGAGCACTGGTTGCCGGAGTATCGCTAGTTGGCTTTCCGCTCGCTGCCACTTCTTTTGGAGATTTCCCGGCAAATAAATCGTAGTAAGGAGTCAGGTCCAGAGAGTCGGCTCGGGCCGTCAATTTTCCAGTGATTGCATTCGTTTTCGTCATGTCCAGCTGACCACTCAGGGTGAGCTGGTTTTTTGCTCTGGCCGTAGGGGACAGAGTCAGGCCGAACGTTTTGATTGTGAAAATGTCTCCCTGTTTCGATCCATCCACCAAAAGTGATACCGCAAGAGGGGTAGGGGGTTTCGGATCTTTCAAGTCTTTAACCACGATGTTGGTAATCGAGACATCTGCGTTTACCTGCATGTTGCTCATGGTGCCGCTTACTTTTCCATTTCCATTGATAAGTATGGAAGCTAATTGTTTTCCGTTTAGAGCACTGTTGGCGAAGGGAGCAATCAAGTTTTGGTTCAACCCATCGATCTTGAACTCACCCTGGGCCACCTGTGAGGCCTGCTTGAATGAACCCGTGGCATCGATATTCCCCGCGCTCACGCCAGCCTGTTTGAATACAGCGTGGAGTTTCGAGATCAATACCTCCGTCTTGGAGGAAGCGACATCCGTGTCGATGGTTGCTTCAAATCGGTCGAGCTTATTGCTCGATAATGTGCCTGAAAGATTCAGCATGCTGAGCTGCCCCACAATCTTTTGAGCGGAATTTGTTTGGCTGAAATTACCGGCAAATTTGGTGCTGCCGCTGGAAAAGCTGGTTCCGTTCAGTTTCACCACAGAAGTGAGGACTGGCATATCTGCATCCAATGCCACCTTAATATCTGCGTTTTGGGTCGCTGTGTCGGCTGTTCCGCTTGCCTCCAACTTCATCGCTTGCCTCGAGCCCTGGCTCAATGTGAGCAGCATCGACTGCAAAGCCAGTTTTTTCATCTCGCCCAAATTTCCGACGACTTCGAAGTGGGCAGCGGCATTCTCGATTTGGTTGGAAGCCACGGTGGCAGATGCCAGTCGCAGGTCGGATTTCACGCCAAATTGAAGTTCCTGAACCCCTTTGTTGGTGGAAATGGTGAGGTCGGTATCGATGACTGCTTCGAAGCGGTCCAGGCGATTGCTGGCCACCATTCCGGAAACGTTAGCCAGGGTTAAACGACCTGCAACTTTTTGGACGGAATTGGATTGTATGACGGTCCCGGCGAATTTTGTGCTGCCACTGGAAAGGCTGGTACCATTTTGTTTCACCACTGATGTGAGCACAGCCATGTCAGCGTCCATATCCACTTTTAAATTGGCATTTTGGGAAGTCGTGTCTGCTGTTCCGCTAACCTCCAGCTTCAACGCCTGTCGGGTTCCCTGGGCGAGGCTGACGAGCGCTTTTTGCAGGCTGACTTTTTTCAATTCTGTCAATACTCCGTTGACTTCGATATGAGCTGAAGCGTTATCTATTTTATTCGAGGCCACGACAGCCGATGCGTTTCGCAAATCGGTCTTCAAGTCAAATTGGAGTTCCTGTCCTCCTTTTTTCGACACCGCGCTTAGCTGGGTTTCCAAGGTGCCAGTCGCAGCATCTCCGAGGAAAGTTTTCCAGTCAGCTAAATTAAAATTCTGCACATTCGCTTGCAAAGTCGCTTCGTCAGGAGCGCCCGCTTTGTCACCCAGTGAAAGGGTCATTGGCTTGGAAATGGAAGCCGTCAGGATTGTTTTGGTGTTCTGCCTGCCTTCCACGGTGAACTGCTTGATAAGCACCGTTTGTGCTGTTTGATTCACGTCTACCGAATAATTGGCAGTGATATCGAGCGCCGGGGTGGTTTGGTTCTTTGCACGGAGAGTGAGCGCCATGTCTGAAATAACAAGGGAACCAGAGGCTCCTATTTGTTTCGCTCCCTGTGCTATATCAATCACATTCGTCGAATTGATCCGGGTCTTATTAAAGTCCAGACCTTTTCCTGCAGTCGCCACGTTGAGCAGGGCCCGATCAAGGTTGAGGAGTTGGAAGTTGAGTTTGCCTTCCATTTTGTCCGCAGAAAAGGGTCCTGAAACTTTGATTTGCCCCAGATTTGCGCTGCCTTGTTTCAAGTCGACCAATAGACCTTTAATTTCAGTCGGCGAGAGATCGGTGTTCAGAGCGACGTTTAATCCCGCGAGATCTTTTAGCGCTCCTGATGCCTTTGGAAGGTCAAGTGCCGTGGTTCCTTTGACAAAAACAGGTTTGAAATTCGCATTTATTTGAAATTGGAAATCGCTTTTCAAATTACCCGATAGTTGGGAAGGGGCGCTGTTGGTGTCTTTTGCGGCTGGCGACCTGTCCATCTCGAACGCGGTGTCGACCGTCAATTTTCCCGGCTGGGAAAAGTTTAATAGGTCAAGGTTAACATTCAGATTGGAAAGTTTTTCCGAGCCGCGAGATCCATCTGCAGTTTCAGTGCGGCGTTCCAGTTGCCCATTTTTGATGGAGACATTTCGTACATTGAACACCATTTGCTTTTTCTGTTGCGTCGGCTTGTTGTCGGAAGGAGCAGAACTGCTCTGCTTCAGGATAGGGTCAAGATTGGAACCGGTACTTGTCTGGACGAGGGTGATGATCGGTTTTTCCAGGGTAACCTCATCCACGTTGATATTGCCCTTGATGATGTCCATCAGGTGGTAGTGAGCCCGAACGGTTTCAGCTTGCAGCAGTTGTTCTTTTCCATTCGGAACAACTTTGAGATTTTTGATCTCCACCGACGAAAACGGACTTAAAGAAATGGAATCGACGGTTACGGTGGAGTTCAGTGCGGCATTCGCTTTGGGAAGAATGAATCCCTTGATGAATGCTTCGCTTGTCGCCACAAAATAAACAGTGATCAATAAAACCACCAGCACCGCAAAAACAATTCCCAGTTTTTTGCCCCAACTGCCCTTCTTCTTAATCTTTTCAATAGCCATAAAATAAATTCAAACGTCGTCTCACTGATCGATTTACCGTTCTTACGATAGCATTTTTTGCTCAAAAGACGACAAGAGCGGGTCATTTAATCTTAAATGAACCGGAAATCAATCTCCCAGACGTCCTTCATATCCTTCTAATGATCGATATAAGCTTGGATTCCGAGGCTGATCCGGGGAAAAGACCCGATTCCTGTCGCGTGGAAGTCGATTATGATAAGAGCATGATGCGCCAAAACCACACCCTCAATGAGGATACGGACAAAGCACAGGCCGTCCCTCACCCGGCAGCAACGTTGATTTCGGTTTGGGAGGACAGAATGAACCAGATTGCGGAGAAAGATAAAGCGCGCACTGAAATCCCTCTGACGCGCGCTTTGAAGCAAACGGATCAATCGTCCAGAACAAAATCCATGGGGCGCCTTGTGCTTCGGGATGACACGGCTGATCGCGTGAGCGAATTATGGGGCGCTATCCTGGGAATCCAGCCCCCGCGTGATCGGAATTTCTTTGAGCTGGGAGGGGATTCTTGCAAGGCCATCGAACTCATGGCCTCGATCAGAAAAGAATTTCACGTCGAAATGGGGTTACGAAGTCTCTTTGAGGCACCGACTATCGAGGGCATGTGCGGTCGTATCAAGAGATTACAATCTCCTAACAAAGTGGACGCCTGATATTTCCCTTATTTTTTGATTCAAGGAACGATTCCGCGTTCCAGGCATTCCCGCAGTTGTGAAGCGAGCGGTTGCACGTGAGGATCATTCAGAATCTCTTCATGTTTTCCGGTAACATCCCGGATTTCTACGCCGCCCTGGATCATTCTTCTCCAGATTGCGCGGTCATCCAGCCGCAACAGCCTCGGTTCTTCCGTCTTGAAAAGAACAGCCTTTCCGTTAATGGGCTTGGCGTAGTAATGGATCAGGGCCTCCCAGTGTACTTCGGCATACCGTTTGTAGTCCTTGGGATAATGAGTCATGTCAATGAGCTCGCCCAACTCGGACCCGGGCTTGTGCTCCACCCCATCGTGCTTCTCCAAACCGATCCATCTTCTAAGTTTTCTTTGAATTCTCGCCAGTTTGTCATCCACCTGCGCGCGGATGGCCTTATTGTCCTGGGCAAGAAAGTGTTTAAGCCACAGTGGCAGGGTGCGAATAAAGTGAACGGCGAGCTTGGGGCTTTTCTTTGTTCGTTCCCCGTTGTTGTCAGGCAGGGAACAATCGAGCAAGGCCAGTAATCGAACCGGCAAACCTTTTACTTCGAGTTGACGCGCCATTTCGTATGCAACCACTCCCCCAAAACAGTAACCACCTAACTGATAGGGGCCACTTGGCTGAATAATCCGGATTTCTTCAATGTAATGTGCTGCCATCGATTCAATCGAAGTGAAAGGCACGGGAGGGGCAACCAAACCGTAAGAGGGTTGGTCACGGCCCAGCAGTTCCGCAAGTTTTCGGTAGGTGAACAGTCCGCCGCCGCCCCCGCCTCCCAGCGTGTGCAGCCAAAATATCGGCGGTTTGGAACCTTTGGGTTGTATTTCCACCAGGCAACCTCCGCGTGTCGCAGCTCCAGTGCTCCTCACTGCTTCCGCCAATTTTTCGATGGTGGCTGACTGAAATAAAACGGAAACCGGCATCTTCTTGCCGAGCGTGGTTTCAATTTGTGACATCAGCTTGACCGCCAAAAGGGAATGCCCCCCTACTTCAAAAAAATTATCGCTCACACCGAAGGAGGAATGTCCCAATACTGTTTCCCATATTTTATGAAGTTGTGTCTCCAGGTAACTCCTGGGGGTCTCATCGCCTTGCCGGGGAGTTGCCTCATCGGGCTTCGGAAGGGCTTTACGATTGATTTTTCCATTGGGAGTGAGCGGGAACGACTTCACTTCTACAATCACCGCCGGGATCATGTAGGAGGGCATCTTCAGCTTGAGCGCCGATTTCAGCCCGTCCTGGTTCGATTCCTCCGATTCTTTCCAGCTGATGTACCCGGTCAAACGCTTGTCGCCTGGAACGTCTTCACGCACGATTGCCACTGCTTCCTGGACCCCGGGAAAACTCTTCAGCGCGGACTCCACTTCCTCCAGTTCGATCCGAAAACCACGAATCTTCACCTGGTTATCCATTCTTCCGAGAAACTCAATATTTCCGTCCGGGAGAAAGCGAACCAGGTCACCCGTCTTGTATAACTTTTCACTGAGATCGGCAGGGTTCTGAATGAATTTTTGCTCAGTGAGTTCAGGGCGCCTCAAATATCCAAGAGCAAGGCCGTCACCACCCAGATAGAGCTCCCCGGCCATACCAACAGGGACTTCTTGAAGTTGACGGTCCAGGACATGAAAGGTGGTATTGGAAATGGGTCTTCCAATGGGTAGTGTTGTTGCGCCTTCCGCCACCGTTTTAACTTCATACCACGACGCAAAAGTGGTCACCTCCGTTGGCCCATAAACGTGCAGGAGCCTGTGTGGAGGCATCGACTGCAGCACTCTTCGAACAGAGTTCGGGTCGCAGGCTTCGCCGCCAAACAGCACGTTCTTCAAAGTACCAAAAGCAGTGGGGTCCTCGGCGGCAGTCTGGTTGAAGAGGGCTGTCGTCAGGAAAAGCGACGTAATTTTTTCATCGCGCAGAAATGCGGCAAACTCCTTTGGCGCGAGCATGATTTCTTTGGTTACTCCCACCAATTTGCCGCCATGCAAAAGAGATCCCCAAACTTCGAATGTGGCGGCGTCAAAGGAACTGTTCGAAGCCTGGGCTATTCGCTCCTCTTCACTGAGTTGAACATAGTTCGTGTTGAACACGAGTCGCACTATTCCCCTGTTTGGAACCATTACCCCCTTTGGCTGGCCGGTGGAACCAGAAGTGTAGATGACGTAAGCAATGTTCTCGGCGGTGGCAGTAGAGATGACTGGATGCTTGGATTCCTGTTTAATCTCTGCCGAATCCGCATCGAGTTTTAAAATTTTCGCGACGGATTGAGGAATTCGAGACGCTAGGGACTCGTTGCTTAGAATGACCGGCATTTCCGTGTCCTGAATCATGAAAGCAATTCGTTCCGCTGGATAATCCAAATCAAGCGGCACATAGGCTCCCCCTGCCTTGAGAATGCCGAGCCAGGCCACGATCATTTCTACGGATCTCTCCATGAACACGCCCACCAGGACATTCGGGCCAATTCCCTGCTTGCGTAAATAGGAACCCACCTGGTTGGAGCGATCATCCAATTCTGCGTAGGAAATTTCCTTTTCCCCGTATTGGACTGCGATGGCTTGTGGTGTGCGTTTTGCCTGTTCTGAAAATAATTGAGCAACAGTTTTGGACTTTGGATAATCCGTCGAGGTGTGATTCCAAATTTCAAAGGTGTTGGAACGTTCCGCTGCGTTAATAAGGGAAAATTTGCCAACACTCTGGACGGGGTTGGTGACTATTCCTTCTGCCAACGCTTCAAAATGGGCAAGCATTCGTCCAACAGTTGGGCCTTCGAAAATATCACTGTTGTACTCAAGGATCAAATGGAGCGTGTCACCTTTGTCCTGGGCGACAAAGGTTAAGTCAAACTTGGCCGTATGGGTGTGCACCTCGATTGGCCGCAGCCCAAGGCTGGCAAACTGGAAGTCTTCTTTCTGTTGGTTTTGCAAGGCAAAAACAATGTCAAACAATGGATTTTGATTAGAATTGCGTTCGGAATGAATCTCTTCAATCAATTTGTCAAAAGGCAATTCCTGGTGGGCAAAGGCACCCAGCACATGGGTTCGAACTTTGGCCAATACTTCCTTGAAGGAGGCCTGGTCGCCCACCGGACTTCGGATGGCCAGGGTATTCACGAAAAATCCAAGCAGGTTTTCCACCTCCGATTGAGAGCGTCCGGAGATGGGCGTTCCCACGATGATGTCTTCCATCCCGGAGTAACGATGGAGCAGCGTTTTAAAGATGGAAAGAAGCAGGATATAAAGGGTAACTGATTCCTGTCTGGCGAGTTTCTTGAGGTTCGCAGTGAGTTGAGGCGATAGTGTTCGACGCTCTCTGTCTCCCTGGTAAGTGCGAACTGCGGGCCGGATGCGATCCGCCCTGATTTCCAGGACTGGCAAATCTCCCTGAAGTTGTTTTTTCCAGTAATCCAACTGTTTTTGAGTGTGCTTGTTTGCATACTCCTCCTGCTGCCAGATGGCAAAATCGGCATACTGGATCGGCAGTTCCGGCAGGGAGGACGATTGTTTTCGAAGGAAGCTTTCGTAAAAACTGCCAATCTCTTTCACCAAAATCTCCAGGGACCATTCGTCGAATGCAATGTGATGGACATTGATGAAGAGCGCATGCTCCTCAGGTTTCAAACGAAACAGGGAGGCGCGAATCATCAAGTCATGGGCAAGATTAAATGGGATTTTCGCTTCGGAGCTTAACCGCTCAGCAAGAGCCAATTCCGGGCTGATTTCCTTTGATAGATCAATAACGGGAAGCGTGAACTTCCATTGATCAAGGACCTTCTGGGCCGGCGTTCCTTTATTGGTGATATAGATGGTACGAAGAATCTCATGGCGCGAAATCACCGCTTCCAGGCTGCGGGACAGCGCTTCGACATCCAATTGTCCGGCTAATCGGAAACCTGAAGGAACGTTATAAAGCGGATTATTTGGATGAAGCTGATCGAGAAACCAGATTCTTTGCTGGGCAAAAGAAAGCGGGAAACAATCCCGGAAATCTTCTTCCGGCTGCTTCGAAGTTGCCACAGGAGTTTTTGGCAAGTTCACGTTAGTGGGTGCTAGTGGTGCAATCATGGTGCTCTCCCTGGGTGCGGATACGTCGCGAAATAATCGTCCGGCTCCGAACCCCTGTTTGCTTCTGTCGCGAGATGACCTCGGCCAGCGAAGCAATTGTTGGATGATCAAAAATGGCCGCCAGTGGGATGTTCGTGTTGAATTCTTTGTTTATTCGCGAAACAATTTTCGTGGCGAGAAGCGAATGGCCGCCGAGCTCGAAGAAATCTTCCTCTATACCCACAGGATTAATTCCAAGAACTTCAGCCCAGATCGTCACCAACGTTTGTTCTTCGGCTGTGCGTGGTGGCGTTTTTATTTTCGTCTCGTTTTGCGTTTCAGTCGAAGGCAACAGTTTGCGGTCGACCTTTCCATTTGCGTTCAGCGGAAATTGCTCAAGCACTATAATTTGCCCCGGAACCATATGACCAGGTAGAGTCTTCTGAAGGAATTGACGAAGCTGAGTTGTTTCGACTTCTGCCTTGAGCACAACAAAAGCTACCAGTTGTTTGGTTCCCGAATTGTCAGCCCTCGCCAATACGATTGCCTCTTTCACAGCAGGATGTTGTGCCAGCGCACTTTCGATTTCTCCGAGCTCCACTCGAAAGCCTCGGATTTTTACCTGGAAATCCATCCGCCCGACAAACTCCGCATTTCCGTCCGGAAGCCAACGAACGGTGTCGCCTGTTTTATAGAGTCGCGATGATGTTCCTGGGAACGGGTTGGGCACAAATTTCTCCCTGGTTAATTCCGGTGCGCGAAGGTATTCCCTGGCCAGTCCATCCCCGGCTATATAGAGCTGGCCGGGAACTCCAATAGGCATCTCTTGCATGTGGCCGTCCAAAATAAATACCTGGGTGTTGCTGATGGGTTGACCGATGGGCACAGATCGTTCACCACGCCAGTTCGGCGGGACTGAATAGCAACAGGTGAAGGTCGTGTTTTCGGTGGGCCCGTAGCCGTTGATCAGTTGTGTGCCTGGAAGTTCCTTGAGAACTTTCAACACATGCGGCACCGACAGAACATCTCCCCCGGCAAGCAGTTGCCGCACATCTTTCAGCGAGGAAATTTGTTCCTCGACCATTTGATGGAACAGGCCTGCGGTCAGCCAAAGTATGCTGACTCTTTTGCTTTGAATAATTTCGCCGAGTTGTTGAAGCGAATTAAATTCCGGGGGAAAAATGACCAGCTTAGCCCCATTCAAAAGGCTACCCCAAATTTCGAGGGTCGAAGCGTCAAATGAAATTGGCGCGAATTGAAGAAAGATATCGTCCACTCCGAAACTCATGAATCGAGTTTCTTTCACCAGTCGAATAACGCCCCTCTGCGGTATGGCTACGCCCTTGGGTTTTCCCGTCGAACCGGACGTGTATAAAACGTAAGCCAAATTGTCGGGTGAGACTTCCACTCCAAGATTTGCATCATCCTCGAGGATCAGTGCTTCATTTTTGTCCATGATGACCGTCTGTAAGGATGCATTGGAAAATAACTTCTCACCAAGTTGGGCCGTTGTGACCAGAACCTGCATGCCGGTTTCACTGATAAGGTAAGTCAGACGTTCCTCGGGATAACTTGGGTCCAGAGGTGTGTAAGCTCCCCCGGCTTTCAATATCCCGAGAATGGACACAATCATTTCCACGGATCGCGGGACACATAAGCCAACGAGCGTGTCGGCGACCACACCCTGTTTGCGCAGTGCTCTTGCCAGCTGGTTCGAACGGGCATTTAGATCGCGGTAACTCCACTCCATTCCTTCGAATTCAACAGCAATTGCATGCGGATCTCTCGAAACGATTTCTTCGAAAAGTTGGTGAATGGAACTGTTGCGCGGATATGCGGTCGAGGTGTTGTTCCAGGAATTGACGAGCGCCATTTCCTTCCGGCTAAGGCATGGAGTTTTCGAGACCGGCATTTCCGGGTTGTTCACCAGTCCTTCGAGCAATGTCTGGAAGTTGGCCAGCAGTCGCTCAATCGTGCTGCCATCAAACAAGTCGGTGTTGAACTCCAGATTGCCCGACAAACCACGGGCTTCGTCGACCACATTTAATGTAAGATCGAATTTTGCCGTCCCGGTTTCCATCGGAAGCATCTCTACCTGGCATCCCTCCAGTTGTGGGCCAACGGTAGGTGTGGCGAGATATTGAAAAACAACCTGGAAGAGCGGATTCCCGGTATGCCGGGGAACTTTGAGACGTTCCACCAAACGGTAAAGTGGCATTTCTGCGTGCGCGAAAGCTTCGCCAGCCTGTTTGCGGATTCGTTGCAATACTTCGTTAAAATTGGGATCTCCCACAAAATCGGTTCTGAAAACGATCGTGTTGATAAAGAAGCCAATCAGATTTTCATATTCTTTGCGGTTTCGTGTGGAAATCGGTGTCCCAATCAGAATCTCCTGCTGACCGGAATATCGACGAAGTAAAACGGAAAAAGCCCCGAGCAACGTCATGTAAAGAGTGACACCGTTTTGACGGCTGAGCTCTTTTAGCGCGCTCTGCAGCGATGCCGGAAAGCTAAAATATGTCCGGAGTCCTTTAAAGGATCGACCGGTTAGGCGCGGACGATCAGTTGGCAAATCAAGCAATGGCAATTCTCCTGAAAGCCGATTGAGCCAAAAAGCGGATTCTTTTTCCAAAACCTCGCCCTGGAGCCGGTTTTTTTGATCGCGTGCAAAGCTGGAATACTGCACGGGCAGAGGGGGGAGCGCGGTTGTGAAGGAATCGCAGATGTTACGATAAATGGTAGTCACTTCCGCATAAAGCAGGGCCATGGAATAAGCATCCGAAATAATGTGGTGAAGCGTCACCACCAGGGCATGGTCATTGGAATCCAGTTGAATAACAGTGCCGCGAATCAACAAATCATTTTTCAAATGAAAGGGTCTTTGAGCCTCCTCCGTTAGCGCAGCCTGCAGCTTCGATTCCTTTTCTGAGACGTCTTGTGCGCGGAGATCGATTACCCGCAGTTTGAAGGTCCAGTTTTCGATCGGGACTTGCACAGGTGTCTTCTCCCCGGCCACAAAGCGGGTTCGCAACGTTTCGTGTCTTTCGATAACCCGCCGGAATGCTTCCTCCAGGACTTCTACTCTTAACGCTCCTTTTATTCTCCAGGCTTCCGGAATGATGTAAAGGGGGCTCCCGGGTTCAAGTTGGTCCAAAAACCATAGGCTCTCCTGCGCATGGGAAAGAGGGGATGGCCCTTGAGGATGTTCCCTATCGATGACGGGAGCTGGGGCCGGGACGCGGCTTTTGAGAAGTCGTTTTTCGAGCAGTGCCCTGGCCTCTGGCGATAGTTGGGAAAGCTGCTGGCTCATAACTTCACGGCGGGTTCAAATGCAAATCGCACCCTGATTTCCAGACATTGGTTCATCGTTGTCTCTATTTGAACCGAACGCGGGAGAAAAGTGGATAAGGCCCGGAAGCATTAGGGGGGCAAGGCGAAAGCTGGTTGTGAGTCAGCAAAAGCCTGATTAAAGAACTAAGCTGAGGGTGGCCCACCCTTAATGGCAAAAAAAGCCTGCGAAGATCCGCAGGCTTTTCTTGAGTTTTTTGCTAAACAGAAAGTGTTATATCAAAAACCGGTATACTGCCAAACGATGTCCGCATGGCCATCTTTGTTAAAATCGTTCAGTCCCACTATGTGCCAGCCAGCAGCAATCGGTTTACCGCCAATCAAAGTAACTCTGTTGGCTATCGTCGTTCCTTCCATGAACCACGCGATGACATAACCGCTGGGATGTTGGAAAATGAGGTCGTTGCTTCCAGCGCCATTCAAATCACCCACACCGGCAAGTCTCCATCCCGCCCCAACCGTTTTTCCATCGTTTAATAGTACAGCGCCCGTTTTCACTGTTCCGTCCATGGACCAGATTGCGACTTGTCCAGCGGTGCTCTGAAGCACCAGATCATCTTTATTATCACCGTTAAAATCTCGAGCGCCGACGATTTGCCAGTTCGTTCCAATGGTTACGCCGCCATTCAGCATGACTTCGCTAACGAATGTTCCACCGTTCATAAGCCACACAGATATTCTCCCATCAGGCCAACGGAAGAGGATGTCCGTCTGACCGTCCCCATTCAAATCGGCCAGACCTGTGGCGCGGTGCCCTGCGACAGGAATCTTCTGGAGCACAGAACCGCTCGAAAAGTCGACGCCATTCATGGTCCAAACTGCAAGCTGCCCGGAAGGCCCCTGCCATAGGATATCGCTTTGGCCATCCCCGTTAAACTCGCGCATGCCGACGTAACGCCAGCCGGCTGCAATGGGCAAACCATTATTCACGAGCCCGGAACCAGTCATCTCCGCGCCATTCATGTACCACGTCGCCAATCCGTTGAGGTGGATTTGTGGTTTCGGCAAACTCGCTGCAGGCACAAACCTGGCAACACCGCTGATGTGACGATTGTTAATGTTATTAAATCCGCCGGAGACGAGAATCCTGTCGCCTGCGAGAGGGATGACCATCCAAAGAAAGTTATCAATCGATTCATTGACCGAGTCGTCCAGAGTGCCATCAGGGTTCAGCAGGGCAAGCCGTTGGCGATTCACTCCATCCACCTGGCTGAATTCACCCGCGATGAGAATCTTTCCATTAGCCTGGAGCCGCACCGACTGAATTTTTTCATTCGCCCTGCCCTGGAAGCTGGTATCCACCGACCCATCGGCGTTCAATCTGCGAATTTCTTCCGTAAACAAGTTGTCGAAGTTAAGGGAATGACCAGCCGCGATGTATTGTCCATTAGGAAGTTTGATGGCGGTATAGACTGAAGTGCGATCCCCGAAGAATGGGTGGAATGAGCTGTCAGGAGAACCATTCGGATTGATGAGCACCATACGATCATGGGAACTGTTATTGTAATTATCGAACCAGCCTGTAACCAGAATTTGGTTGTTCGGAAGAACCTGGATTGATCGACCCCATGTATTGAGGCCTGATCCTACGTTGAAGGTCGTGTCAAGCGACCCATTGGCATTCACACGAGCGATGCCGTTGATGGTTACTCCGTTGTAGTTAGTAAAATTACCCGTGAAAACGACTTTACCATCTGGCTGCAAGGCCAATTGAAAAATAAAGGGGTCTGGATTTCCAGTGATGCTCGTGCCCAACGTCCCAATCGCACCGGCACCAGGATTGAAAGTGGTATCCAAGCTGCCATCTGCATTCAATCGGGCGATTAAGTTACGGGATTGTCCTCCCACGGATTTAAAAAACCCGCCTATCATGATTTTGCCATTGGGTTGCAAAGCCATGTGCCGCACCCAATAGCTGGGGAAGGCATTGAAGGTGGTATCCAGTGTTCCATTCGCATTGAGCCGCGCTATATAATTTCGCGCTACGCCATTAAAATTAGTGAATCCACCGCAGATGAGTACTTTTCCATCAGGCTGGACCAGGCAACTCTCTACGAAGGCATCCGTGCCGGTTCCGGCGTTAAAAGTAGGATCGAGAACAATTTCTGCACTTAGAGGGTTGAGAAACCCAAACAAGGCAACGAGCAGGGTTAATAATATACAGGATTTTGTTTTCATAGGGTGGTCGGCTATTTCATTTGGATTCGGTAAAGTCGGGTTTCTACGGATGCACTGGCGTCAGAAAGAGTTTTGGAAGTTCCATCGCCATTCACAGAAGGGGTCAGCGAAGTCCAGTTCACTTCCTGCAAGGAGTTCTTGTACTGCAGTGTGTACGTTTTGCCCGAAAGCGTAGAGACGGAAGTCGAAAAAGTATTCCCGATTTTATTGGGATTAAAGATCAATGGCTGGGCGTCTCCCGTTGCGGACAAGAGCCGGGCTATGCCACTTCGTGACGTATTGTCTACCTTGGAAAAACCGCCGCAGAATAGTATTTTGCCGTCCGGTTGCAATCCGCCAGTCCATCCCCAGCTGTCTATGTTCGCGGAAAAACCAGTGTCCAAACTTCCATCGGGGTTTAATCGTGCAATAGTGGTTCTGCCAACCCCGTCAACCAGTGTAAACTCTCCCACGATCACGAGTTTTCCATCGGATTGGAGCTTGACCGACTGTATTTTTTCATTCGCTTTACCGGTGAAGCTCTCGTCCGTGGTTCCATCTATATTTAAGCGCCGAATCTCATTGGTGAACAGTCCGCTGTAATTCAGAGAATGGCCAGCGGCGATGTATTTGCCGTCAGGAAGTTTCACCGCCGTGTATACCGCAGTGCGATCCCCAAAGTAGGGATGAAAGGAAGCGTCTGGCGAGCCGTCCGGATTGATCAGCGCCATCCGATCATGCGAACTGTTGTTGTAGTTATCGAACCATCCAGTGACCAAAATTTGATTGTTCGGCAGAACCTGGATGGAACGTCCCCAGGTGCTCAGGCCTGAGCCTACGTGAAAGGTTGTGTCCAGCGAGCCGTTGGAATTTATTCGGGCAATACCATTGATGACGGTGCCATTATAATTGGTAAAATTTCCTGTGATCAGGATTTTTCCGTCAGACTGAAGCGCCAATTGAAAGATAAACGGGTCCGGGTTTCCCGTGATGCTCGTCCCGAGTGTCCCGTCGGCTCCTGTTCCGGGATCAAATGTTGTGTCCAAACTCCCATTGGAATTCAATCGAGCGATCAGACTGCGCGATTGAGTTCCAACCGATTTGAAAAACCCTCCGATAACGATCTTGCCATCCGGTTGCAGTACCATGTGCCGCACCCAATACCCGGGATTGGCATTAAAGGTGGTGTCCACCGTGCCGTTCGAGTTCAGTCGCGCCACATTGGCAACCGAAGCCCCATTGAATGAAGTAAAATTGCCGCAAATCAGTATTTTTCCGTCAGGTTGTTGAAGCAATGTTTCCACAAAGCCGCCACTTGCGCCGGAACCAGGAGTGAACGAAGTATCAAGCAGGCTGGATTGAGCCTTTGCTTTATCCAATCCACCCATCAGGAGGAGCGTCAGAAATAAATAGCAAAGAGGAGTTTTCATGCTTCTCAAGCTCCGTTGACGTTTTCCAAAGTCAATTGGTGCTTTGCCTCCATCGCGGACATCTGTGTTACCTCAGCCAGAAGTTTCTCCGACTCTTTATCGTCCCCCAGCAAACTCATTAAAACTACCTCCGCCAGCCCCCTGATGGTTGGTCTTTCAATCAGGTTCGAGAGGGTAAGCTCTGTTCCCAGGTTTTCACGAATGCGGACGATGCATTGGATCGCCTTAAGGGAGTGGCCTCCCAAATCGAAGAAATTGTCATCGATTCCCACTTGGGGCAGGCGAAGAACTTCGGCCCAAATGGCAGCGATTTCCATTTCGATCGGAGAAGAGGCTGCCACAAAATTTCGTTTCTTCTCTTCCAGGAAGGTAGATGGCGCAGGCAGGTTCCTGATGTCGATCTTTCCACTCACGGTCAATGGGAATTTATCCATGGCAACGAACGCGGCCGGGACCATGTAATCGGGAATGCGCGACCTAAGAAACTCTCTCAGGTCATCCGTTGCGGATTGTTCATGGCGGGTGAAGTATGCAACCAATTGTTTGTCGCCACCACTGTCCTCACGGGCCACGACGACTGCCTCTTTAACCGCCGGGTGCTTGCGAAGAGACGATTCAATGTCCCCTAACTCAATTCGATAGCCGCGTAATTTTATTTGGTGATCAATACGACCGAGGCATTGGATTTGTCCATCGGGCAGAAATCTGGCTAGATCTCCTGTCTTATAAAGTCGGCTCGCTGGCTGGCCCAAAAGAGGAGCGGTGATAAATTTCTCGCGGTTTAAATCTTCTTTCTTCAAATAGCCGCGAGCAAGACCGTCTCCACCAATGTGTAATTCCCCAACGGAACCTGTCGGCAGCGGTTGGAGTTGCTGATCCAGGATATAAACCTGGGTGTTGGCCAGTGGGGTTCCGATTAAGATGGGCTCTCCAGAAGCTACTTTCCACGCGGTGGACCAGATGGTTGTCTCGGTCGGACCATACAGATTCCACACCTCTGACGTACGCTTCAACAACTCGGTGGCCAGTATTTGAGGCAGTGCCTCGCCTCCGGTGAAAACTTTCAAAGCTCTGTTTCCCTTCCAACCCGCTTCGATAAGCAGGCGCCATGTGGCAGGGGTAGCCTGCATCACTGTGGCTTCGGACGAATCCAGCAATTGCGCAAGTTGAATCCCGTCTGCAGCCTGTTCCCGGCTGGCAAGGGTAACCGTTCCACCCTGGAGCAGGGGCATGAAAATCTCGAGTCCGGCAATGTCAAACGAGACAGTCGTCACCGCCAGTAAATTGTCCTGGGCTGTGAAGTTGGTTTTATCCGCTATGCAACGGAGCAGATTCACTACCGAGCGATGCTCAATCTGGACGCCTTTCGGCTTCCCCGTGGAGCCTGAAGTATAAATCGTGTAGGCCAGGCTGCGGCTTCCCCGGCTTGGTGTAATGGAATGCAGAACGTCCTCCCCGCCCAATTCCTTGAGGAAAAAGAGGCGTTGTTGACCAGGCAAAAGGGAAGCGTATTCGTCCTGAGTCAGGATTCCTGACATTTGTGAATCTGAAATAATCTGGGAAAGTCGTTCTTTTGGATAAATGGGATCGAGTGGAACATACGCTGCGCCAGCCTTCAGTATCCCCAGCAGGCCGGCGACCATCTCAGGCGAACGATCAAGAAACAGGCCCACCAAATTTTCGTTTGCAACCCCGTTTCGCTCCAACAACGCTGCGATGCTGTTCGCTTTTTTGTTCAGCGCGTCGTAAGTCCATTTTTGTAAACCAAAGTTAACCGCAATGGCACCAGGAGTTTTGGCAACCTGCTCCTCAAAGAGTTGGTGAATGCATTTCTCGGAAGGATACGCTGCACCAGTCTGATTCCAGTGCTTCAGGAGATTTTCTTTTTCCTCAGAGGTCAGCGCCGAGCCTTGATCGTATCGTCCGGCAGGATCTCCTGCCATCTGTTTGAGAATATTAATATAATACTCGGAAATCTGTTCGACCTGTTTCCGGGCGATGACATTGGGATCGTAATCCAAATGCATCTGCAACTGGGTCGAGGTAATATCCAACATGAAGGTTGTCAGGGTGGTCAGGTTGTTGGCTTCAAAGTAATGGCCCTCCATGAACCCGAGGTCCTTGTATCCATCGAGGTTTTTGTAAACGTGGAAATGGACGAAATCGAATGCCGCCTCAAACAGGGGTTGGCCACCATGCATGTTTTGGATTTCGGCCAGGGGCATGCGTCGATGCGCCATGATTTCCTGTTCCGCCTTGAACGTTTGTTTTACCAAATCGACCCATGTTCCACCCTCCATTCGGGATCGAATGGGCAAGGTGTTCAGGAAAAGTCCAATGAGCTTCTCTCCATCGATTTCTTCCGGGCGTCCGTTGCAAACCAGGCCGCTGGTCACATCCTGCTGCCCATAAAGCAGTGCCATGACTCTTTGGTGGGCGGTCAGCAAAACTGTTTTCAGAGGGACTCCCGCAAGCTGGGCGATTTTTTTGATTCCTTCGAAAACTTCCGTGCACACCATCAGTTCCGGGCCCCGGAATTGTTCATGCCCTCCTTCACACATGGCCTTTGGCCACCGGGGCAGCATGGTAATAGGCGCATCTTCGTACGTCTCCTTCCAGAACCGGCGCGATGCCGCGTTTACGATGGTTTGTTTTTCCAGGGCAACGAAGTCGCGATAAGCAACTTGGGGCGCAGCGATGGTTGCTCCCGAGTTGGAACGAAGCGCCGAGTAGTCCTGAAAGACTTCCGTCAAAAGCGCTGCCAGGCTCCAGCCGTCCAGGTAAACATGATGAAAACTAACAATAAACTGAAAGGACGTCTCCGTTTGAAGCTGCGCGTGAAATCGAATCAGCGGCGCTTTTGCCCGATCAAAGGCATTTCTTTTCTCGGTATTGATCCACTCGATGGTAAGCCGATCCTGGTCCGCGTCGTCGAAATGACGCACGTCAAGCACCGTAAAAGGAACTTTCACGTTTCGGTGCACCAGTTGCATCGGTTCGCTGTACCCGGAAATTTGGAACGATGTGCGGAGGACGGGATGTCTATCCAGCAATCGCTGCAGGGCTTCTCTCAATTTATTTTCGTCCAGTACCGAATGAATCCGAAAGCTGAAGACGTCGTGATACACTGCCGAAACGGGATTCAGTTCATTATAATAGAACATCCCGGTTTGGAGTTGAATCATCGGGTAGGCATCTTCCACATCCGCTGGCAGCTTGGCTCGATCCTCATTTGTAATCAGGCTGTACGGTGTTGATCTCTCGGCGCGAGCGGTTGGCTGGGATTGTCCAATACAACCTGCCAGGCCCTCCACCGTCGGGTTCTGGAAAAGTTGTTGGACAGAAAATACCAGGCCTGATTGCTGCGCTTTTGACAGGACCGAAATGCTGGTGATGGAATCGCCGCCCACTTCGAAAAAATTGTCCCGAATGCCAATGTTTTCGACCCCAAGGACCTGGGCCCAAATTTCGGCTAGTTTCTGTTCGGTTGCATTGCTGGGCGCCACATACTCATTTTCCCGGGCTCGCACGGCGCTCTCCGGTGAGGGCAATGCTAGTAGTTCATCTTTTCCGTTGGGATTGAGCGGCATCTAATCCAGGAACAGAAACACTGCAGGAACCATGTATTCAGGAATATGCTCTTTCAAATATTCCCGAAGCTCTGAGATGGAGGGGGCTTTATCCTTTTGTTTGGAAATCAGATAAGCAACCAGCCGCTTGTCCCCTTTGATTCCAGTTTCGTGGGCAATCACCACTGATTCACGCACCGCCTGGTGTTTGTTCAGCGCAGATTCGATTTCACCCAGCTCAATGCGGAATCCTCGGATTTTTACCTGATGATCCATTCGACCCAGATATTCCAGCTCCCCATTGTTGAGAAACCGAGCCAGGTCGCCGCTTCGATAAAGACGAGCTCCGGGTTTTTTTGAAATGTGATCCGCAATGAATCGTGATTCAGTTAACTCCGGCCGATGAAGATAACCACGCGCTACTCCCTCTCCACCCACAAATATTTCTCCGGGCGCTTCGGTGGGAACAGGTTTCAGATCCTCATCGAGCAAATAAAGTTGAAGGTCGGGAATGGGAACACCAATCACACTTCCGAGGTTGTTTTCAACGTCCCGTTTGGTGATTACCCGGTAAGTAACGTGAACTGTCGTTTCGGTAATTCCATACATGTTCACCAGTTGAGGTGTCTCATCGCCATGACGGTCGAACCACGGACGAAGACTTTGAAGCTCGAGCGCTTCTCCGCCAAAAACGACATAGCGAAGTTTCAATGGTCGCTTGCTCTGCGATGAATCTTCAGCCCAGATAAGCTGTCGAAAAGCGGAAGGAGTTTGATTGAGCACCGTGACTCCCTCTTGTCCAAGCAGATCATAGAACAGGGACGGCGAGCGGCTGACCAGGTAGGGAACCACCACCAGGCGTCCGCCAAAGAGTAGCGCGCCCCAAATTTCCCAAACAGAAAAGTCAAACGCATACGAGTGGAATAGAGTCCACACATCGTTGGAATTAAAATGGAACCAGGCGTCAGTGGCGCGGAATAATCTGACCGTATTGTGATGGGTGACCGTGACTCCTTTGGGTGTTCCCGTGGAGCCGGATGTGTAAATGATATAGGCTGCGTTCGCTCCCTTTACTTCGTCAGGGAGATTTTCCGAAGACTCTTTGCCGATGGTGGCACGATGCGAGTCGAGGTGAATGGTCCGTGCCCCGTGTTCAGGCAGTGATGCCGCCAGGCTTTCCATGGTTAGCAATACCGGAGCTCTCGAGTCCGTCAGCATGAAACTGAGCCGTTCCCTGGGATACGCCAAATCAACAGGCACGTAGGCCCCTCCGGCTTTTAATACAGCCAGGATGGCGATGATCATTTCGAGTGATCGATCAAAACAAAGTCCTACCGGCGTATCCTGTTCGACACCCAATTTTTTCAGGTAGTGAGCCAGCCGATTGGACACCTCGTTTAATTCTCGATAGGTGAGAATTTTGCCTTCGCAGCAGACAGCGGGGCACCCCGGCCTTTCGAGGGCCTGTTGTTCAAAAATTCGATGGATCGCATCGAGATCGGAAAACGTGTTGTGGAGGGGTGGGTTTGGATTCATACAGGTGGGATATGGGTCGCTGGCCTGTGGTGAAATTGAGACTTACCTTCTTTAACCCCGATTTTTGAATGTGTGGTCACGATGATCTCGGTCTTAGTTGACCATTAGCGTAAAAAAGCGTGCCACTGACGCCAACGGGACTAGACACGTTTCAGGCAGGGGCGTATTCCCCTATTACCGACTCAGCCCGCCCCTAAATAATTTTTACGTTCGGGCGATGAAATGTTCACCATAATGGAAACAGGGATACCGAGCGGGGGTTCGTACCCGTCGCCTCGCTGGTTTTAGCGCCTTGACAGCAGACTCCGATACCTGCCTGATGAAGTGATCTCCTAATTCCTTTATGAAGTTTTTTTTCTCTTTCTCGCTTGGCTTTTTAGTGACCACTTTTGCTTTCTGTTGCTTCGGGGAAACGGTGGCGGATCGCGAGGGCGCCGTTCGCAATGACAGAACCGCCATGGAAAATGACAAGCGTTGGATTTATAACGATTTTCAAAAAGGTTTTGCCGAGGCGAAGCGCACTGGAAAGCCCCTCCTTGTTGTCCTGAGGTGCGTCCCCTGTCTCGCCTGTTCCGGGATAGACACCGCGGTCTTGTTACAGGAAACCGAACTGACTCCTTTACTCGATCAATTCATATGCGTGAGGGTCATTAACGCCAACGCCCTGGATTTGGCTCGTTTCCAGTTCGATTACGATCTCTCTTTTTCCACCCTGTTTTTTAATGCGGATGGAACGGTTTATGGACGATACGGTTCCTGGACACACCAGAAAAATTCACAGGATAAAACCACGGCGAGCTATCGTCTAGCCCTCGAAGGTGCCCTGGCCATTCACAAAGGCTATCCGGCAAATCGCGATTCACTCGCTCTGAAGCAGGGAACACCTATTCCTTTCAAAACTCCGGTGGAGATGCCCTCCCTGATGGAGAAATACACCTACGATTTGAACTGGAGTGGGAAGGTGGTTCAGAGCTGCGTGCATTGTCACCAAATTGGAGAAGCCTTTCGTCTTTCTTACCGCGACAAGAAACAGAAAATTCCCACCGAGCTCATTTATCCCATGCCGCCGCCCGAAACCATCGGGTTCACCCTCGCGCCTGATCGGATCGCTGAAGTCACAGCCATTGAGCCCGGCTCCAGCGCCGAAAAAGCAGGCCTAAAAAAAGGCGACAATTTTGTTTCCCTCGCTGGCCAGCCACTGCTATCGATCGCGGATGTGAGTTGGGTCCTGCATCGCTCTCCCGAGGAGGGATCGCTGGAGGCGATCATCCTGCGTAGCGGAAAGGAAAAGAAATTGAACCTGGCGCTGGCGAAAGGCTGGCGTCGAGACTCCGATATTTCAAAAAGGGTGGGGACTTGGTCCATGCGCGGAATGGCAGCGGGAGGCATGGTGCTTGAAAACCTTTCTGCCGCGGAGAAGAAGTCCAGGGGAATAGCAGACCCTTTCATGGCCCTGCGAGTCAAAAGTGTGGGCCAATACGGAATCCATGCAGCCGCGAAAAACGCGGGCTTTCAGAAAGAGGATGTCATCATTAAAATCGACGGCATGACGAACGAACACACAGAGGGACGTTTGCTCGGAGACCTTTTACAGGACCACTTGAAAGGCGAAAAGGTGAAGGCCACTGTTCTGCGTGGCGAAGTAAAAGTTGAGCTGGAACTTCCCATGCAATAAAGTAATCCTTTATTACTTAAAAAAAGTTAAATTTTATGAGCAAAGCAAAAAAAGGCAGCACTCCTGTTAATAACATCATCTGGTTCGAAATCCCTGTAGACAAACCGGACCGCGCGCAAAAATTTTATGGGTCCCTCTTTGGCTGGAAGATTAACTCGCTTCCAGGGAAGAGTGATTATTGGCACATCGATACTGGCGGTCCAGACGCCAGTCCAGACGGCGGCATGATGACTAGAATGTATCCCGGCCAGCCCATCACCAGTTACGTCAATGTCCCATCGGTCACAAAGGCCTCGGCCAAAGTGGTGAAGCTGGGTGGAAAGATTTGCAAGCCGAAGACAGCCGTTCCCCAGATGGGATATTTTTCCATTTGCGAGGACACCGAGGGAAATACTTTCGCCCTCTGGGAGATCAACTCAAAGGCGAAATAAAGATTTCCAAATCACCCCCTCGCGGGGGGATTTAAGCCAAAGCGCCGATGCCAGGCTATTTCTTGCGCGCCTCCAGCGCCTCGTTGGCTCTGGTCAGGAGTGCTTCGGTCGTTTCCCAACTAATGCAGGCATCGGTGATTGATTGGCCGTAGACGAGTCCTTTCTTCCCATTCCCCGGAGGAAGTTCTTGTCTGCCTTCCACAATAAAGCTTTCCAGCATCATTCCTAAAATGGCCTGATCGCCTTGAATGTATTGTTCCATCAAGCTTTCGAACACTGCCGATTGTCGGCGAAAGTCTTTATTGGAATTTCCATGACTGCAATCCACCATGATGGAACGCGCCTTCCCATTCACTTTGAGGGTGGCTTTGGTCGTGGCTATATCTGACTCCGAAAAGTTTGTTTTTCCACCGCCCCCTCGAAGGATAACGTGCCCGTCGGAGTTACCTGTGGTCTTAACCACCGCAGTTTGGCCTGAGGAATCAATCCCCAGAAATGCATGAGGGTGCCGGGCCGAAACCATGGCATCCAGCGCTATTTGTAAACCGCCGTCCGTTGCATTCTTGAAACCTACTGGCATGGACAACCCGGATGCCATCTCCCGATGAGTCTGGCTCTCCGTGGTTCGAGCCCCGATTGCCGCCCAACTGATCAAATCAGCGGTGTATTGTGGCACAATCGGGTCTAGAAATTCAGTTCCACATGGAAGTCCTATTTCCGCAATGGTCCGGAAAATGGCTCTTGCTTTCCGTAGACCTTCTTCAATCTCGCAGGAACCGTCCATGAAAGGATCGTTGATCAGACCTTTCCAGCCCACCGTGGTCCGTGGCTTCTCGAAATACACTCGCATCACGACCAAAAAGTTGGTGGAAATTTTATCCGATAACACTTTTAAGCGATTGGCGTAATCGTAGGCTGCTTCCTCGTCGTGGATGGAGCAGGGGCCCACCACCAGGAGCAGTCGTTGGTCGTCTCCACGTAAAGTGCGGCGAATGGCTTCGCGATGACGCAATACATCGTTGGAAAGCTCAGCTGCGACCTCGATTTCTCCACAAAGAGCATCCGGTGCTTTCAAGGGGGTAAATTGAGTTACCCGAATATTCGTCGTTATTTCATTGGCTGCACTCATCATACGTAAAGGATTAGTTTGCACTTTTTTTGTCCGGGCAACAAGTCACATTCTAAGTGCCGCACAGGTGCAATTAGTCAATTGACCTCCAGACGTTTTTGAGCGATGACAAAGGCCAATGCGCATTTTGCTGGTGCTCTTTATCCTGGTTAC
>JAQGOY010000118.1 GCA_028293375.1 Verrucomicrobiales bacterium | reverse complement strand
TCGGGGCTGATAAGAATGCGAACGTGGTTCCACTGTCCCGCAGGTTTAGTCGCATCGAGCGGCTTGCCCGTTTTAGGATCGATCTCGGGTTTGTAAAGACCGTAAAGCCAGCCGCAACGTTGAGGATCAGCCGCTTTGGCGTTGTCTTCTAGCTGGATTTCAGGACCAGTGGACCAGGCGGCGCCGCCCTCTTCCACGACGTGGAACATGATCCCACTGTTGCCGCCTTCGGAAATATTATAGTCGAGTTGGAGCTCAAACCATTGATAGGAGTCTTTGGTGCAAAGGTCGCCGGCGTTGTGAGGATCAATGCAGGAAAGAGTACTATTGGTGACTTGCCAGCCCGGTTTGATGTTTGGGCTTTTGAAATTGTGCCAGCCTTCCAGGTCTTTACCGTCGAAAAGAAGTTTCCAGCCTTGGGCAACTTCATCCCCAGTGAGTTTGTTGGCGTTTTTATCAGCAGCCATATCCATGGAGGACTTGGTAGCCGGAGCAGAGTCGGTCTGGCCCCAGGCTGAAGAAAAAGAAGCAAAGGTGACGATAGATAATGCAGTTAGAAAAAGAGGAGCTTTCATGTGAGTTGTATTTATGACGTGCAGAAACCATAAAGCTTCATTTTAGGGTCGAAAAGCCAAACTTTGTGTTTTTATAAGATTCAAACCGGCTGTCAGGAACGAAAGCCGGATTCGAACTTGACGATGAGTCGAATAAGTAATGATACTCCGGGCAATTCTCCATTCTCCATTTCAATGAAAATTGACCTTCTGAGCCTGACAACGGGGGTAAGACGCCAATCGTCCCAAATATTGGCTGCCCTTCTCCTGTTTTGTATTTCTGGTTGTAACAAAGAGGCATCCACGGCTGGTAGCGGGACCAATAGTCCAGCCCAGGGGACAATCTCGGGCAAAAGCATTGCCGTCATCCCCAAAGGGAGCACCCATTCGCACTGGAAATCAGTCGAGGCCGGGGCTAAAAAGGCTGGGGCGGAACTTGGATATGAAATTCTCTGGAAAGCGCCATTAAAGGAAAATGACCGGGCGCAACAGATCGCGATCGTGGAGCAATTTGTCTCGGAAGGTGTTGCAGGAATTGTGCTTGCGCCGTTGGATGACGTAGCCTTGCTGCGCCCGGTGAAAGGAGCAGTTAGCAAAGGAATTCCGGTTTTGCTCTTCGATTCCGGTTTGAAAGGGGAGCAGGGGAAAGACTTTATTAGTTACGTGGGGACAGACAATAAGCTGGGAGGCAAACTTGGTGGGGAAGAACTGGCAAGGTTGCTCAATGGCAAAGGAAAAGTGGTCCTGCTGAAATACAGTGAAGGATCGGCCTCAACGGCAGAACGGGAAGCCGGATTTTTAGAAGCGATAAAGCAACATCCCGGCATACAGTTGATTGTGGATAACAGGTATGGGGGAGTGACGGCAAGCGAAGCACAAGCCACCGCTTTGAACATGCTGGACCAGTTACGCGAGGCGGATGGAATTTTTTGTTCCAACGAATCCCTAACCATGGGAATGCTGCTGGCTTTGCGGCAAAACAACCTGACTGGAAAGGCAAAATTCGTCGGTTTCGATGCCTCTGCCCAGTTGGTGGAAGCGCTTCGAAAGGGTGAAATCCAGGCATTGGTGGCTCAAAACCCGAAGAAAATGGGATATGAAGGGGTGAAGGCAATGGTCCGCCACATCAAGGGAGAAAAGCTGCCGGCGGTTATCGATAGCGGAGTCCAACTCATCACTCCGGAAAATATCGAGAGCGAGGCAGTCAAAGAACTTTTCAAGTAGAGCATAAGACGCATGGAAAAGCGCTCGCTTCTTCGGATGCAGGGTGTCCGCAAACGATTTGGTGCGACGCTTGCCCTGGATGGAGTGGATTTGCGAGTGGCAGAGGGCTCAGTGCTGGCACTCATCGGCGAGAATGGAGCGGGGAAAAGCACGCTGATGAAAATCCTGTCTGGGGCATATCTACCGGACGAAGGAAAAATGTGGCTTGGGGATGAGGAATACGTTCCTCGAAACCCGCTGGAAGCGCGCCAAATGGGAGTGGGGATGATCTACCAGGAACTTTCATTGGCACCCCATTTAAGCGTGGCTGAAAATATCGTCCTGGGGCTGGAGCCCTGCATCGGGCCATTTGTGGATCGCCGGAGAATGAAGCGACAGGCAGTTGAAGCAATGAGCGACCTGGGAAGGCCTTCGATTCAGCCCCATACTTTAGTCCAGGAACTTTCGATTGCAGAACAACAATTAGTAGAAATTGCCAGAGCTATCTCGGCGGGTTGCCGGGTTTTGATTTTCGACGAACCGACCAGCAGCCTTGGCCGAAAAGACATCGAACTGCTTTTCAAAGTTATTTTAAAATTAAAGGATAAAGGGATTGCGATTGTTTATATTTCACATTTTCTGGAAGAAGCCCGGGCATTGGCCACCGAGTATGTGGTTTTGCGAGATGGCAGGAGTGTGAGCGCAGGGAGGATGGATGACATCACAAACCCTGAAATCATCGAGTCCATGGTCGGAAGAAAAGTCGAAAGTCTCTATCCACGAACAAACCGAACACCGGGCGAAGCACTGCTCGAACTCGAGAATGTCTCCGGCTGGATCAAACCTTGCGACGCCTCATTGACACTTCACAGAGGCGAAGTGGTTGGGATAGCGGGGATAGTGGGAGCCGGGAGGACAGAATTGTTGCGCGCTATTTTCGGCCTGGATGCGGTGAAGAAAGGAAAAATAAGGATCCAGGGTCAATTGCGCACGGAGAGGGCCGAGGGCCTGGAATGGAACAGAGGAGTTGGCATGGTGAGTGAAGACCGCAAAGGAGAAGGCCTGGCTCTCAACTTATCCCTGGCAGACAACATCACTCTTTCCAGTTTGAAGAGATTTGTGAGTCCATCTCAATTGCAGGAACGGTCGGGAAAATGGGTCGAGCAATTTTCAATAAAGTGCAATGATTCGTCAGACGAGGTAAATTCGCTATCAGGCGGAAACCAGCAAAAAATTGCCATCAGCAGATTGCTCGAACACGATGTGGATGTCCTGCTCCTTGATGAGCCGACACGTGGAATCGATGTGGCGGCAAAGGCGGAAATTTATAGACTAATCGATGAATTGGCTCATCGGGGCAAAGCGATACTTGTCGTAAGCAGCTACCTGCCGGAATTATTCGGAATATGCGATGGAATAGCGGTGATGGGAAAATCGGGACTGGGGCCGGTTCGCCGCACGGAAGAGACATCCGAAAAACAGGTGATGCAGGAAGCAACGGCCAGTTTGTCGTTATGAGTTCCAAACCTGAACTCCGGATGAAACAGAGAAAGTGGTGGTCTTATTGGCTGGCGAATATTGGACCGCTGGCGGGTTTGGGGGTGGTGATACTGCTCTTTGGTTTGCTCAGGCCCAGGACATTTTTAACGGCTGACAATTTTCAAGTCATGTTACTGCAGACAGCGGTGGTGGCCACGGCCGCGCTGGGCATGACGCTAATCATTATTTCAGGGGGGATTGATCTTTCAATAGGCTCGAACATAGCGCTTTGCACAGTGGTGATAGCGCTGCTGTTAAAGAACAATGTTTCCCCACTTCTGGCGGCCACAGGAGGGGTGGCGACAGGAGCAGCCTGCGGTTTTTTGATTGGTTTTCTCATAACGAAATTACGGCTTACGCCGTTCATTGTCACCCTGGGAACATGGGGAGCATTACGGGGGGCAGCGAAAGGGTTCGCGGGAGAAACCATGGTCTCAGCGCCGTCGACCTGGCTGAACGATTTGCTCCAGACACTAGGGCCGGGGAAAAGATTTATGATTTTCCCGCCGGGAGTCTGGCTGATGATTGGGCTTACTTTCCTGGTGGGGGCGATGCTTCGTTATACGCGTTTTGGAAGACACATTTTCGCCATTGGATCGAACGAGCAGACCGCCAGATTGTGCGGCGTTCCCATAGGTCGAACGAAACTCCTGATTTATACGATCGGTCTGGCGTTTGCAGGGATCGCGGGTGTGCTGCAGTTTTCCTACCTTACAGTGGGAGATCCAACGACGGCAGCGGGCCTCGAACTAGCCATCATCGCTGCGGTAGTGATCGGTGGAGGCAGCTTGAATGGGGGAGAAGGATCGGTTTTTGGCACGGTAGTTGGGGCATTGATCATGACCGTTGTGGCTAACGGCTGCACGAAGATGAACCTTTCGAACTGGGTGCAGGAAATCGTCACGGGGCTTATTATTATTGCGGCGGTGGTTCTGGACCGGCTGCGTCACAAGCGGGTGGCTTGAATTGGGGCACAGGATTTGGTCTAGCAGCCCCGCCTGGAACAGATAAACTGTGCCGGCAGTGGTTTGCCAGGATGAGCAACGAAACACCTAATGACCCTATTCCCAGAGAAGAGCTTGAATTTTGGACTTCGCTCAAGGAGTCGCCACGCCTGTTATTTGCGGTGGATGGTGACCGACAGCGCGCGAAGATTTTTTTCGGAGCACTAGCCTGCCTCCGCCGCCAGGAGAAAGAGTTGCAAGAGGTGATTTGGGCGCGGCAGGTTTGCTCACGGAGCCTGGAAGAACTGCTTTCGGAGAGTTCGCGGCTGGGCCGGGAAATTTTAAAGGAAATCGAAGAGGGCCCACTGGATGCAGACTGGCCGGAAACCAGAGCCTCGCTGGAAAAGAGCTTCAACGACAAATCTGAAACACTAAAAACCTATTTGAAAGCGGAGAATATCCTGAAGCGGGCTGGAGCTCTCTGATTTGTTAACATGCTAAGGATTTGATTTGGTTTTGAAAATTTTGAATCGAAATTTAAATTTTTTGTGTTCGAAAAGTTCCTGCCAGTCGATAAAGAGAGTCACCCCAATAATGACCAGGCCGAGGACCAGGAAGATAATTGTTTTGGGAGAGATATCTCCGTGAAACATGTCCCTGATATCTCCGGCGGCATACTTGCCCGTAAAAATCATGATCGCGTCGCTGACTAATTTGCCGAGGGCAAAGGGAGGCAAAATGTAGGCTGGCTTTGTCCTGCCCATTCCCGCAGCAGTAAACAGAGCAGTGGTGGAGAGAGGAGTCAGTGTATAAAGAAAAACAAAGATAGTTGTCTTCCAATAGCCTTGATTTAATTTATCGCCCACGTATTTCAAATTCCTGTCACCTTTCTTATTTAATAATTTTGAAGAGACCTTCGGAATGTATTTACTCAGAATAAATCTTCCGAGAGTTGAACCCAGAACACCGAAGATCACCACGAGCCAGGGATTGGCGCC
>JAQGOY010000059.1 GCA_028293375.1 Verrucomicrobiales bacterium | reverse complement strand
TAAACTGTTGCATTTTCATATCGGTTCCCAGGTGCCCGATATTTTGATCGTCAAGAAAGCGGTGCAGGAAGCCACCCGTTTTTACGCCAAGCTTTATAAAATGGGTTTTGCCATCGAATATGTCGATGTGGGCGGCGGTCTCGGTGTGGATTACGATGGAAGCCGCACTGCCTCGGAGAGCTCCACCAATTACACCCTTCAGGAATACACCAACGACATCGTTTATTACATCGCTGACGTTTGCAATGCAGAGAAAGTGCCCCATCCGGATATAGTCAACGAGGGCGGGCGGGCGATTGTTGCCCACCACAGCGTTTTGATTGTCGAAGTTTTCGGGGCAATCGATAAGACCCGGGCCACCACTCTTCAGTACGGCGAAAACGAACACGCACTGGTTAAGGAGCTGCTCGATATTCGGAAGAATCTGGCCAAGCTCAACAAACTCGAAGCGTTCCACGATGCCATGGAACGCAAGGAGGACGCTCATAATATGTTCACCCTTGGCCTTCTGGAACTTCCGGACAAGGCCAAGATTGAAACTCTGTATTGGGATATCGGAAAAGATGTCGTTGAAAGCTTTAGAGGCCAACCCTACATCCCCGAAGAGATCAGGAAACTGGAAGACAGCCTCGGAAACCAGTATCTCTGCAATTTCTCGGTTTTCCAGTCGCTGCTGGATCATTGGGCTCTGGGGCAACTATTCCCGATCATGCCAGTCAACCGCTTGAACGAGCGACCCACCAAGGAGGGAACCCTGGTCGATATCACATGCGATTCTGATGGTGCCATCACCAAGTTCATCGACTTAAGAGATGTCCGGGACACTCTCCCTGTGCATGATATCAAAGCGGCAGGATTGGGCACTGAACCTTATTATCTGGGCTTCTTCCTGATGGGGGCTTATCAGGACATCATGGGTGATCTTCACAACTTGTTTGGTCGGGTCAACGAGGTTCACGTGTTTCTCGATCCAGACGAACCCACTGGTTATTACATCGAGGAGATTATCGAAGGGAACACCATTATCCAGTCTCTGGCTGCGGTGCAATACGACGAGAACGAGCTCAAGCGTCAAATGAAAGCTCAAATCGATGAGGCGATCAAAGCCGATAAAATGAAGCCATCTGAAGGAATGCGATTACTGGATGATTATGAAAAAGGGTTGAGGGAGTACACCTATCTGACCCACTGATTATTCGCGGCGTCCGTGGGAGTTCATGCAACCTTCGTTTACTAATTCCGAAGTTCTAAAAGGACTGGGCGGCCTTCTAAGAGGGTTGTCCGCCATTTTCTGGGGATTACCCTTTGCGTTCGTGAGCTATATCCAGGCTGCCAAGCTGGATTGGTTGGAGTCTTTTGGTTTTTTTGCCTTGCTTGTGCCGATGGCTGCGACTGGCGTGCTTTGTTACGGCATCAACCAAATGAATCGTTTTCAGGCCCAGGAAAGGCCATGGACAGCCAGTTTGGATCATGCCCGAATTTTTGCATGGATATGCCTGGGCATGTCTCCTTTTGCTTATTTATGGCATAAATTACCAGAGAATGAACATTTCAGTTTCTGCGTGCGACTGCTTTTCGCCGCCAGCATCCTGCTGGTCTTCACTCTGAATAATTGTCTGGCCCGGCTTTCAGCAATGATTCCGGATCCCACAATCCGTGCTGAAACGCCTCTTTTTACCAACATGAACAAGGGCTTGCTGGTTGGTGTTCCGCTGGTCGTTGGTTCGTTCGTGATGATTAGAAGGGTCACCGTCCTTCCAGTAATCCTGGAAAACATCATCGAAAGGTTTCAGTCCGTAGGGCTTTGGGCTCTCCTCTTTTTCCTGCTTCTTCCGCTGGCCTTGACCATGGCCATGACCTGGAAAATCAAAGCTGTTATCTTTGCCAGCGTTTTCCATCTCGGCGAATCGGAGGCGGAGGAGACTAATTGATCTTCTCGGCCACCTGGTAACGAAACATCCGCTTCTTCATCCAGCGCACCGCCAGCAAATCATAGAACGAGGCAAACAAACGATTCCAGACTCCGTAATTGCTTTTGCCGGCAAAACGCGGATTGTTCGACACGGCAATTTCGGTAACCGTGTGGCCCTCTATTTTGAACAGGGTTGGAAGAAAACGGTGCATCCCTTTGAAGAATTTCAAATTGGTGATGCATTCTTTTTTGAATGCACGGTAGGTGCAACCTGCATCCGAAATTTTTTCACCCGAAAGAGAATTGCGGACGGAGTTGGCGATCCTGGAGGAAAGGATGCGGATAATATTATCCCCTTTGCCGCGACTTTCAACCCGTGTGCCGCAAACACAATCGAAGTGTTTCAATTGTTCCAGGAATTTGGGCAGGTCTTTCGGATCATTTTGCAAGTCAGCATCCATTGTATCCTGTTTTTGGCCTCGGGCAGCTTTTAATCCGGCAAAGCTCGCCGCTGATTCGCCGCAGTTGAAAGCGAAACGCTGGACCCTGATGCGTGGATCGCTTGCCGCCAGTTCCTGAAGTATTTTCCAGGAATTGTCCTTGCTGCAATCGTCAGTGATCACGACTTCATATGGAACCTGGAGCGGATTGACTGTTTCGTAAATCGCGGCAATCAGGGGTCGCAAGTTTCCCTCCTCGTTGTAGCAGGGAATGACCAGTGACATCACCGGTGAGGATGGACTCTCAGGAGGCATTCTCTATTTGTGAAAAGCCAGAATCGAGTCGCAAACGGCATCGGCGGCGTCCAATGTCATTTCACCATGCACAGGCAGAGACAAAATCTCCTGTACCGCTTTCTCGGTCTTTGGCAGGGCAGGGATATTCTTGAACAAGGAAGTCACTGCTGGCTGTTGATGGTTGGGCAGGGGATAGTGAATACCGGTCTCAATACCGTTTTCTTTCAGGTGTTTCGCGAGTTCGTCGCGCTTTGGAGTGCGAACGACATACATGTGATAAACCGCCTTGGCCCATTCACGCTCGACGGGTGTTTGCACCACACCTTTTAGACGCTCATTGTAACGCGCCGCGACTTGTCTCCTATTCTCGTTGAATCGATCCAGGTTTTTTAACATGACACGCCCAATGGCGGCCTGAATTTCGTTGAAGCGAACATTAAAACCAGTGAACTCGTGGGTGTACTTGTCCTTGCGGCCATGATTCCTGAACATCCGCACCTGCTCCGCGAGCGCTGCATCTTTTAATGTCAGGCAACCACCATCCCCCAGAACCGTAAGGTTTTTCGAAGGAAAGAACGAATATGCTCCTCCGAATCCCATCGATCCCACTTTTTTTCCTTTGTACTCCGCGCCATGGGCCTGGGCGCAATCCTCCAGAACCCAAAGTTTGTGCTTCGCCGCAATCTCCAGGACTCGATCCACATTGACAGGATGACCGTAAAGATGGACTGGAATGATACCCACGGTGCGGGGAGTGATCAGTGACTCTAATTGGTCCACGTCCATGCAGAAGGTGTCGTCGATATCCGCGAAAATGGGGGTGGCTCCGCAATGGATTAGCGGTTCCATGGTTGGAAATGCAGTGTGGGATGGAACGATGACTTCATCCCCTTTTTTCAACCCCATGGCCCGATGAAGCATGTAGACGATCATTGTCCAGGAGGAACCGAGG
>JAQGOY010000058.1 GCA_028293375.1 Verrucomicrobiales bacterium | reverse complement strand
CAATTCCCTCCATTGCCCAAGGTCCTGTTCTTTTGGATGATATCCCTTCGACAAAGCCACTAACTTGTTGGGTTTTAACCGGAGCGTGCTTGCCAGGGAATCGACTTTCATCCCTGGATATAATTTCCCGGACGACTCCACTTCTTCAAGTTGCGCGGAGGTAATTCCGGCTGCAGCAGCAGCGCTACCTACCTGCACGTCAGCCGCTGCTCTTGCTTTCCGAATTACATCACCAAAGTGGTCTTCCAGGTTCATCCCGATTGCTTATGGGTATCACCCTCGGAACGCAAGCTAGAACAGGGTTTACTCTTTGTTCCTGACTTCATCGGCAGCCAGTGCCGCTGTCCTCTTCAGCCACTTTGCCGGATTTTTTTTTGCTTCTTTTTCACTTGTCACTTGAGTGAGACCAATAACTCTATGGAAATAACCCTTTAATTCGCCCGAGCCAGCGACGCGTCCCCCCAACCCAATCACAGGAACTTTAAGCTTCCTGGCCAGTCTTGCGGTTTCGCCAACCCCTTTACCCATCAACGAAGAACCATCCACTGAACCTTCACCTGTTATTACGAAATGCGCATTCTTTACCCTTTTTTGAAGTTTCGCATGCCTGGCAAAAAGCTCGAATCCCAGAGCTGATTTTGCTCCCAGGAATGCCATTAATCCAAAACCCAAGCCTCCTGCAGCGCCCGCGCCCGGAGTGAGGTGGTATTTGCCTCCTTGCTGTTTTGCCACCACCCGTGCCAGACGCTTAAGCACCTGATCCGCGATAGCGATTTCATTGGTTCGCAATCCCTTCTGAAGACCGTAGATTGCCGAACAGCCTTTGGTTCCGAGCAGAGGATTGGCGACATCCATGGCGACAATGATTTCCATCGAGTCGAGATGCTTTAAATCCGGGAATTCAATGTGATGCAATTCTCCCAATTGGGTCCAGGAGAAGAGCTCCGATTGGGATTTGTCGAGGAACCGGAATCCGAGTGCACGAGCCATGCCGAACCCTCCATCGTTGGTGGCGCTGCCGCCTATTCCTATAAAACATTTCCTTGAGCCCTGCTTGTGTGCGGCAAGAAGCACGCGACCCAGACCGAATGTATCGAGATCGGTGGGATGAAATTTACCATGAGGCAACATGGCCAGGCCAATCACATTCGCGGATTCAATGATGGCAATTCTTTGAGCGCGGTTGAACCACCATTTTGCCTCGCATGCTTGATGGGCCGCATCCATCGTCCGAATTTTTCTGCAACTTGCTCCGAGCAAAGCTCCCATTACCTCTCCGAAACCATCGCCCCCATCGCTCATGGGAAGTAAATCCAATTTATCCTTTGGCCTGCGCGAGGCCCAGCCTGCCGCGATGGCATCCACGGCTGCCTGCGCCGTCAAAGTCCCTTTAAATTTGTCCGGAACAATCAAAATTCTTAACGACATTCCACGATTAAAGACCCGATTTTTTTTGAGTCGAGCAAAGTTTTGAAATGGAAGAGTGCCCTGCAAAATAGCTCTGTTCTCGCCCGAAATCGGCATTTTGAGGATAAAATCGACGAATTGTGGCAAGTTTTCACTTCTTTTACTTGCGAAGGTCACCGTAAACATGCTTTCTAGCCACATGGCAAAAGCATTATCCAAATCACAAATCGCATCTGAAGTCGCCGAGAAGGCTGGTATCACTAAAAAAGCAGCAGCCGAGATCCTCGATCTGATCGCAGCTCTGGCTTACAAGAATGCCAAGAACACTTTCACCCTTCCTGGCATTGGCAAACTCGTTTTGGTCAACCGCAAAGCTCGTATGGGTCGTAACCCAGCGACTGGCGCTACGATCAAGATAGCTGCCAAGAAAGTCGTGAAATTCCGTGTAGCAAAGGCCGCTAAAGACGCGATCCTCGGCTCCAAGTAATCTCAATCTACAACAAATAGCCTGGCGTTTTGATGCGCCAGGCTTTTTGCATTTTCTACTGCACGCTTTCCCTCAATTTCTCTCTTTTTCCCTCATCCACATGTCCTGCGCGCAAGCCCGGGTTTAAAATCAAAAAGATTGCCAAAAACGGTCTCTATGGCAATTTAAGGTCAGAATTTTTTCTATGAATAAACCGAAAATTATCGCCTACCTCAAACCCAGTTGCGGTTGGAGCAATGGTGTCCGCGCCATTCTTCGCAAATACGAACTCCCATTCGAAGATCGCGATATCATCAATGACATGGATCAACGCCAGGAAATGATTCAAAAAAGCGGCCAAATGCTCAGTCCCTGCGTGGAGGTCAACGGTCACATGCTTCCTGACATCAGCGGCGAGGAAGTTGAAGTATTCCTTTTGAAAAACAACCTGGTGGCCACCAATGATAAAGCTCCAGAGGCGCCTATTAACGCCCCTTGCGCCACCCATGAAGAAGCTCCTGCTTCTCCAATGAACCTTAACTTCCGCAGGTGATCTTTTTCTTCCACTCAGAGGACGCGAAACCACGCGTCCTTTTCTCTGTACTGGCTTCGTCCTGACAATTAGGTTGCCCTGACTTTTAAATTCTCGCATTTTGGCTAAATGCAGATCATCACCACTGTTGCCGATATGCAACGCTGGGCATTGCGTCAGAAGAGGTTAAAAACCAAACTCGGTTTTGTGCCCACGATGGGCTATTTGCACGCAGGCCATATGAGCCTCGTGGTTACTGCTCGCGAATTTCTTCCCGCAAAATCCAAGGTAGTGGTCAGCATCTACGTCAATCCGACTCAATTCGGACCTTCAGAAGATTTTTCCAAATATCCGCGCGATCTAAAACGAGATCTGGCATTGTGCCGGAAAGCTGGTGTGGACG
>JAQGOY010000056.1 GCA_028293375.1 Verrucomicrobiales bacterium | reverse complement strand
TTGGACCGTGTCGGGCGCTTTAAAATGGTCTTTGTTGAAGAAGAGGAAACCCTGGCCAGGCAAAGGAATATCGGCGGAAATGACAAGGGCAAAATCCTGGTCGGTGGCCGAGGAGTCGAGGCGGGCGTCTTCCACGACATTTTTAGCGTGGATGCGGATAATATATTCGCCGGGGACAGGCTTTGAAAGGTTGACGGCCTCGACGTTGTTGATGTTGTCATAGCCGACCGGGTTTGGAAAAGACTCGCCGTTTTCAAACTGGTTGCCGTGATAGACCTTGCCGTCAGGTGCAATGACTTCGAGATCGAGGTCATTTACCAAGGCTGGAATTGCGCCGGGGAAGCCCGGGACATCCGTGTAAGCCATGGTGATTTTTAAAGGTAAAGAGGAGGAAGAAACGACGACTCGTTTTTCAAAAACCTGTTGATTGGTCATTATTACCGACTGGTCCACGAATTCCAGTTTCTTGTCGGAGCCAATGATCTCGCTGAGATCCACGCGACCCCAGCCTTCGTCATTGTTGGGGACGAAGCCTGTTCCAAATTCGTTGTCCATATCGACGGCGGAATTGATCAGCGCGGCTTTGACCAGGGCAGGGGAGGGGGTGGCATTGGAATGTGTCTCCCGATAATACTGAACGAAAACGGCGGCTGCTCCGGAAACATGCGGGCCGGACTGACTGGTACCGCCTTCATATTGATAATTGCCAGAAATTACCGCCCAGGCATTTTCAGGATCGCCACTGGCGGATTGAAGGGATGCGATCCAGGTTCCAGGGGCGACGACGTCGGGCTTAATCCGGCCATCTTCGGCCGGGCCCCGGCTGGAAAAATCGGCAATGGCATCGATACCATCGGCGTAAATAATAAAGTCCGGGCGGTCATTATCGGAGGCGCCACTGGCGATTACATTTTTACCAACTGCAGGGCTACCGACGGTTTGCTCATCCGGGCCGGCATTACCGGCTGAGAACTCGAGGATATACTGCTGATCACCGGGGGTTTCCGCATCGGCATCGCGCACGAGGCCATCAAATTCGGCAGCGCTGATGTCGTATCTGCCCTGGGTATCATCACCCCAGCTATTGGATCCAATAACTGCTCCAGCGCGAACGGCATCGTGAGTCAATGTTTCGTAGCTATCTGGCGCTTCGAAATTTCCAACCCCATCGAAGATTCGTTGCACGACTATGTGTGCTCCGGGGGCGACGCCCAAACCGTAGAGATAACCGAGTTCATCGCGTTCACCGGTGGCGCCATTTCCGGCGATGATGCCTGCGACGTGAGTGCCGTGGCTATGCTCATCCGCTGCGCTGGTGAGAGAGCCGTAATAAAGAAAAGTATCCACCCGGCCACGCAAGTCGGGGTGCATGTCCGCTGCGATGCCGTTGTTGAGACCGCTGTCGGCAACGGCTACTTTTACTCCGCTACCATCGAAACCCAATTGTTGAGTATAGGTGGGTGTGGTTGGGTCGCCGTCATCACCGCCGACTATTTTGGAGGCGATGGCATCGAAGAGGCGAGGCTTACCGGCCCCTTCCATCCAGAGCACCGCAGGGGATCCAGCGATGGCGTTTAAATTCCGTCCCATGAGGTTGCCTTCCAGGACACGGCCGAAACGGGATGATTTCTTGAGGTCAGGCGCTCCGAGGAGACGCTGAAGAGCGAGGATTTCTGAAGGGGAAGCGTTGGTGGATAAGAGAATCTTGATGCGGGTCAGGTTGGTAGCAGGTAAATTTAACAAAGGGGCATGAATCTTATGAGCGGCTTTATATGGACCGATCCATTGAACAAAGGGAAGTCTGGATAAGTTGGAGAGGTCCTGATCCTGCACCTGAACGATGAAGGTATTATCAGGAACGTATTTCAGAAATTTGACATGGTTTGTGGCCAGAGTTTCCTTCCAGGCAGATTGAACTGAATTGGTGAACTGAATAAGAAATAAACCCGAGACCCGGGATTCGACGCTAAGGACCCTGGGCTGGTTTTGCGACCGCTCTGGAGGGGCAATTTGTTCGTTGCGGAGGTGGATGATTTTGGGGTCTGCAAAAGCGGTAAGCGTCAGAAACAGGCAGGCAAGGATGACAATAAGGGACCTGCTTCCTTTGGGGCGGGGGTTCACGCGGCCATGGTACTCCAAATACATTGTATATACAAGGGGGGCAGTTACGGAAGCATGAAGGAGGATGCAGGTGAGAGTCCACGCGTAATTCGCAACTCTCTGTGGTTTAAATGTTTATGGGGAAATAGATCCATTGAATTTTGGTAAAAATTGACCCCTGATTTTTGAAATCGGCTTGATTCGTTCAAGTTTGGTCTGGTAAAATCGATAACCGAAATTGTTGAGATCAGTGCCCAGCATTTCTTCGAGTCTTAACTGGGTGAATCGGCGATTGATCAGATAACCATCATCCAAGGCATCGAATAATTCCGGGAGCGCCCAACTCGCCCTGGCTTTCGCCATAGTCTCCGCTGCAACCAGGCGGGTGTGCTCATCCGGGCTTTTGAGCCAGCCTAATCCGACAGGGCCTTTTCGATTGGGGTAATTGGCCGCCAATTTTTCTTCGGAGTAGCTGCTTCCCGTTTTTGGGTACCATTGTTTGAGATAACCGAGAGTCCAATCGATGTTTTCCTTGAGATGGCAAAGGTTGCAAGCGTTCGGCTGATTGGCCTCAATCATTTTTTGTTCCGTGGGTTTGAAAATGGTATGCGTTCGAACGACGTCCTGGAGGCCTTCATTGATTTTTGGCATGTGGCAGTTCATGCAATTATCGCCGGTGGAATTTTGCTTGTGGTGGGAATGTAATGCCCTGGCTGATTTCGACTCGAATTGTTTGTGGCAGGTGATGCATTTGGCATCGTCTTCTGCAGCGGTGCGCTGCCATTTGACGCCGATTCCCTGGTGCGGGTTGTGGCACTCGACACAGGTAAGGCCTGCCATCGATTTCTTTTCCTGCGGGTCTTTGAGATAACAGCTTCCTTTGGTGGCATCGGCGAACTCGACGGAATTCCAGGTGGCCATGCCGCCAGCGAACATGGGGCGACCACCGGAATGGCAGCGGGAGCAGGTCCAATTCAAGTTTTGTGGTTTCCGGGTCCAAATGGCGGATCGGCTGGGGCCATGGCTCAGGAGGTTGGGACTGCATGGAAAAAAGAGAGGGTAAACCGCAGTCGTGGTTTCAGTGCTGTTTTCAGCGTGGCTCTTTGAGCCGTTGTGACAGGCTTCGCAACTAATGCCGAGTGTGACCGCGTGTTCGCTAGCAGGAAGGGCACTTATTTTTGCCATGGCAGTGGGGAGTATGGCCTCGCTGCTGATGCCGGGCTGTTGCACCGCCATGGCAATGCCAGGATGCATTTCCTTCAGGTAACTCGAAATTTCGAAGTCGGCGCTGAAAGGTGAAAAGTAAGTGGTTCGGCTCAAGCCGGCGGTAGTTGAAAGCCAATCGCCCGCCGGCCAGGTGGTGTGGCAAACGGAACAGCTCTTGTCGTAAGGAATATCACTCGGAGCAGCGAACGCGTCAGCCCTCTCCCCGTCCGGTTTTTCCTCGTCGATGTGAATAATCGGCATCCAGACCTTGCGCTGGATCAGGTAGCCCAGAGGCAGGACATGATCGATAAGGCGAACAGGATGATCGGCAGGCTCAGGACCTTCGACCAGCTTTCCGGCGTAATATTGAAAGAAGCGTGAACCAATGGTTCGAAAGATGGCGTATTTCCGGACGACGCCATCCCGTTCCAGGCGCATGTAATTGGTTGCATTTTCCGCGTAAAATCGCGCTTTGCCTCCCAGGTAATTCATTGGCTCCCGGTCAGAGAAATCGCCTTTGATGGTTTTCGGGGTGGCTAACGCATTCATAAGGCTGTGGGAATGCTGGGTCCATTTTTCGTAATTGGCAGCGTGACATTGTTTGCACGATTCGGGACCGCTGTAATCGGTCTGGCGGATGTTGCTTCGGTTGCCGTATCGCAGGGGGGCTTTGAGGAGGTCGGGAGTGAATCCGTTCCACCAGTATCGAACCCGGGAAAGGGAAGGATCGCCGTATTTGAACTCCAGAATTTCGGAGGGATTGCCCGGGGAGGGAAGCCCAGTTTTGCGCACGGAAATAGCTCGGGAAGTCAGGGGGTTATCGGCGCGTTCGACGTTGCTGAAGGTGGGTTCAGCAGCTGTTGCACAGGGGGAAAGCTGGGAGAAAGCCAGGGCCATGACAACGATTTGGAAGGAGAGAAAAAAGCGGATGTTTTGGCCGGAATAATTCCACCGCACGAGATGCCTGATCGAGGACAAGGCAGGTTTGTGCGCATGGAATTTCATGATCATGACTTCAACAAATTCATGGTGGATTGTCATTATCGAAAAGGACATTTTAAGGACAGGTTTAGGACATTTGCCCAGGAGAACTTGCGATTTCGGCGCGGGACCTCGTTTCGTGTTCGAGGCGAGCCCAATACGGGATACGCCATCTCCACAAAGCCTTCGGCCCGCATCCGAACTTGCAAGTTCTGGGAGCAGAAAGGGTGAGATTTTGGTCCATGACTACGTTTCGTGTTCATCGGCAGCCCCATCAGGGGATAGCCGATTCCACAAAGCCTCGTCCTGGAACCAAACTTCCAACATTTCGGGGCAGAAAGGTTTCGGGGTCTTACCTTTCGATGGTTTATCCACTCGTGGGCACCGAGGAGAAACAGGAATTTTGTGCTTTGTTTTTTTGTGGTCATCATGCGCGTGTCTTTTGATTTTTTTGATTTGATACTCGTCACCTCGTATCCTACGAATTTTTACGACGCTCGCGGGTTGGACTTGGTTTGTTCATGGTTTGTGCGTTTAGTTAG
>JAQGOY010000044.1 GCA_028293375.1 Verrucomicrobiales bacterium | reverse complement strand
GTAAGACGAATTTGCCATCCTTGCCCTCGGACTTCGCGGTTGCGGCGGCAGCGGTAATTTCGCTGTCGCTCAAACCAGCGAGTTCCTCGCGGGAATCGACCACCACGGAGGAAGCGTTTCGTTCCTTGAGGACATTCTGTGCGAAGGTTGTTTTGAGAGTGGCCAGCTCGGCGTTGAGCGCCTTTAATTTTTGCTTATCGGAGTCCGAGAGACGTGCACCATCGCGGACGAAGTCCTTGTAGTATCGCTCGAGAAGCCACTTCGACTCTGGATCCAGATTGCTCTTTTCGCGATCGTGGTAGAGCATCTCGATGCGCTTGAAAAGAGGGCCATTCAGATGAATGGCATCCGAGTGAGCGGAAAATCTGGGAGCCATTTCCTTATCGAGCGCCTGGAGTTGAGGGTTGGTGTTGGCGGAGTTGAGATTCGAGAAAATGCGACGGACGCGGGAGAGGAGTTGTCCCATCTTTTCGAGAGCGACGATGGTGTTCTCAAAGGTGGGCGTTTCCGGCTGGTTGGCAATGGCCATGGCTTCCTTCAATTCGTCGGCGATCCCCTGCTCCATGGCTGGCTTGAAATGATCATCCGTGATCTTGTCGAATGGAGGGAACTGGAATTGAAGGGTGGACTCGGAGAGCAGCGGGTTAGTAGCGGCGGTTGTTTTCGAGGTCATGGGTGGCTTGATGACGGGTTGGGCGGCGGAATGCAGGGCGAGTAAACAAATTGCAAAGATAGTATGGCGAAAGCACCCATGCATTGGGCGGACACGAATCCGGAACGAGCTGCCCATTAGATGGTGAAATTTCATGAATTTGATGCTGAACGGATTTTGATGGATTGAGAGAGATGGTCAAGTGTTCGAAGGATGAAAAACAAGTCGCTTCCAGTTTGCGCTGATTTGGATACCCTGGCCTGTGCTTCGCTCCCGACCCGGGCTGTTGACGAGCCGCCCCCTTCGGGACTTTCCCTTCGTGCTTCATTCCATACGTTTTCTCGGAGGGATCGCCACGTCCGGATGGAGGGTTGGCGGTGAATTTGTTTTGAGATTATTTGGGTGAATGAAGGATTATTATTTCTTCGGGAGATTGAGATTCTGGTTATTTCGTATTCCAGGATTATTTGACGGATGACGATTTGGTACGCCTCAATTTACGGACAAAAAGTGGTCGTGGCGCGAAGCAGGCGTTTGGAAAATGGAGGGTGGGTTACCGAAATGCAAACCGAGGATCACAATTCGATTAAAATATGTTACCGGTTGTCTAAATTGAAAGCGATAAGCGCAAAAAAAGAAAGGAAAAAAACAGAAGAAAATAATTGTATACTTACCTGTTGGTAAGTTGAATGGGCCTATCGCCTGAAACGTCAAAAGCACGTCCATAAAATAATTAAGATTTTTTGAAAGATCAGGGCTGTTGGTTACGTATTATATATATAGACGACCAAGTTTTAATCAAATTGGGTGGTTGGTTGGTTGGTTGGTTGGTTGGTTGGTTGGTTGGTGCAGCAGAATGCGCGATATCGCCGGGGCAGAGTCTCAAACTCTATAAGGAAAGGCAGAGAAACCGATGAAAAGTTCGATAAACCTGTTGCTGGTGGAGGACTGCGAGAACGACGCACTCCTGACAGAACTCGGACTGGCGCGGGCAGGTTTCCAGGCGAACATCAAGCGCGTCTGCACAGAGTTGGAGATGACCGAAGCCCTGGAACAGGAATCCTGGGACCTGATTTTGAGTGACTATAGCATGCCGTCCTTTAACGGCCTGCAGGGGCTTTCCATTCTTAAACAAAGTGGCCGCGATATCCCATTCATCATCCTTTCGGGAACAATAGGTGAGGACCGGGCGGTGAAGGCGATCAAAGCGGGGGCAAAGGATTTTGTAGCCAAAGGCGATTTTGAGCGGCTCATACCCGCCATAACGAGGGAACTCAAAGAAGTCGAGGAACGGGAACGCCAAAGGATGTCCGAGCATTTGGTGGCGGCATCCGAGGACATTTTTCGAGCACTTCTGGAAAACTCACTGACTGGGATCTACGTCATCCAGGAATATCGCTTTGTTTATGTGAATCCGACGTTATGCCGCATCCTTGGTTATAGTGCGGAGGAATTGACTTCGGGACCGTTGCTACAGTTTGTTTGCCCAGAAATCAGGGATACGGTGGAAGCCAACCTGAAGAAAAGACTGGAAGGAACACTGAAGTCAGCCCGTTACGAGTTGAGCATGATAAGGAAAAACGGAAGCATTGCTCAAATTGAAGTGCACGGAACGCGGACGGAATACCATGGTTCACCCTCCATATTCGGAATTTTGCTGGATGTCACCAAGCGGAAGCAGGCGGAGGACCATTTCTCGCGGACATTCCATGCAAGTCCCCACGGCATCACCCTATCATCTGCAAAGGACGGATTCATCATCAAAGCGAATGAAGCATTTCTCTCCATGACCGGAAATGCGAAAGAAGACGTGATCGGGCACGATCTGGTGGAGTTGGGGGTATGGGCGAATGCAGAGGAGATGGCAGGTGCAAGCAAGTCGCAAAACCGGCTCATCAGCCTTAGACGGAAGACCGGGGAATTGCTCCAGGTATTAGTTTCAGACGACAAGGTGGAAGTGGGTGGAGAAACGTGCACCCTGGCATTTTTCAATGACATCACGGAACTGAAGAAAATCGAATCGCAAATGCTTCGGAATCAGCGAATGGAAAGCATTGGAACCCTGGCCGGTGGAATTGCACATGACTTGAACAATGCCCTGGCACCGATACTCATGTCAGCGCAACTGCTGCGGATGGAGGCAGCAGATCCTAAAGTGATGCGGATCCTGGATGTGCTGGAGGGAAGTGCGAAAAGAGGCGCAGAAATGGTGAAACAGGTGTTGACCTTTGCCCGCGGCATTGAGGGCAAACATGGCATCGTTCAGCTCAAGCATTTGGTGCAGGACATCGTAACCCTGTGCAAACAAACTTTTCCGAAGTCGATTGATGTCAGGCAAAAAGTGGCGGGAGATGTGTGGCCGGTGAAAGGAGATTCGACACAGCTTCATCAGGTCCTATTAAACTTGAGCGTGAATGCAAGGGACGCGATGCCGACTGGGGGAATTCTAGAAATTAGCGCCTCGAATGTGACCCTGGACGCAGATTCGTCACGGATTCATCCAGAAGCGACGGCCGGGGCCTATACAGAGTTGATCATTTCGGACACGGGTTCTGGAATGCCAGCCCATATCCAGGCGAAGATATTCGATCCCTTTTTTACGACCAAAGAGTTAGGAAAAGGGACGGGCCTGGGGCTTTCCACAGTGCGGAGCATTGTTAAGAATCACAATGGTTTTTTAATTCTGGAGTCTGCGGAGAACAAGGGAACACGTTTTAAAATCTACCTCCCATCACTGGCCGATTCACAAGCCCTGGCGAACGGACCCGCGCCCCTGACGCTTCCTTCGGGGAATGGGGAATGCATATTAGTGGTGGATGACGAGGCGGTGATACGCGACATAGCGAGGCAAATGTTGCAGACGTTTGGTTACACGGTGCTTGTGGCTGCAAACGGGGCGGAAGCAGTGGCATTATGCGCGCGAAACCCGGGAAAAATTAAGGTAATGATTACTGATCTTACCATGCCTGTCATGGATGGGGCGGCGGCGATAGCGGCAGTGGGGACGATTGACGCGGAGATCAAGGTGATCGTGGCCAGCGGATCAGTCCTGGAAGGGATGGCAAAGGAGCCGAGGGAGGGATCAGTGCGCGCAGTCATAGAAAAACCGTATACTCCGGAGAAGCTGTTAACGACGATTCATCGGGTGCTGCAGGAGAAAAATGCGGTGAGCGCAACATGAAAAATTCAGCACGATGAATCGAGAATTTCCTGCCGAGGCACGAGATGAGGAGTTCCTTTCCTTGAGGCAGGAACGGGCAGATGCCTGCCTGCGCGGTCATCCATGTACCTCAACTCTTCCCGAAAACCGGATGAAAACGATCCTGATTATTGATGATGATGATGCGCTTAGACAGATTTTGCGGTTATCGCTTGTGCAACTCGGATACGCCGTTCACCAGGCATCGAATGGCAAGATAGGATTGAGGATGTACGGCGAGCAGCGAATTGATCTTGTCATTACAGATTTACTGATGCCGGAAAAAGACGGCTTTGAAATTATCATGGATCTTCGGAAGATCGATCCGACTGTGAAAATCATTGTCATGTCGGGCGGTGCGCGTCTTAGATCAGAAGAAATATTGCCGATTGCAAAACAACTGGGGGCTGCTTTGACGTTAAACAAACCTTTTTCTTTTGATGAGCTGAGAGTTGCCGTGAGTTACATCCTGGGAAACACCCCGGACTTAGAAGTGGATTAGTTTGAGCCGGGAGTCGATTAAGATCAGTTGATGTTTTGGGGTTCTTTGGCAAGGTATAGGAGGTAAAAAATAGATCATTTTGTTTATGATGACTCAAAGAATTTAGTGCCTGGATGAGAAAGTTTTTGAAGTTTGTCGGTTTTGCTATTTTGGCGTTGTGCTCCCCTGCTCTTTTGGCAGATGAGGATTTCCAGGGGGCTACTCACCTGATGCCGTTTGAAGATGCGGTGCTGCAATACAACAGCGCCCCGGTGAACAACCCGATCAGTCAACTACAGAAGAGAATCGATAGTGGGCGGGCGGCCCTTCATTTTTCCCGGCGCGACGGTTACCTGGATGACTTGTTAAGCCAGCTTCATATCCTGAAATCCTCGCAAGTACTGGTTTTTTCCAAGACTTCGTTTCAGAAGGAATTGATCTCTCCTTCGACTCCGCGTGCTTTGTTTTTTAATGACGATGTTTATATCGGTTACATTCCCGGCGCCCCGATCATGGAGATATCTTCGGCTGATCCGAACCTGGGCGGAGTTTTTTATATCCTGGACCAAAACAAGGTGGAGAAGCCGGAATTCGAGCGTCGAGATCAATGCCTGGAATGCCATGCCACGAGCAGAACGATGGGGGTTCCAGGGTTTACAGTGCGTTCTTTTGTCACGGATAAATCTGGTGAAGTGGATTCGACTTCGGGACTTTCGGTGGTGGATCATCGCACGCCCATTGAAGATCGCTGGGGCGGATATTACGTGACAGGTTATCACGGAAACCAGGCGCATCGTGGCAACCTGATAGGGCAAGCTGCGTTTGATAAACAGGCAACAAAACCGAACTTCAAGGGTGATGTGACCGACTTGAGTTCGTTTTTCGATGTGGATCGTTATCCGGGGACAAACAGCGATATCGTGGCGTTGATGGTGCTGGAGCATCAGACGCACATGCATAACTTCATCACGCGATTGCGAGATGAAACAGCGTTAAAAATGGCGGCGTATGGACATATCCATTATGTGACGAACATTGCGGAGTCGTTTCTAAAATACATGTTGTTTTCCGGGGAAGCTCCGATCAAGAGCGAGATACGAGGCAATTCGAGTTTCATGAAGGAATTTCAGGCACAGGGACCGTTCGACAACAAAGGACGCTCGTTGCGACAATTCGACCTGAAGAGACGGATGTTCAAGTATCCATGCAGTTATTTAATTTATTCCAAGACGTTCGATGGATTGCCTGATCCGATCCGGGAATATGTGTGGAATCGGCTTCTGGAGATATTTACGGGGAAGAATGGGCCGGCGGATTTTCCAGAGATCCCGATGGAGACGAAACGGGCAATGTTTGAGATTATTCGGGATACGAAGAAAAAGGAGTGGGGAAAGGATGGATGACGGGAAGGTCAAACATCCCAAAGTTGATAAATACTGTTAATTATAAACTCCTGCCGCAATGCCACTTGCCATATAGTCCTGCTCAAGCAAGTTCAGAATCAGATCACCCATTCGAACACTTCCGAGTTTGATCACCACACCTCACCGTTTCCCGAAATGTTTCGTATTTTGATTACTTCCTGCGATTCGACAGGAATTGTGTTGGGACAAGTCGCAGTGGGTTATTTTGTTTGGCTCGCCAGATAGGCCAGGAGGTCGGCGGCTTCCTGGGCGGTCATGGGTGAAAGGAGGCCTTCGGGCATGGCACTTAAGCTGGATTCCCGGGACTCTTTTATATCCGCCAGTTTCAAGGTGTGTTCCACGAGGTTGGCGTCTTTCAGAAGAATTTCCCCGGCGGTTCGCTTCGTGATAAAGCCACTGAGTTCGTCTTCGTTTTTTAGGACCACGGCGGTGGTGCGGTATTCGGGGGCGATTATTTTTGAGGGCAAGAGGATTTGCTCGAGCAATTGGGGCCTGGTGTATTTTTTGCCCACTGTGGAGAGGTCTGGTCCGAAGGCGCGACCCACACCTTGAAGCAGATGACAGGTGGAGCATTGAGCGGCACCGGTAAATAGTGATTTTCCACGATTGGCGTTTCCATCGAGCGCGAGGACCTGGGCTGAATCGATTTCGGTTCCCAGGGTTTTCCTTCGCTTGTCGGGTGGAGATAATCTTTGGAAGAGATCGCGAACCATGGCATTGGTTTGGCGGCTGGCAGTATCGGCAGCCTGAAGAGCGAGCGGGCCAGTTTGGTCTTTGGAAGCAAGAGCGAGGAGCTGCAATGCGCCACTCATGTTCGAGGTGAGTTTCTGGATATCGCTTTCAACAGGTTTGGTGGCGACTTTTTGGAGGAGTTGAGTATTTTCCGCGGCTAGTTTTTCAGCAACGAGATCGTCTGCTTCGCCCTGGCGTTTGCCGTCGTTCTTGAGCTCTTTAATGAACGACTCGATGAGTTGAGAACCGACGGGATCCACCAGGCGCGTGCCGATGTGGGGCATGTGGCCGGAGCCCTCGGAATTAATGCGGTAAAAGAGAATGGAACGGTAGGGATCGCCAGAGGCAATGACGCGGGCTGCGACGATTCCAAAATCGCCCCGAGTGGGCCGAGCCTGAATGGCACGGGTTTCTTCGAGGGATTGATCGATGTTGAATTGGGCTGGAACGCCGCCGCCTGCGCCGAAGCGGTGACATCCTGAACAATTGGCGTGCAGCCAAGAGCGAGCGCGGAGTTCAGTGCTGGCAGAGGAATCGTAGGGATTAGCGAGTGCGAAGATCTTTTTGGGGGGCTTTACGGTGGCTAGGACGCCGATATCTGTTAAGCGTTTCAATTCTGAAGTTCCTGTGCCGTTCAGTTGAAACCAGTTCATAGTGAGAATGTCCTGACCCCACGAGTTGTGGCAGCGGATGCACTCCGCTCGGCTGAGGAATCTCCAGGGTATTTCCCGTTTGCCACCGGGAGCTTTTTGGTCGGCAATAGTAAAGAGCGCTGTGGAGCCCTGGGCAGGAACCAGATCGGCATCGGTGCCTTGAGCATTCCATTTATAAGTATAGGGATTCCAATCTTTGCCATCGAAATGAAGGAGTTGAGTTTCGATTTTACGGGCCGAAGAGGAGTCGCCCTGTTTCAGATCCAGAGTGAGAGTTCGGGCAAAAACGGTATTGGAGGGAAAATACCACATGGCTCCGACAATGGTGGAGCGGCCGTTCTCGGAAGAGATGGCGCCTTCACCGGGAATGCAGAGAAGCCACTGAGCCTGGGCGTAATCATTCCACATGGGAGCAGCTGGATGATAGCTGACGACGCCAGAGGCAGGTTCAACGCGAGAGGCCGCGGCAAAGATACCTGTTTCGCTTATTTTTGTGGGGAACTGTTTATTTTGAGAGGTGGCGTTATTGGGGACGAGTTGATAAATGCCGCCGTTGTAATCGAGAATCAATAATTCACCGGCAGGTGAGGTGGCAAAAGAAACAGGTTTTAGAGCGGTGTGACAGAGCTCTTCATTGGAAGTCAACTTGTTGCCATCGGCAGTGAGGGACCAAAATTTTCCAGTTTCCCAATCGCCATAGATATATTTGTTGGCGAGTTTCGGAAGGGCTTTTCCGTGATAAACTTCGCCTCCGGTGATGCTGGCAGCTTCGCTGTGAGCCAGAGCAATGACGGGCGGAATGATTTCGCCAGGGCCCTGCTTGACATCACTTCGGACGTGAAGATTGGGGCCTTCGGTGATGGACCAGCCGTAATTTCCGCCGGGGACAACGCGATGAATCATTTCCCATTGCTCCCAACCGACATCGCCTGCCCATAGATCCCCCGATTTGCGATCGACGGAAATGCGCCAGGGGTTGCGAAAACCAAAAGCGTAGACTTCGGGCCTGGCGCCCGGGACTTTGAGGAACGGGTTGGTTTTGGGGATGGAATAATTATTAGTGCCCTCGGCGTGATCCACGTCGATGCGCATGATGCATGCCTGGAGATCAGAAATGTCCTGGCCGGTACGGAATGGCATATCTGGTGGATCAGGATTGGCAGAATCACCGGCTGATATGAAGAGGAGTCCATCATTGCTAAAAACAAGAGAACCGCCGTTGTGGCCCCCACTAACCCACCGGATCATGACCTTTTCCGAGGCGGGATCGATGGTGGGAGGGTTGGACTGATTCACGGTGAAGCGAGAAACGAAGGTGCCGTCGGAGCGGGTCCCGGGCTCGACATAACAGACGAAAATGAAATGGTTTTCATTAAACCTGGGATGGAAAGCGAAGGAATAAGCGCTGTCAAAGGGCTTGTGATATTGGCCGAAGTCAAACACGAGATCAGGAGCTGAGGCTGAACCTTCAGTTGGGAAACTGACGAGTTTGCCGCCCTGCTCGAGGAGAAAATAGCGTTGGCCGCCGGGCATGGGGGAGAGATGAACGGGGCGATCCAATTTGAGTTGAGGAAACAATCGCTGAGGTTCGTAAGGGGCGGGAGGGTTTGGAGAACCGAAGACTTTACTCGTGGTCCAGAGGTCGCGGGCGAAAGCGGCAGGAGCTGCGATCAGGAGTAAAAGCGAGATGGAGCGAGCCCATGAGAGGGCAATATTATGACGTGTCGGCAAGCGAGTAAACCACACGGGGCATTTCATGTGCCTCTGTTTTAGACGGTAATATGCCGGGTGAAAAGCCATTACTTGAAAGGAAAGGTGTGATTAAAGGTGGACCTGGCTCGCTTTAGGTTAGGCTGAGCCTTTGCCCGTGTAATGCCATATTGGAGTAATTCGAAAATTTGCTTTTGGAAAAATCTCGCCCAATTTTAATCGTGCTCGGAAAGGAAAGGAGGCGGAGTTTTACCTTGGATTCAGGACTCGCATGGGGTACTCGTTAATGACAAAGGCTATTATGGGTATTTCTTTAGGAATTCTTCTCGGTTTTGTTGCCTGGTTCGTCGTGCGCTATCTGCTCGCGGGGCTGTATACTGTGGATCAGAACGAGCGCGCGGTGAAGACGAGCTTTGGAAGAGCGGATCGGATCGAAGAATTGACCACGCTGGAAGATCCGATTGCGGATTTTCTTCGGCCTGAAGAAAAAGAACGGTATGCCTATCCTCAAGTGCGTGTGATTCCCCCGGGTGGCCCTTATTTTAAATGGCCATGGGAAAAAATTCACAAAGTATCGGTGGCTACTCAGACTCTGAACATGGCATTTGATCCAATGGATCCGAGCGCGAACCAGAGCGGCACGATCCTGGAGGCGGTCACGAAGGACCAATTAAACACGGGATTAACGGGGCAGATACGGTATCGAGTTTCGGAACGGAACCTGTATGCCTATTTCTTTGGAGTAAAACGACCGATTGTCCATGTGATGGGCTACTTCGTTTCTGTGTTGCGAGAACGAATCGCTAATTTTGAAGCGCCGAAGGCTCCGATAGAAGTGGCAGAAAATGTAGCTGCTTCCCCAAGCACGGCAACTCCCG
>JAQGOY010000008.1 GCA_028293375.1 Verrucomicrobiales bacterium | reverse complement strand
AACAAGACATGGCGAACGAAACGAATCAAGGCAAGGACCCCCCAATGATCTTAAGAATAATCTCACCTATAAAACTTGCCACTTCGGTCGCCGGATCTTGACAGTTCAAGCCACACCGTTCATTGCTGTAACACATGTCTAAAACCATCAAAGGATCGAGCGTCACAATTTCTTTGGTACCGCAGGCAAAAGGCGGTCCATTTGTCTTTTGGGGCGATCTTGAGGGACATTGTCAAAAGGCCGCAATTCTAGGTTACGATGCGGTGGAAATCTTTGCTCCTTCACCTGAGGTTCTGGTTGAACTTCAACTAAACGAAACCCTGGCAAGGCACAAACTGAAGCTCGCTGCGCTCGGTACTGGCGCCGGTTGGGTCCTTCACAAATGGCATTTGATTCATCCCGACCTTGAAGTACGTCTGAAAGCCCGCAATTTTATTTCTCAAATGATCGATCTCGCTGCTCGCTTCGGGGCGCCTGCGATCATTGGATCCTTACAGGGCAGGGTGGAGGGATCCGTGGATCGTCACCAGGCCGACATCTGGCTTGCTGAGGCCCTGGAACCACTCGGTCAGCAGGCGGAAAAATTGGGAGTAACGTTGCTGCTTGAACCTCTGAATCGATACGAAAGCAACGTCTTCAACAGGGTCGGCGATACCGCGGCTTTTCTTCGGAAGCTTCAAACAAAAAACATTAGGATCCTGGCCGACCTTTTCCACATGAACATTGAAGAGTCGAACAGCGCGCTTGCCTTAAAGGAAGCTGGAGATCTGATCGGTCACATACATTTTGTGGATTCCAATCGCGGGCCCGTTGGTGTTGGTCATATCGAAATCGAACCGATTGCTAAGGCCTTGAGCGATATTCGATACGGTGGGTACATTTCTGCGGAATGTCTTCCATGGCCAGATTCTTACGAAGCGGCAAAGCAGACCATTCAATCGTATCGCCGATATTTTAACTGATTTTTACCATGCTCAAACATTTTCTGATTCACCCCAAAATTACCGAGGTTCTCGCTCGGGCAGGTCACCATTCCACTATCCTGATTGCTGATGGCAACTATCCTGCCTCCACCAAAAAAGGTCCTAACGCGGAAGTGGTTTGTCTCAATCTCTCACCGGGGGTCATAAATTGCGGTCAGGCCCTGCAAGCTATCCTCAGCGCAGTTCCCATTGATTTCGTCAACACCATGGGCGTGCCGGCCGATGATTCCTATGCCATCAAGGGAGAACCTCCAATTTGGGACTCCTATCGAAAAATCCTGAAAGATTCAGGTTCTAAACTGTTGCTCGAACCAATTCAAAAATGGGATTTTTATGAAAAAGTGAATTCCTCCGATCATGTGCTGACCATTCAAACGGGCGACCAGGCTTTATGGGCGAATATCCTGCTCACCTTGGGGTGCCGCGAATCCTGATTTCCTGTTCTTATGCGAATCGATGCACACCAACATTTCTGGAAGTATTCTCTACAAGAATATCCGTGGATAACGGAACCATTAAGTGTCCTGAAGGTGGATCGACTTCCGGCGGACCTCAAACCGTTGCTGGATCGCCACAACATCGATGGATGCATCGCCGTGCAAGCCCGCCAATCCCTGGTTGAAACAGATTGGTTGCTGCAACTTGCTAATAATCATGGTTTTATTAAGGGCGTCGTTGGGTGGGTCGACCTGAGATCAACCGAGATTCATCATCAGTTGCGGCAATATTCCTCCAACAAAAAGTTCGTGGGAGTTCGACATGTCGTCCAGGATGAACCCGATGCCCAGTTTATGCTGGGAAAGGAATTTCAGCGTGGAATCGCCGCTCTGGCTGATTTTGACCTGGTCTATGACATCCTGATTTATCCCCACCAGCTTCCTTCTGCGCTGGCATTGGTTCAACAATTCCCTAACCAGCGGTTCGTCATTGATCACACAGCCAAACCGCGAATTAAAAATTCAGAATTCGATGAATGGTCCAGACACATGGCCGCTCTTGGTGGATACGAAAATGTATGGTGCAAAGTCTCCGGGCTGGTGACAGAAGCCGATTGGGCTAGGTGGACGCCGAAGGACATGGAACCTTACCTTGAACATGTATTTTCAGAATTTGCAGAGGACAAGCTGATCTATGGCTCTGATTGGCCTGTCTCGACCCTGGCTGCAGATTACGCCCGGGCATTCGATCTCGTGGATGACTTTTTAAAAAATCATTCAGAGAACGCTCGAAAACGATTCTTCGGTCAAAACGCGGTGGAGTTTTATCGACTAGACGAGAAAAGCTAACGGCTTCAAACTAGGTCCAATCCAATTTTATTATGAAAAAGAGAACATTCCTTAAGAACGTCATTGCCGTGTCGGCTTTAGCTAAAGTCGCTGGATCATTATCGATTTCAACTAGCCTGGCCGCCGAAGGCTCTGGCAAAAGAGAGTTTTACGAGCTCCGAGCATATCGATTCAAAGTTGGGGATGAAACAACGCTGCTCGACAGTTACCTCGAGAAAGCCGCTGTGCCCGCTCTCAACAGAATGGGAATCGACCGTGTTGGAGTGTTCACGGAACCAGACGCCAAAGAAGGCCCAGTGATCTACATGCTGATCGCTTACCCCTCGCTGGAAAAATTTGCGGAGGTCTCTGCGAATTTCCTTAAGGATCCGCAGTTGCTTAAGGACGGCGCGGATTATTTGAATACCCCCAAAGCCAAACCCGCTTTCGCCCGTGTTGATAGTTGGTTGCTACAGGCCTTTTCGGGCATGCCTGTCATTGAACTTTCCGCTTTGTCGAAAGAGAAAAAGGAACGGATTTTTGAATTGCGCACTTATGAAAGCCACAGTGAATTGAAGGCCATCAAAAAGATAGAGATGTTCAATGCCGGTGAAATCCAGGTCATGCGCGATGTTGGGCTCGCTCCTGTTTTCTACGGTTCAACCATCATGGGCTCGAACATGCCGCACCTCGTTTACATGCTTTCGGCGGAGAACAAGGAAGAACACAAAAAGCACTTCGGCGAATTCAGCAAGCACCCCACTTGGAAGAAAATTTCGGGCGATCCCCAATTCGCCGACACCGTTTCGAAGATATCCAGCCACTTCCTGGTTCCAACAAAATATTCCCAGATTTAATAAATTTTGTTTTTGGAGTCTATTGCAATGTCTGTCGCAGGGCATTGCTTAATTCTTTCTGCCGGTGAGGATCGGTGATTTTTGAGCCGTCCTCTTCCGTGACATAAAAGGTATCTATTGCTGCACCTTTTTCCGTGGATATTTTTGCCAGCGAAATGTCGACGTTGAGCTCGGCAAAAATCAGTGTGATTCGAAACAGGAGACCGACGCGGTCCTCGGTTTCAATGTCAATGACGGTTCGAGTATCGGAAGTGTCATTGTCAAAATGGATGCGGCTCGGAATAACCTCATCCTCAAGCGGCTTGTATGTCGCCCCGGGTAATTTCTGCTTACGAATCAGGGTATCCAGATCGATCTCTTCACCGGTTAAGATTCTATCGAGGATTTGCTCGCAACTGTTTTTCTCTTCTCGATTTGCCAGTACTCCAGTCCGCGCATCCACCACGAAAAAGGAATCCAAAATAATCCCATCCTCCCTGGTCACAATGTCGGCCGCGAGAATGTTAAGCCCCGCCGCTGTCACTGAACCGCAAATGCTGCTGAATAGCCCCGTTCGATCAAAGGTGCAAACGGTTACCAGCGTGTAGCCTCGATCCGGTTCGTTTTGCCAGGACACAACAGGCTCCAGTGGGTTGTCTTTTTCACTTACCTGTTTCTGGATGAACTCGTGGACCAGCGTGAGGTCGTGTAGGATTTCCTGCGCGTCGTGGATCTGAAAGTATCGGGGCGGGAGATTGGAGAAGTGGGCTTCGATTTCTTCCTCGGAATAATTTTTTGGAAGGAGACGTCGGACTTCCTCCATGAGCAGTTCGCGCTGTCGCGTCTCCGCCAGCATGAATTCTGTTCCACCGCTAAGAGCATTTCGCGTTTTGTGGAATAACGTCCAAAGGAGTGAATCCTTGAACCCATTCCAAAGTTGATCGCTGGTCCCCGTCGAGTCTGCAAAGGTGTGCAAAAACAGCATTTTCAAGTTCTCGACCGTTTGGATTTGCGAGGCGAATGTTTTGATGACGGAAGTGTCGTCTAGGTCCCGGCGCTGCGAGATCTGGGCCATGGTGAGGTGCTCCTGGATCAGCAGGCTTAGAGAGTGAGTGGTCGCTCCATCCAGGCCCAGCCTCTTGGCCACTTTCAATGCCAGGTGGCTTCCCACTTCTTCGTGCTTTCCAGTGTGGTAGGCTTTTCCCGAATCATGAAGCAACAGCGCCAGATAAAGAACGAAGGGCCGTTCGACATGACGAAAGACCTCTCCGTATGGCTTCAAATTCGGCGCCTCTGTTTCCCAAAGCTGATCCAGTTTTTGAATGCATACCAGGGTGTGTTCGTCAGCGGCGTATTGATGATAAAACTCGTGTTGAACCAGGCAGGTCAATTTCCCGAATTCAGGCACGAACTTACCCAGGAATCCGACTTCGTGCATCTGTCGAAGAACAGGAGCAACGTTTCCTCGCTGGTCCAGGATTTCCAGGAAGGTTTCGCGAACATGTTCATCCTTAAGGAAACTTCGGTCGACAAGTTGTAAATTGTTCCTTAGCAACTGGGCCAGATCCGGATGCAGGGCCAGGCCGCGTTGTTGCGCATAAAGAAACAGCCGCATCATCCGCTTCGGGCTTTCTTTAAATATCTGGTTCGTGTTTGGCAATATCTGCCCATCCAAAATTCTAAAACCGTCGAGCAGTTGGACTCGCGCTTTCTCCCGTCGCGATTTCAATAACTGGCCTAGCGAAGGTAACAACTTCTTTTTCGGCACCAGCGCCAATCGCTGTTCCACTGTGCGGGTAATCAAATCGATATTTCGCGAATGGGTGTAATAGTCGCGCATGAAGGTTTCCAGGCGGCCGCTTGGCGATCGGTTCGCGTAACCCAGGTGGAGGGCAATTGCCGGTTGCGTCGCCTTTTGCATCACATCTCCAGCTCGATTTAACAGGTAATGAAGTTCGTTTCTCGTTCTCAACAGAAAATCGTAAGCGCTTTCGAGTTGTCTTCTTTCGGCCGCACTCACCATTCCTTTCTGTTCCAACTCCAGCAGGGAGCGTGTGCGATATTTAAAGTAGGACATCCAAATTAGATTTTGGAAATCACGGAGGCCCCCGCATCCATTTTTGATGTTCGGTTCCTGCATCATGGCAAAATTGCCGAACTTGGCTCGCCTTGCCGCCTGATCGCCAAGACGCGCTTCGATATATTCTGTTTCGTGGCCTTCCACGCATCGGCTCGTCACCGCTTTTTGAAACTTGTCGAAGAGAGCGACTTCGCCTGTGATTAATCGAGCCTCGATGAGCGAGGTTTTCGATTGCATGTCTGTATTGGCCACCGAAACGCAATCTTCAATGTTTCGAACCGAATGTCCCACCTTCATCCCTAGATCCCAAAGGGTATAAAGGAGGCCATCCGTCAAAGCAGTCAGGGCAGCGTGCGGTTTGTTACGGGAGACAAGTGTTCCATCGTGCAGAAACATGATGTCGATGTCGCTGTGAGGATTCAGTTCCGCTCGTCCATATCCTCCGATCGCCACCAGGGCTAATGATTGGGTGGCTTTCATGTCCCCGGCCGGAAGGGTGTTTTTAACTGCATCAAGAATGTATCGAAGCAACAAATCCAAAATGGTTGCGCGAGCCTGGCATACCTGGTGACCGCTGCCACCTCCCCGATGAAGAATCTTGAGTCGATGGGTCTCCACCTTCAAAAATGTTTTGTACCTCGCAAGCTCTTCTGAGGGGGGGCGGTTTTCTGGCAGGGTTAATCGCGATTCCGCATTGGCGCTTATTTTATCGAACAGCGTCGGCATTGCTGCGAACAATAGCAAACCTCAATAGCTACGCAAGAAAGCACGCCTCTCATTCTTTTCATCGAAACTCGCTCCAACCAAAGTTTTGCCATCATCAGCCGCTTTAAGGCCGCAACTGACCCTCTTTCGGTCCTTTCACTATCCGAATCTCCCGACATCCCCTCTAGTTCTTCTGGTAAATGCGATACAGTCTTAAACCTGTGTTTTTGGCTGTTTATATCAACCATTTTTTCAGGTTTTCAAACTGGGACGAGAGCACCTCGGCAGGATGGCTTTTAGCTGGACTCATTCTCGCAACCGTTAGGGTAATTCAGCGCGCCCGTTCTGCAGGCAATTCATCCATTCAAAGGGCATGGATTTGGTTGTCCATCATCCTGTTGATACTTGCTCTGGATAAACAGATTGATCTCATTGATCCTGTTCTGAACTGGTTCAAAGGTCTTTCCAAGGAGCAGGGATGGTACGCCTACCGGCGATTTATTGTTTATACTGGATTCGTCGGCGGCCTGGTAGCCGCCATTTGGCTGGCTATCGTCTGTCGTGCGCTGCTGTTAAAACATTACGTGGTTACCGGATTGATAGGTGTAGGTGGCATTTTTCTGTGCAGCGTCCTTTTTTTTCGGGTGGCTACTTTTCATTATGTTCAGCCAGGAAGCGGTTTTCATTTCGGCTGCCCGCGGACAAATTGGATCTTTGAAACTGCCGGACTGGGCCTCATTTTGATCGGAAGTTTTTCACGTGTTGACGTGCCATCCTCCATTACTTCAGAGCGGCGCTCGGCTGACCGGAAGGCAGATACTTTCTCGCTTCCACAGCGCTAAACTGGAAATTTACAGTTTCATTGGTATCCAATAACAACTGATGGGCAATATAGTCGCACGCCGGCTGCAAAACATTCCAGTGATGAGCTCCGGGAACGATTATCGCCTGGAACGGTTTTCCTAGCGCTTTGGCCAGGATTTCCATTCGGCATCCATCGGGGGCATACCAGGAATTTCCGCCTTCGAAGAAGTAGACCGGCGATTGGATAAATGCCACGAAACTACGAGGATTCCGTATTTCAATCTCCTTTTTGTCTCCCAGGTCAAAAGGAGTTTCTTCATATCCTTTTCCATCGGCCATCTCATGGGAAAAATCGGCCCCGCCTCCGATCGAAAACAACGCCCTCAATCCATTTTTTGTTTCCGCTGCATGCAGGGCGAGAGTTCCGCTGGCTGAATAGCCCACAAAATAGATCCGCGCGCTGTCGACATAGTGAAGCGCCCGTACATATTTGACGGCTGCCAACAGGTCGTTCACTTCTCCAAGGTAAAGTTCGAATGATCCTGGATTATTGACTTCACCTCGCCAGGTCGGGCAAAACAAAACAAAATCTCTTCTTAAAAAAGCCCTTGGACTTTGATCGTTGTTTCTCTCCCA
>JAQGOY010000001.1 GCA_028293375.1 Verrucomicrobiales bacterium | reverse complement strand
CATCTCAGTGACCAGCCAAACTTCATCCAACGAATCTGTCCGTTCTTTTCCGCTCACTCGATGGTCGCTTGTTCTTGCCGCCACCCGTGAAAACAACCCTGACTCGGCTGCCGCGCTGGAGTCTCTTTGTCGGTGTTATTGGAATCCCCTTTATGCCTATGTCCTTCGTCGAGGACAATCTCCTCACGATGCCCAGGATATTACCCAGGAATTTTTTTGCCGCCTGTTGGAGAAGCGATGGTTGGAATCAGCTGATCGGGAAAAGGGAAAACTGCGGACCTTTCTTATCATTGCCTTAAAAAAATTCATGAGCAACGAATGGCGGCGAGCCTCTGCACAACGCAGGGGCGGGGGTGTTAAGCCGGTGTCCTTTGACCACGAAACCATGGAGAAGATCCATGCCGTTGCCGCGTCCAGCCAGGACGACGGGGATCGGTCGTACGATAAAGATTGGGCGATGACCCTGCTGGATTTGACAGTCAAACGACTGCGCGACGAATTCTCTCTCGCGCAAAAATTGAATGATTTTGAAATATTGAAGGATTCACTTTCCGCAACCAACGGAAATATTGATTACACTGAGATTTCCAGAAGGCTTGGAGCCTCGGAGGGAGGCACTCGTGTCGCGGTTCATCGACTCCGAAAACGATTTCGCGAAATCTACCGGGAAGAAATTTCCCAAACTTTATCTGAGGGTGAAGATATAGAATCAGAAATGCGGTTTTTGGCAACCGCACTTGCCGGAAAATAGATGAAGGTTTCGTGTAACAACCTTCTGCGGATCGGTAATTAACCGGTATGAGCAAGACGCCACCGAAAATCTGTCCCCAATGCGACGCCCCTCTTCCCGAAAACTCCCCTTCGGGACTCTGCCCGGCCTGTCTGATGGCCCTTAACTTCAAAACGGAGACAGTTTTTACAGATGAGCATGCGGCACCTCCATCACCGTTACCGCCCGAGGAAATTGCTCCGCACTTTCCCAACCTGGAAATTGTCGGTTGCCTTGGAAGAGGAGGGATGGGAGTCGTTTACAAAGCCAGGCAAAAAACATTAAACCGTTTTGTTGCACTAAAACTTCTTGCACCGGAGCGCGTGCAGGACGCCAAATTTGCGGAACGTTTCACTCATGAAGCGCAGGCCCTGGCCGCGCTCAATCACCCGAATATCGTGACCATTTACGATTTCGGTCAAGCGGGCGGCTTTTATTACCTGCTCATGGAATTTGTGGATGGCGCCAATCTCCGTCAACTTTTACGCGCACGAAAATTTACACCGGAAGAGGCGGTTGCCGTTATCCCGCCGCTATGTGACGCCTTGCAGTTCGCCCATGACAGGGGAATTGTTCATCGCGACATTAAACCGGAAAATCTGCTTCTGGATAAATCGGGCCGAGTGAAAGTTGCTGATTTTGGAATTGCAAAGATGCTGGGAGTGACTCGCCAGACATCGGATGAACGAGGAAATTCTGCTGCTGAGATCACCACTACAAATGCGGTGGGAACTCCTGGATACAGTGCTCCCGAACAGAAAAGTGACCCCAGCCGGGTAGACAGCCGGGCGGACATTTATTCTTTGGGTGTGGTTTTTTACGAACTGCTCACCGGTGAACTTCCTGGCAAGCTCATTCAACCGCCTTCCAACAAAGTTCAGGTCGATGTGAGGTTGGATGAAATTGTGCTTCGTGCCCTTCAGAACCAGCCGGAACTTCGTTTCCAGCAGGTAAGCGAGGTCAAAACTTGCATCGAGACCATCGCGGGAAATCCTCAACCGAAAACTGACTCTCCAACAAATAAATCGTCAATAGCACAACCGGATTGGCGAACTTCCTCCCCGTTCCAATCTCCCGAAGTACAGGAAATTTGCGCTAACATGACAGAAGCTGAGAAAAACGAAGTGAGTCGACGAGGCGCTACGACGGGTGTTTGGTTATTTGTTTTGCCGTTCTTTCTTTTGATGCTGGGAATATTTTCCCATAACCCGTGGGTTTGGTTTGGTGTTCTCGCAGGATTGGTAATTTTCTATTTAAGTTTTGTCACCATTGCGCAGCAAAGGAATCGTTATTTTCTTTGCGGAACTGCCTGGGCAAGGGCAAAGGGAATCACCCCGGATAAACTTCCGCTATTCGATTTGCCGGGTGCGGCGGGAATAAAATATTACCTTCTGCACAAGTTAAAGCCAGGTGCGAGATTCATTTTCATTTTTTTTGCAATCGCCACCGCCCTGGTCCTGGCCACGTTATTTATTTATAATGTTGATTACAAGGCTGCTGCAGATTTTCCTGAAGGGCCGGCGGCTCACTATCAGTACAAACCCACAGTTCCACCACCCGCGAAGCCGTTTCAACCGCCAACAGGCGCATTCATCGAAAAAACACTGCTGATGGATCCTTCGGATCACAGCGAGATTCTGAGTCTGGAAACAGAAGAACGTTTTCCTTTTAAAAACTTAAAAATCAAGGCCGCTTTCACAAATGGCATCCCTCCCGCTCTCTTCTGGGTAATCAGGGAGAACGTGACGGACAAGGCAATAACCGTGCAAGGCTTCCCTGGCACCAGGGTGGTCGGTTTTGAAACGATCAAGAACTTACCAGGAATCGATGGTTTAAATAGTTACTCTACTACGGGGGGTAAGATTGCGACCGGTCTGACCGGGGCGACGCGTAACCAAACTAATCTACCGCAAACTTTTGGTTTTATGACCGCCTCCGGAAGATCGGTACTTTTCCAGGTTGTGGCATTTACTGCTGATCCCCCCAGCGTAAAGGTCCGTTACAAGATTACGCCCCTGGAAACTCAGCCTTAACAGGCAGCGAATACTGACTTATTTCGCTACAGTGTGGGGAGGCCTGTTGGCGAGACTGCTTGTGTTGGTCGGGTTCCCGGACATTTTGTCACTTTTTGCGCATTGAAACAGAGTTCGACCCAGTGCAACCTGTGGGAATGAATTCGGTTCGTCTTTTGCTTCTTGCCAGTTTGTTGTTGGTCATGGGTTGTGATCAAAAACCGACCGTTGCCGTGGGGTCTGCTCCTCCAACGAATTCTGCCGCGCCTGCCGAACCTGCAATCCCAACCGCCGCCCAGCCGACCTTGCGCAAGATTACCCTTTATATTGGTACCCACGAGATGGAAGCAGAAATGGCATTGAGCGGGCGTGAAATGCAAACGGGAATGATGTTCCGAACGAACATGAATACCAATGATGGGATGCTGTTTGTGTTTCCACGGCCGACCCCCATGTCCTTTTGGATGAAAAATACCTCCATTAAACTCAACGCGGCTTATATCGATCCCGAGGGCGTGATTGCCGAGATTCATAATTTGGAGCCTTTCGACACCAACTCCGTGTTTTCCGCTACGGACAACCTGCAGTATGTATTGGAAACACCGCAGGGGTGGTTTGAAAAAAATGGTGTGGGAACTGGCACGGTTATTCGCACAAGATATGGCACGTTGAAACAAACGTTTTTTCGCCAGAAATGAAGATCGCCCTCGGCCAGATTAATACCACGGTTGGGGACTTTGCGGGCAATAGTGCAAAAATCCTTCAAGCTTACCAGCGGGGAGTGAAAGAGGGTGCGTCCATTGTCCTGACTCCTGAACTTTCGCTTTGCGGCTATCCTCCACGCGATCTCCTTTCTCGGGCGGCATTTCTACACGGAAACCTGTCGCATCTCGGAACCCTGGCTGCGAAGGTGGGGAATACCGCTTTATTGGTCGGTTTTGTGGGAGAAAACAAAATAGGTGTGGGGCTTCCCATCACCAATTCTGTCGCTCTCCTCCAAAACGGATCGATATTGCTGACTCGTACGAAGACACTCTTACCCTCCTACGACGTCTTTGACGAAGCTCGTTATTTCGAGCCCGCAATGGATAATTTTCCGATTGACCTCGGTGGAATGAAGGTGGGGGTTACCATTTGCGAGGATATTTGGAATGACGAGGATTTTTGGGATTCTCGGCTTTACAAAAAAAATCCACCTATTGATCTCGCCCGCCAGGGCGTGGAGATGATTTTGAATATTTCTGCTTCGCCCTGGCACCTTGGAAAGACCCGTGTCCGGCAGGAGATGCTGTCCAGTCTGGCCCGGAAGATTCGCAAACCCATTGCCTATTGCAATCTCATTGGCGCGAATGACGAATTGGTCTTTGACGGGGGCAGCATGGTTTTCAACGGCATTGGGGATTGTGTTGCCCGGGGCAAACGATTCGAAGAAGACTTTCTTGTGGTGGACCCTTTCAGCAGTGCACCTGTTTCCCAAATACCGCTGACTGATGCTGAATCGATTTATGGGGCGTTGGTCATTGGGATTCGGGACTATTTCGAAAAAACAGGATTTAAAACGGCTGTGCTGGGGCTTAGCGGAGGAATCGATTCCGCTGTGGTTGCGTGCCTTGCCGTCGAGGCTCTCGGAGCAAAGGCTGTGCGCGGGATTTCCATGCCGTCTCAGTATTCTTCACAAGGCAGCCTGGATGACGCGCGTATCCTGGCGCAAAACCTGGGCATCAAGTATGACGTGGTTCCCATCGGTAAATCTTTTGAGATGTTGAAATCGGGAATGGCCCAGGTTTTTGAAGGTCGGGCAGAGGACACCGCAGAAGAAAATATGCAGGCACGCCTTCGCGGAGTAATTCTGATGGCCATGTCGAACAAGTTTGGTTCACTGGTGCTCACGACGGGAAATAAGAGCGAGCTGGCGGTGGGCTATTGCACGCTTTATGGCGATATGTGCGGGGCACTTGCAGCTATTAGCGATGTGCCAAAAACCATGGTGTATAAGCTGGCGAAGTTAATAAATCGGAATCGTGTGCTTATTCCTCTGGATAGCATTTCCAAGCCACCTTCTGCAGAACTGCGACCGAATCAAACAGACCAGGACTCTTTGCCTCCTTATGAGGTGCTGGATAACATCCTTGAGCTTTATGTGGTTAAAGGATTGTCAGGAAAAGATATTATTTCGGCTGGTCACGATTCAGCTACCGTGAAACGAATCATTAACCTGATCAATGTGAACGAATACAAGCGTCGCCAGGCTGCGCCCGGATTGAAGGTGACTTCAAAGGCTTTTGGAATGGGCCGCCGCATCCCCCTGGCACAACGTTATCGCGAAATTTTTGAATAATGAACCGCACCATTTCTGAACAATTATTTGCCTCAGCGCTTAAATCCATTCCGGGAGGAGTGAATTCGCCGGTACGAGCCTTCCGCGGTGTTGGCGGGCAACCTTTTTTCGTCGAAAAGGCCGCCGGTTCCCATCTGACCGATGTCGATGGCAATGATTATATCGACTACGTATGCACCTGGGGTCCTGCGATTCACGGTCATGCCTTCTCACCAATCATCAAGGCTGTCCAAAATACAGCAGAAAACGGGACCAGTTTTGGCATTCCGAATCGATTGGAAGTTCGCATGGCGGAATTAGTAAAGGAAGCCGTCCCCTCGATTGGAAAAATTCGATTTTGCAATTCCGGGACGGAAGCGACGATGTCGGCCATCCGTTTGGCTCGGGGCTTTACGGGTCGCAACAAGATCATCAAATTCGACGGATGTTACCACGGACATGCTGATTCCCTATTGGTTAAAGCCGGCTCTGGAGCATTGACCTTCGGCCATCCTGACAGTGCCGGAGTTCCCGCTTCCTTCACGCAACACACATTGGTTGCTCCTTTTAATGATCCGCAGGCCTTGAGAGAACTGTTCGCTGCGAACAAAAATGATATTGCCGGTATCATCGTGGAACCAGTTCCGGGAAATGCGGGGCTTTACCTGCCAGAATCTGGTTATTTGGAATTCCTGCGCACTGTTTGTTCGGAGGAGGGTGCTTTGTTGATTTTCGATGAAGTCATGACTGGTTTCAGGTTGGCCAGGGGCGGAGCCCAGGAGCTTTTCGGCATACGCCCGGATATCTCTTGTTTTGGAAAAATTATTGGCGGGGGATTGCCAGTCGGCGCCTTCGGAGGGAGAAATGAGATCATGGACAAACTGGCACCGCTTGGACCTGTTTACCAGGCGGGCACCTTGAGCGGTAATCCACTGGCCATGGCCGCTGGTATCGCGGCCCTCGAAAACCTGACGCCTGAGGTCTATAAAACGCTGGAAGTCCTGGGAGCGAGCCTGGAATCTGGAATGAAGACCGCCGCTGCCAGATACAATATTCCAGTGCAATTTAACCGTATAGGCTCCATGTTCTGCGGATATTTTATTGATCGATCCGTAAAGAACCTCGGAGAAGCGATGGGGAGTGACAGAATAAAATTTGCCAAATACTTTCATCTCATGTTGGAACAGGGAATCTATTTCGCTCCGAGCCAGTTCGAAGCGGGTTTCATCTCCACCGCTCACACAGAACAGGACATCGAGAAAACAATCGAAGCGGCCAACAACTCTTTCGCAAAATTATAGCCCGGACAAACACATGAGGATTCTTGCCATAGATCACGGTAGCAAACGGATGGGCATTGCCATCAGCGATGAGTTGGGTTGTATTGCCCAACCTCTCGAATTTATTCCTGCCGAGCCTTTTACTGATTTTCTCGTCCGGCTGAAGGAAATCATTCGTGAGAAACAAGTCGAGCAACTCCTGGTGGGAATGCCCCGCAACATGGATGGCAGTTACGGCCCCATGGCTGCCAAAGTGAAGCAGTTTATTGAAGTGCTCAAGGACACAATCACAATTCCCATTAAAACATGGGATGAGCGACTCACCTCTGCCCAGGCTAATCGTTACTTGATCGATGCCAATGTGCGTCGGGATAAACGCAAGGAGAAGGTGGACAAAACTGCGGCAGCAATCCTTCTCCAGAGTTATCTGGATAGCTTTATTCGTTCCTGATCGTGGAACCGGAATTGATAAAATTTGTCCTTACCATCGCCTACGATGGAACTCCCTACGCCGGATGGCAGATCCAAAAGGTCGGGCTTGGCGTGCAGCAACTTGTCGAGGAAGCCCTGGCGAAACTGTTTCCATCAGCGCCCAGGGTCCATAGCTCGAGTCGCACGGATACTGGCGTGCACGCCATCGGCATGGTTGTCCATGTTGAAATTCCAAAGACCGAGTTGCGCCTGCCTGACCCCCGACTGATGCTCGCCATCAATGCCTTCCTTCCGCTAACCATTCGCGTGATGTCCGCAAAAAGATGTTCCGCTTCGTTTCACGCGCGTTTCAACGCCACAGGTAAACAGTATCGATATTACATTTGGAATGCTCCCGCCATGAACCCGCTGCTGGTCCAGCGTGCCTGGCACATTCCAAAAGCCCTCGATATTGACTCCATGAGCAGAGCCGCCCAAAAGGTGATCGGGAAGCACGATTTTAAGTCGTTTGCGGGAACCCGAAGCTACGAGATGGATTCCACCGTGCGCACGGTGCAAAAAATGGCCATTAAAAAAGAGGATCGACTGATAACCGTTATTATCGAGGGTGACGGCTTCCTTTACAAGATGTGCCGGGGCCTGGTTGGCACCCTGGTCCAGGTGGGGTCTGGCAAGCTCGACAAGGATTCACTTTCGACCATCCTGGAGGCGCGTGACCGGACGGCCGCGGGAATGACAGCTCCAGCCCACGGGCTCGTCCTTTGGAAAGTATTCTATCGGAAAGGGAAATCGTGAACGTGGTGCTCATTGAGCCCGAAATTCCGCCGAATACCGGGAACATTGCCCGTGTTTGCGCAGCTACTCATACCGTTCTGCACTTGATCGAGCCGCTTGGTTTTTTGCTCGACGACAAACAACTCAAGCGCGCTGGAATGGATTATTGGAATCATCTCCAATGGCATCGCTGGCCGAATTGGGGCGCCTTCAACCTGGCTTGCCCTCCCAATGCGAAATTTTGGTTTATCGAATCGAACGGACCCATCCTGTATTCTGAGCCAGCATTTGGAAAAGACGATTACCTGGTCTTCGGCCGCGAAACTGCGGGTATTCCGAAATCCATCCTCGAAGAAAATCGAAGCCGCTGGTTGCGCATTCCCATGTTCAATTCCAATGCGCGCTCGCTCAATCTCTCCAATTGTGTCTCCCTCGTGCTCTTCGAGGCGTTAAGACAAAATGGCTTCAGAGGAGAGGTCTAAATCAAAGGTCCGTTTCCGCCTGTTTGAGAAGGTTAATCACCTTATCTGGTTTTTCCGCGAGTAACAAAGCCTGTCGAAGCTTTGGATCTCTTAACATCCGGGAAAGGCGCGCCAGGATGCCGAGGTGCTGAGTCACATTGGGAGCAACGACCAGGAAAAATATCCTGGAGGGTTCCCCGTCAATGGCCCCAAAAGGTACCCCATTGGCATGGCGTCCAAAGACGATCACGGGATTCTCCACCATTCCAACCAGCGCATTGCGTGCGTGCGGCAGAGCCACTCCATCGCCTATGCCCGTGCTATGAAGTTTTTCCCGCTCCAACAATGCCAAAAATAAAGTATTCCGCGCTGCACTTTCTTTTTTAAGGACAGGGATGGCCTCCACCAATTCGCGAAGGACATCCTCACGCTGCGTTCCCTTTAACCGAAGCTGAACGCTTTCCAGGTTCAGCAGTTGATGGATGCCCAATCGAGGACCCGTATTGCTCGTCATCTGCATAACGTAACCGATTCGGTAAACTTTTGAAGCCTAATGAAATATTCGCTGCGCAATTCATGTTTGCGCAATGGACG
>JAQGOY010000256.1 GCA_028293375.1 Verrucomicrobiales bacterium | reverse complement strand
GCGAAAGAGCGCTGGGCTCGAAAAAGGGCTGGAGAGCCAAAACAGTCAGAGCGTTCTTCGGATCGCCTTCCCCCCGGTCAGCGTCAGGTCCACAACTTTCCTGTGCTCGATTTGGGAATACGCCCTGAAATCCCGCTGGATAAATGGGAGTTGTACATTCATGGGAAAGTTGACAATCCTGTTCGCCTTTCGTGGGCTGAGTTCATGGCTATGCCGCAGTTTATCGACACGAGTGATTTCCATTGTGTCACTACCTGGAGCCAGTTCGACATGGAGTGGAAGGGTGTTTCCTTTTTTTCGATTGTCGACCTCGTTAAGCCAAAGCCGGAAGCGACCCATGTTTTTTTCAAGAGCTATGACGGGTATTCCACCAACAATCCCTTGGACGTGTGCATGGACGACGATGTTTTGATTGCCCATTCCTGGAAAGGTGCGCCATTAACCCGTGAGCATGGTGGCCCGGCCCGAGTCATTCTTCCAAAACGCTACGCCTGGAAAGGAGCTAAGTTCATCCGGGAAATTGCCTTTCTAGATCGCGATATATTGGGATTTTGGGAAGTGCGCGGTTATTCCAACACTGCTGATCCCTGGAGAGAAGATCGCTTTTCAGAACCGTCGGGAATGGTTTAGTTTTCTGAAGTGCCAACCACGAAAATCATGGTAGTCTCGGACCTGCACTATGCCTGTCCTGGTGAACAGGCCAGGGATGGGCACGAAGCCATGAAGATCGGGAACCCATTCAAACGGTGGCTTCTCAACGCTTATCGGCGATACATTTGGCTCCATAACGGCTTGTTCCAGAATCACTTATTGGAACCAATTCTCCGTACCGATGAGGAGCCTGACATCGTGGTCGCAAACGGGGATTTTTCCAGCGACACCGGGTTTGTCGGGTTGGCGGATCCTTACGCTTTGGAAAGTGCCACCCTCTGCATTCAAAAACTCAGGGCCCGTTTTTCGAGCCGACTTAAACTGGTCCTTGGCGATCACGAATTTGGAAAGGACAGCATGGTAGCTGGAAATGGGGGCCTGAGACTGGAAAGCTATTACCGTGCTGTAAGGGATTTGGAAATTGAGCCGGTATGGACCTTGACCCGGGGCCCTTTCGTGTTGATTGGAGTCGCTTCATCGTTAATTGCCTTGCCAACCTATCTGCCTGAAACCCTCCCCGACGAACGAGTGGAATGGCAGGATCTGAGAAGATCCCACCTGGAAAATGTGACCCAGGCATTCCAACAGGTTCGCGAAGATCAACGGATCGTATTGTTTTGCCATGATCCTACGGCGCTTCCCTATCTCCTTGAGATTCCTGAAATAAAAGCCGCCCTGCCTAAGATTTCTCTGACCATTATTGGACATCTGCATACCCCGCTCTTGCTCAAGCTAAGCTTTCTCCTGGCCGGAATGCCAACGATTAACTTCCTTGGTACTGCTTTTCGAAGGATGAGCAAAGCCCTGGGTAAAGCCAAAGATTGGAAACCCTTCCACGTTCAAATTTGCCCTTCTCCGACAGGATGCGAATTATTGAAAGATGGGGGTTATCTTATTCTGACCCTGCCCGAACTTCCCCATCAGCCGATTCAAGTCCGTAACTTCAAAATTCCTCGATAACATCCCAAGGCGAAGAGCGTCATCCATAACCTTATCAAGTGACAGGCATCCCGTCCCATTTAGGTAAGGTGCACCTGTATTGAGCAGGAAAGCCCTGATCTTAGAATCGAGGGGATGTTCGTCCGCAAATGGATTCGCAGAGGGATGAAAGGGATAGTCATTACGATTCTCCTGGGTCTCCTGCTTTTTGCCATTTCCCCCTTGTGGATGCCGTGGGTTTTAAGGAGCCTGACCGTTAATAAAGGACTTTATTACTCCCGGTACGAACGTAAAGGTTTCGACCAGTTCGAATTGCACGATGTTACCTACACCAATTCGGCGTTTGTGTTTCACGCCAAATCTATTCGCTCCTTAACCCCATTGGCGATCGGTGAAAAAATCTTAAGACGCAAAGCAATCACCCCGTCCGAGTATTCAGTCTCCAACTGGGTTTTAGAAGTAACTGAGGCGAAGACCGATGGTCCAGCTTCTGCACCCTACGAGAAAATCGAACAAATCCAGGAACTGGCGCTTACCGCCCGTAAGTTCATTTCCCGCGCTGGCCTGACCAATGGGGTAATCATGTTGGGCGGAAAACAATTTCAGGTCACCCACCTCACCTGGTCCAACGCCGTGATCAGTGGGATCGTTATAAGCACTGATTTTAAACAGTCGTTTACGGTCGAAGTAAACAATCAGGCCCCCTCCGAAACGGGTATTCAGGGAAAGATGGACCCATTTGGCGCCGATATTCGCTTTCAGATCAGCCGCAGCGCCCACCAGGCGGAATTGAACGGATGGGTGAAGTGGCAAACCAATCTAATGACTGCGGGAGCCGCTTTTACGCCAAACAGGGAACTGCCCGCTTGGGGATTTCTGGAGGCGACAAATCTGGTGATCCCTGGAGAGGTTTTTAATTTGCCGGATTATAAGGCCTTTCTTGGAGGTTTGACGGCATCGTGGACCAACCAAGAGTTCAAAGTGTCTGCAGAAGCGAATTCAGAAACGATGCCGGGAGTAATTCGGGCTTTTCCTGCCTCCCTTATTTTGAAGGCCTCCGGAGATACCAATCAGGTGAAGGTGACATCGCTCGAAATATCCTCTGAACCGTTAAGAATTTATTTAACCAGCCCAACCGCTGTCGATTTTAGAGGAAAGCTTTTATCACCCGAGTCGGCGATTCATTTCGATTTTAATGCTGCAAAGCAAAAAGTTTTTAACGCTCAAGGACTTTTCGTTGGTGATGTTCGGCTTAAACCAGGAAAGAGTGATTATCCTGAACTTACTTATAGCGTTCGAGGCCACGCCATGGCTTACCGGGAAATGGAAGCGACTGACTTAAGCCTCGACGGCAGTTTGCTTTGGCCAGTGACCGAAATCAAACATTTGTTAGTGCAGTTCGGCCCGGGTTCGCAATTGGAAATTAAAGCCAAAGGCAATTTGGAAACCCAGGTGATAGAATCTGGTCTGGTGACAGCTGAAGGTGGCTTCCTTAACTCTTTCCTTCCGGATTCAGTCTTTTATCGAGACCTGCAGCTTCAATCCACCTTTTCTGGTGCCGTTACCAACTTTACTTCTACTGGACATTTCTCTGTTCGAAAATTATACGCAGGGCCTTCAAAAGAACTGGATGCAAAAGTGGCCTGGAGCGGAGGCCAACAAGGGTTAACCAATCTCGAAATGGAGTTAATTTCTGGAAAGTCAACGGCACGAGTTCAGGGGAAGGCCAGTTACACGACAAACGCCGTGGGTGTTGTTCTCTCCCACCTGGAGATTGGCCGTGATGGCGTAAATCGCCGCCTGACATCGCGCGGAGATACCACCCTTCGATTGGGATTGGGAGTTCACAAAACAGTAGAAATGTCTGGTTTCGATTTGTTTGGAGGCGATTCCAGTCTGCAGGCAAGCGCTCGAATCGATTATCCGATCGAGGGAGAACTAAAAGTCACGGGTCAAAACCTTGAACCCGAATTGCTGAATGATTTTTTGGAATCCGTGCCAGAGGACCTGCTGGTTAAGAGCGTTGAGCTAAATGCGGGTTGGACGAACTCTCCAGTTTGGTTTTCGGTGGCCTCTGAGGCGTTGATTTTCGCAGAATCGAATCTGACATTTTCCGCCTCTTTGAAGGCAACCGGAGATGAAAAGGGAATCCGTTTGAATGAACTTTCGGTCAAGGGAAACACCAATGAAATTATTACGGGAACCGGGCTGCTTCCGATGTTTGTCGATTTGAGGGGCACTAGCGTCGTGCACTTCCAGGACGGACCGTTGTCGCTCCAACTGTTATCGACCACGAACGAAACATTCTGGGCGAAAATAGAACCGCTGATTCATATCAGCCTTGAAAAACCGCGTGTCGAAGCTCGGCTGGGTGGTTCCTGGAAGTCCCCGACGGGTTCGCTTCTCTTCACTGCGGCAAAAGTGGATCCGCTCCTGACCAACAATGTGTCCGATAAACTCCCTGCGCTGGAAATGCTTCGTGGCAGTGTGCAAATCACTCCCACCAATATCTTCATGGATAAACTGACGCTGATGGTGGAAGGCCAGCCACTGGAGGCCGTTTTTAGAGTTCCCTTTATCCCCGGAGCCATCGAATTAAAAGATAAAATAAAACCTGAACTGGCGGAGGGGGCTTTAAAAATTCGAAATGCGCGCGTGGGGGCTTTTGCTCGAATTATCCCGCAGTTCCTTTCGCCTCAGGGATTGGTCGACGTCAATTTAAACCTGACCCCCGGGACCAATGTCAGCGGGTACATTGCCATGCGTGGTGTTGCGACCCGTCCCATCGTTCCGCTGGGCGCAATTCAGGAAATTCATGGAGCATTGGTTTTCTCGAACCATCTGGTTCACTTTGATAATCTCGCCGCGTCGGTTGGGGGCGAATCCGTCGTCATCTCGGGACAAACCGATCTCAACACTCTGGATCCAACGACTCACATTCCTTTGTTCAACTTAACGCTTTTTGGAACCAACCTGCCTATTGTCCGACAAACCGAATTGGTCCTGCGATCGGATCTGGATCTGGTGATCGAGAAAACAAATGATGCGCCACCTCAAATTCATGGCCGACTGCTGCTGAGGGACAGCATTTTCCTTAGCGATATCAAAAGCTTGATGCCTGGGAAAACGGCTTCCGTTCAAAAGCGTCCACCTTATTTCAGTATTGAACAAAAACAACTAGCGGACTGGGGATTGAATGTCAGCGTCAGAGGCGATCAATTTATCAAGATTCGAAGTCCATTTTTTCGAGGTGTCGCTTCGGCAAACCTCAATCTGACTGGAACACTGAAGGATCCAGTTGCGCTTGGAGAAATCAGATTGAACTCCGGAACCTTTCAATTTCCATTCTCCAGTTTGGAACTCAGCCAGGGACTTGTCTCGTTAACCAGTGACGACCCTTTCCGCCCAAAGCTATTCGTCAACGCAGGTTCCAGGGCCTTTGGATACGACGTGAAAATGGAAGTGAGCGGAAATGCCGAGGAACCGATGATTCAGTTCTCGTCCAACCCGGGATTAGCGTCAGACCAGATTGTGCTCATGCTCACCGCTGGGGAAGTTCCCAAAGACGAAATCAATTTTTCAAATCAACAAAAAGCGAGCCGATTTGGAATGTTCCTAGGGAAAAGTCTGTTTTCTAAACTGACGGGGAGTGACGGAGGTTCTGATCGGTTAATCATTCGGTCTGGCGAAAATGTTACCGAGTCCGGCAGCGAAACGTATTATGTGGAATACAAGCTCTCGGACGACTGGTCGATCGTCGGTGAATATGATCGATTTAATGCTCTGAACGCGGGGTTTAAATGGAGGTTTTTGTCCCGATGAGGAAGCAAGCAGGATTTCCCCGTTTGATTCTGGCATTGCTCATGACTTTCATGCTCGGGGCCGCGAAAGAATCTCGTCCCGAGGCGAAGCTCGAGATCACAGGGAGCGGCTATTTCGGTAATCGCGCGCTGAAAAAAACCATTCGGCTTTTGGAGTCGACTGAGAAAAAACCGGAATTTTTTTCCGCGAACTTTGTGGAAGATGCCGCAGTCATCATTTTATCACGCTTAAAGACCGACGGCTACCTGAAGCCCAAGGTAAATGTCGATCTCCTCCTGGAAGATGGGAGCGTTATACACCAGGAATGGACAGACTACATAGCCGAGCCTCTTCCCCGGCCTCTTAAAATAGTGAAAGCAACTTACACCGTGGAAGAAGGAATCTTATTTTATTATGATTTCATACGATTTACTGGCTTGGAGACGTTGACCCCGAAAAAAGCCGCCTCCTATTTTTATCCCAGCGGGGGGCTTGTTAAAACAAAACATAATCGATCGTTCACCCCTGCCAAATTAAAGCGGAGCGTCGGCAATTTGTCGGAAATACTCGCCCGCGATGGCTACGGGGAAGCCACTGTAAATGTAGATCAAATCGCTACCAATGCCGACACCGGCGGTATCACGGTTGATATTCAGGTGAAGCAGGGAAGACGATTCATGGTCAAATCGGTGGATGCTCGTCTTGTAGATGGAACCAATGAAAATACCGTTCCCTTTGGAATGTTTGTTACCAATGCTCCCTACTCGCGTTTTTGGCTTCAGGATTTCGAGCAAACACTGAGAGCGACAAATTATCATCTCGGGTATCCTGACACGAAAATCGCAGTCACCACCCTGAATCGGATTTATACTTCAAACCAGGTGCAGCTGGAGATGGAAGCTGATATCCAGCGTGGCCCCTTGATACATCTCGCGAAAGTCCGATTTGAAGGTGAAAAAAAGACTCAAATCGGCATGCTGCAACGCCGTGTACAATTGAAAGAGGGAGAGTTATTGGATCGAAGCGCGGTGGAGAATGGAAGGCTCCGGCTTTCCAGGTTGGGCGTCTTTAAAGCGGTTGATTTGCGTTACGACCTGGTTGACGAAGAGACTCGGGATGTGACCTACGCCTTAAAGGAAGGAAAAGACCTCGAGATGAGTCTGTTATTTGGCTATGGAAGTTATGAAACGGTTCGGGTTGGTCTGGAATTGGAACAATACAATGTTTTCGGCAGAGGCCACCACTCCCGTTTAAAATTGGTTCAATCTTTGAAATCTTCTTCTGCCGATTACACCTATACCCTGCCGGAATTGGTAGGTTCGGACTTGGACGTGTTACTGGATGCGAACGCGTTGAGGCGGCAAGAGCCCACCTTCGAGCGCACGGAGCTGGGGGTGGGAGCGGGTGTTCGCAAATTTCTGAAGCCTATCAACAGTGACGTCGGATTGCGTTATAACTACCAAATCCTGGATGCTTCAGGGCGTGATGTAGACCCTTTATTTGGGCGGACCAATGCCCATGTAGGCGCTTTTGTTTTTGATTTTAAACACGACCGTCGGGACAACGCGCTTCTTCCTCATTCCGGTTACAAGCTCTTCACCACTTTGGAAGTGGCTTCCGAATATCTGGCAGGAAACGCGAACTACCAGCGGTTTGAATTCGCGGGTTCATTTCATTCCCCATTGGATGAGGGCCGCTGGATTCATATTGGAGCTGTCCATGGGGTCGTCAACGCCATGGGCAACCCCGCCAGCGATCTCCCTTTCAATAAGCGCTTTTTCCCGGGCGGCGAGAACTCCATTCGCGGATTCCAGGAAGGCCAGGCCGCCCCGAGAAATGCGTTTGGCCAGATTGTTGGCGCTGAAACCTACTCCCTGGCGAGTCTCGAATTTGAACAAGCCCTGACTGATTCGATCTCCTTTGTCCTTTTCAATGACGACCTGGCCTTTGCCAGGGAAATTGCTCGTTATCCCTTCGATCAGACGCTCTTCACAGTGGGGGTTGGCTTGCGATGGAAAACTGTCCTCGGACCGGTGAGATTTGAATATGGATACAACCTGAATCCTCGAAAAGAGGATCCGGTGGGAACCTTCCATTTCTCCATCGGTTTTCCGTTTTGAGACCCGGAAGCCTGGTCGTCAGCATTCCTTCACCTGCGATATTTCAGGAATGACAATTAGTTTTATTCCTGCTTGTGGATGGAAAAAAAATGGTTAGCATGAGAGTTGAACCCGACTCTATAACATTAACCATTAACCCCATGGAAGCCTATGTATTTCGGTGTCGATTACCATCCCGAGCATTGGGTCTACCCGTATGCTGGAACTGCAGAACAGCCCGAATCTCGCTGGAAGCGTGATGTCGAGTTAATGGCCCAGGCAGGGGTCAATGTCGTCCGCATGGGCGAATTCACCTGGGGATTGTGCGAACCCGAGGACGGGGTGTTTGATTTTAGCTGGCTCCGACGAGCCATGGATCTCATGGCGGAGAAGGAAATCAAAGTGGTTCTCGCCACTCCAACCGCCGCTCCTCCACTCTGGCTTTCCAAGAAGCATCCCGAGATTTTACCGATCAACGAAAAAGGCCAAACTTTGCGCGAGGGTACTCGCCACGCCTATTGTCTTAACAGCGATGTCTATTGGACTTATACCAAGCGAATTGTTCGCAAAATGGCCACCGAGCTCGGCGATCATCCCTCTCTCATCGGCTGGCAGATCGATAACGGCATTGGTGGCCACACCACTGAGTTTTCCTTTAATCCAGAGACGCGCAAGGATTGGCAGGCATGGCTGAAAGCCAAGTATGAAACCGTCGAAAAGTTGAACGAACTCCTGGGCCTCCGGTTTTGGGGTCAAGTGGTCAGAGATTTCTCCGAAGTGCCCATGCCGCAAATGGCTCCAACAGTCCATAACCCCGCCCTCGTCCTGGACTGGATGCGCTTCTCGAGCGACACTATCGTGGCTTTTGTTCGCTGTCAGGCTGAAGCCCTGAGGGAGATTACCCCGCATGCGCCGGTTACCACCAATCTTCGCGCGATGACCAGACAGTTTGATCACTTTGACCTCGCTGAAGTGCTCGACTTCGTCGCTGTAGACAGCAACGCCACGATCAAATCCCGGGCGGCCGAAAACGCTTGCGAGGTGGACATGATGCGCAGCCTGAAAAAAAGCGGCATAAGGACACCGGACGGCGACAGTGGATTTTGGGTCATCGAACAAAAAGCAGGCCATGTCAATTGGCAGGATGTGAACTCCCTCGTCAGACCCGGAGTGGTCAGACTTTTCACTTACCAGTTGCTTTCGCGGGGATGCGATGGCGTGCTCTACTTTTTCTGGAGACAACCCCGAATTGGCTCTGAGAAATTTTATGGTGGAGTTTTAACCCATGATGGTCGGGGCGATAACAGGGTCTACCGCGAAATTTCCCAGATCGGGGAGGAAATTAAAATGCTGGCCCCGGTGCTGAAAGGAACAAAAGTTATCGCAGAAACCTGTATTCTTTACAGCCATCCCAACCAGTGGACCCAGAAGTTTCCCATGCAGCCTAATAAGTTCTTTGATCAGAGAGAACATATTCAACTATTTCATACCGCTTTGCATGACAGGAATATTGCCGTCGATTTCGCGCGACCCGGAGAAGACCTTTCCAAGTACAAGGTGGTTTTTGCTCCATCTCTTCAGTTGCTTGAGGGATACGAGGCCGACAACTTGAAACTCTATGTCCAAAATGGAGGGACGCTCGTCGGCACTTTCAACACCGGTCTCGTCGACGAACACAACATGGCCCCTGATAGTGGGATGCCTCACTGCCTCACTGACTTGTTCGGACTCGAGGTCCGGGAGTTCGATCCGCGTTCCGCCGAAGATATAAACCATCTTACTTTCAAAGGACCTTTCCACACTTCCCATCTCCACCCCGCAAGGATTTGGTGTGACCTTATCGAGCCCAAGGGCTGCACGCCCCTGGCGAGTTATACCACCGATTTTTACGCCGGGACGCCCGCCATTACCATGAATGATTACGGTCTGGGAAAAGCCATCTATATCGGCACCCAAAGTCATCAACCGTTCTATTACGACCTGGTGACCTGGTTGAGACAATTATGCAGCATTCAAACCTTGCTTAAAGTGCCCGATACCGTCGAGGTAAGTCTTCGGCAAGGACCTAACTCCAAGGTCTATTTTCTCCTGAATCACCAGAACTCGTCAGTGCGAATCCAGTTTTATAAACCCACCCACGATTTCCTTACAGGCACGACCTTCACCGGAAACTATGACCTTCCTCCGCACGGTGTTTTGGTCTTGGACGAAAGGCCTGTTCCTGAGGGTGAAATTGACTATTCAAAGCGAACCGCGGTTGTATAATTGGGGCTGCGATGCAGATGCCCTACCAAAATCGTCCTACCCTGGCCAGCAGGCAAAAAGTGGGACCTCGTGAGCGTGCTTTGGCAGAATGGCGCAGGGTCAACACCGCGCCTTTGGAAATAGAACGAGCCCGCAGTGAAAAAAAGGCCGCCGATCTTCTGCCCGGCATACTCAAAGGAATTCGCATTGATCAACGGCAGGCAGAAGCAGAGATCGTCACCGTCTGGAACCATTCCATCGATCCTAAAATCGCCGCCCATGCCAAACCGGTGGGAATTGCAAAGGGAACATTATTTGTGGATGTCGACAGCAGCGTTTGGCTGGATGAAATCGTTCGTTATCGCCGCAAAGAAATCTTACAGCGACTCCAGCACAGCTTTGGGGCGGAATTGATCACCAAAATATCGTTTCGGCTTGGCGGATAATTTCTTTGTAGTTGCGAGCCCCTGCTTTGATGGCAGTTTTCAAGTAAGGTTTGTATCATGCTCAAAAGCGCCTTGATTTTAGTTTGGATGCTTTGCTTGGGTTTTTCTGTGTCGGGCCAGGCGATTTATTCCGATTCACTGCAGAGCGGTTGGGTGAGTTACGGCTGGGCAAACTTAAATTTCAATAGCACCACTCCTGTTGCGCACGGGGGATCCAAGTCGATTAGCGTCACTCCCACCGGCTCCTATCAGGCTCTTTTCCTTCATCATGACGCCATCGATTCGAGCCTGTTTACCAACCTTTCGTTTTGGATAAATGCAGGAAATTCCTCCAGCCAAAAACTTCAGGTACAAGCCCAACTCACCGGCCAGCAACAACCGGCAGTCAAGATTACTAATCTCGTGGCAAATACTTGGGTTCCTGTAGTTATCTCCATGAAAGATCTTGGCGTTGCCAATAAACCGAATTTCGATGGGTTCTGGATTCAGGACGTGAGTGGTGGAACCGGGCCTCCATTTTATGTCGACGACATCAGCCTGGTATCCCTTCCACCTCCGAGTCAGGTGAACATCGCCGTGGACGCTTCCAACGTCATTCGGCAGATCGACTCTCGAATGTTCGGCCTCAACACGGCAGTTTGGGATTCGGCGTTTGACACTTCAACGACTACCGATTTTTTAAAAGAACTCGACATCCGCGTCTTGCGTTTCCCGGGAGGCTCACTCTCAGACGAATACCATTGGCAATCAAACACCACCTTTTCAAATACCTGGCAATGGGCAACTTCCTTCGAAAAATTTCTGCACGTAGCTACGAATACTTCTGCTCAGCCGATTATTAC
>JAQGOY010000244.1 GCA_028293375.1 Verrucomicrobiales bacterium | reverse complement strand
TGGAAGGAAAAGGACTTGAAAGCCAGACGGAAAGGGAACCCGGAAAAATGAGGATAGGAGTGGGGCTGACAGCGGAAACGACACTGACAGTCAAAGAAATAAGCAGTAGGCTCAACCCGTGGGCAGGGGCAAGTGCAACGACCGCCTCCGACAATGGATGCAAAAGGAAGAGACAGCCAGTGGCACGCGACGGAAGAGTTCAAGTTCAAAGCCCCGGATTAGTGGCAGGCCAAAACAATGATGGCATGGCTTTAAGCCAAGCATTTTGGTGAACCGATCAATAATACTACAGGACCCCTTAGATTGACACGATTTGTATCGCAGATGGAACAGTTCACGCAGTGCGCCGCAAACAACAGTACACAGGTAATGGTTTGGAGCTTAATAAATCCAGAGAACGTTAATAAAGTCGAGAAAGCGTTGGCTGAGGGAGGGGGCGCTGTTACCAAAATTAATTTTGTTTATGGTGTGCAAGGCTTATACGAATATTTATCGAACCTGCTTTGACCAATGTTACCCATTCAAAGAATTCTCGTGAACCAGATTAAGGCAAACTGGGCTGGAAACTTTCCCTTTTTGAAACCAGTCGATCTAAGGGAAACGCCAAATAGACCCCGAGGAACTAACTACATCTGTGATGATTACCTCCAGACGAGACGGGTCGTTTATTTCGTGTCTTTGGAGTTGGTGCCGAAGAATAAGGAGGATATCACGCTCGAGATTACTATCTCTGATTCGCCAGAAAAGTCTCGGCGGGCGGTTGGGTGGAAATCGGGTATTGACGTTCAAAAAATTGCGACATATCGGATTGGTTCGTTTTTTAGCAATCGAGATTACTGGTGGAGGCTGGCTGATACTGAGGGGAATTTAATCAAGCTTTTTAGCCCTAGCTACGGATCTGGTTCGTCCGACGTAAACATTTGGGGGCCGAGTTCGTTTGATAAGCCTTCAGATATAATAGTCAATGAGGCCATTGCAAATATTAACGATAAATTGGTGAATCATGTTTTTACGGCGCTTGGAATTGAAGCATCTATCTAAGGGGTCACCCATTAGGACGCGTGTCAAGGAGATTGGGATATGCGGTCAGCTCGAAATTAGACTGCTTCGCGTCAACCGCTTGGCTTTGGGCCTTGAATCCCGTTGGGATTCCAGTTTAGTGCTCCGCGTGGGTTCATGGGGGGATTTTTGAAGTGTGGGAGTTGCAACTTTTCGGTGACGCTGTCATTGGGGGGGGTGAAAGCGAGCTAAAAACCGGGTTCCGTGGTCCGACACATAGGGTCAAGCTAAGACTTGAGAGGAAGTATCCGATACCATAATCAAGATTGCCCAGAATAACGAGGCAGATAGAATTCGCAACGTTATAATTATTCAAAAATGAGAGTCATATGGCAAAAATTGCTTGTAAATGTGGGCATATTATAAACTTAATCATCCATCCGTCCCCCGATGAGTTTAAAATAATTTCATCTGAGACCATGGACTCTCTGCATGAGCAAAGCGTGCTCGAAAACGTTTTTGATGTAATCCGCCTTGAAAACGATGATATGTATAAATGTCCTGCCTGCAGCCGGTTGATCATCTTTTGGAAACAGAATAATAATTTACCATCACTGTATAAGCCAGAATCATTTGACTAATATTCTAACTGTTATGCGAGTGGGTGAGACCCTATCCGTGAAAACAAATTTAAATTGGATCCGAGCAAAATTTAACCGAAAACCTTTAACTGATGATACTCGTAGCTTTCCAGGCCATTGACTAAATTTATTAAAGAATTATGAAAACTCACCTACTAATGGTTGCTACGGTTGTGGTATTTACGTGCAGAGGTTTTGGCCAGTTGTCGGAAACGAACGAAGTTCATTGGGGACAATCGGCGATTACGACCGGGCAATGGATATTCGAACCGAAACGCGATCTAAGAGCACTTTTCTGTTCAGTTCAGTCAGTAAAAGATAGGAGTACTAGAAAGGTCTGTAACTTTGACGCTGGGCTGGAAGGGAAAAGTGAGATTTCAATCTCAACCAACTGCACTCTTAGGACAGTATTGAATATTGTGGGTGGATCTGGAGATGGACTAAGAATCAGGGTTATTAAGAAAGAATGCATATTACAATCAATACTTCACCCTTTAACTTCCAAAAATGCTGAATGGGAGCAATTTTTAAAAGTTAAAATCGATCCGGGTGACCTGATAGTTGTATGCCGACGGTTTAGCTATGGCGAAGGACTTGATGAGTAAATCGCAAAAATGTGGCGGTAATTACCTCCTGGTAAAACTGGGTGGGGTTTACATGGTCGATCTTTTCCAGCCAACCGTCCGGCCCACCACCTGAAGAAGGTAAGTCTTAAACTCGCCTGCTACTGGAGAAATCGATTTTGTTCGGCAACACTCTGGGCAGACCTGCCTTTAAGCGCATTGTTTTGCGCGTATCTATTCCCCGATTGTAGCTTGCCCTTGTGCGTGGGAATGGCGGGCTTCGTGGGCAGAATGACAGTCCCGTGATCTCGGCGAAGGAACTGACCTTGGGGTTGAGTTCAGTTCAAACCAATCGGCCCGGCTGACTGCGGCGCGCAAATTATCGATGACACAGGTATGGGTGACGCCGCCAAAACAGCCGAAGTATTTTCCAGGGAGGGGATGAAATTTTCAGTCGTCTGTTGCCAACGGCATTCAGATTCACGGGAGTCCCTGGAACAGAGGGACCGCTTTTTCCATCAAACGACTTCATTTGGGAACGAGGGCATCGTCTTCAGTTGTTTGAAGATAGCCAAAGTTAGAACCATTGTGACTTAACAATCCGTAACCTAAGGATCGACCCTTCCCAGCCCATTACAAATGACCCGGGACGATAAACGAACCTTCATCCGCACGAGCTCCTTTTCAACGCAAGGAATGCACAGCGGTCATCAAGATCGCTGTGCATTCAATGATTTTAGCCTGATCACTTGCGAGTGTAAGTGATTTCCATGGTCTTTGTATTCTCCCCTTTGGCCCCGTTGTACATTTCAAAAATATGTTTATCGGGGCTGACCAGCCGTAGCGTAGTTTTCATGGGCATGTCTTTCTGGCCGGAAGCGGCGCAATCCGCCTTGCCTTCCAAAGTGATTGTTTTATTGCCGTTCTCCCCTTTGCCCTGGCTTATAAACATGGAAGTCTGCATGTCACTGATCCAGACACTGTTGAAGGTGTGTTTGATGTTGTCATAACCCATGAGTGTGCGGCCGGTGAAAGGTTTGCCCATCATTTCTCCACGAAATTCTTCCTCCAGGAAACGGCCGTTGAGAATCCAACTTGCCTTGGAAGTGCCCTGACTTACATGGGGAGGCCCGTCGGGCTCCATCCAGCATTTGACTTCCGCTTTCCAATCCCCCACCAGAACATCGAGAGCCTTGTGTTCGGGACCGGGAGTGCCTGCAGCTTCCACCTTTTTCTGCATCTCTTTTGTTTCCGCCTCACTTGGTCCAGAACGAGGCGAAGAACCGGTCTTTGGTCGATTTGCGGTGGCTGTGGCGGCGGTGTCATCATCTACAGTATGTTTCATATTGATATCTCCTTTGAATGTTGAATGGAAACGAACATGCCAAAAGCAACTGCTCGTCGGCATGAAAGTTAAAGATAAGAGCCCTTTTCATTTCCGCAATGGGTGAAACTCTTACGCTTGGATTGGTGGCCGAATTGTGTGAGCCAAGTAGTTAGAGGATTAACTGCGAGCGCATTTTCCTTTCCCGGATGGAGCTCAGCGTCCTTGCATTTTAAAATAATAGGAATTTTATTGCGTTTAATAGTAATAAAAAGGATGTCCCAGGCTTTGTCGGGTAAGATTGAAAACTGGCAGAGTGCAGATGGATTTCCGCCCGCGTTTTTCGACGCGGTGGAAATGGTATTACATTTTGAGTGGGCACCTGACACCGAGATTGCGACGATTCTGCAGAATCGTCGTCGAGAGCGCGTCGCGCTGGATGGTTAACCCATGGTAGGCAGCTTCGCGCCAACCATGGGCTGGTTGCTGATCCCTTCGGGATAAGGGGGCGGTATCTTCGCGTCAATCGCTGGGCTTTGGGTTTTGAATCCCGTTGGGATTCGATTGGAACGGTGCTACGATCTTTGTATTGAAAGAGTTCGCTTCTATTTTGGTTTTGGCTGTCTTGATTTCGTGGGAGACGGCGCGGCCCTTTTTCCATCATTTTCCTTCGGCCCGCTTTCGCGTTCGTCATGCTTTGCGGAATCTTTCTTTGGGTTTGATTAATTCAATGCTGGTTGGATTTTCATTGGCTCTCGTTTCTCAGAAAGTGGTGGGATTTGCGCAGTCTCACGAATTGGGTTTGTTTCAATGGATTCATCTCTCTTCCGTGGCCCAGGCGATTTTAACCATCGTGATTTTCGATCTTGTGCTTTATGGATGGCATTGGGCGAATCATTGGTCTCGGTTTCTTTGGCGGTTTCATCGGACCCATCATTCGGATCGGGAGATGGATGCAACATCCGCTTTCCGGTTTCATTTTGGGGAAATTGCAATGGCGGCGGTGTTGAGGGTTGGTTTGATTTTTCTGCTGGGACCAAAGTTCAACGCCATTCTGCTCTATGAGACGTTGCTATTCTGCGTGGTGCAGTTTCATCACTCGAATATTTCGTTGGGTGCGTTGGACAAATTCCTGGCTGTGCTGATTGTGACGCCGGATATTCATCGGGTGCATCATTCGCGGGTGAGGTCGGAAACAGATTCTAATTATTCTTCGCTGCTGTCGGTCTGGGATCGGGTTTTTCGGACCCGGAACTACCGAGAAGATCAACACGAAATAGAGTTGGGGTTGCGGGAGTTGGGCGAGGAGAAGAATCAGACAGTTTCTGGACTGCTTAAAACGCCTTTGCAGTGAGTGGAAGAGAGAAGGAACGGGGAATTTTTACAGGGAGGAAAGGGAGTTCACAGAGGGGGGAAGGGGGTGAGATCATTCGTAAGTTTCTTGGGATTGCAACCCTCGGCGTTTCATTCGCGGTGTGTGCTCAAAATCTCGATCTTCGGCGCTGGCTTCGTTTCGGAACTGGCGGGAGGGCGGCATGCCATACCCGCCAGTCCCGAAGCCTCGCCATCATCCGAAGCTAGAGATTTTATTTTATATCGAAGGTTGTCTCAATCGCTGGATGTCAGTGTTCGGAAAATAAACATTTTTTTCGTTTTGGTTGATAGGCCTCGTTCTTCGTCTGCATAATCCTTTTTCAGTTGTGCTTTTTTTCAGAAAGATGGGGAATTTTTACAGGGAGGAAAGGGAGTTCACAGAGTGGGAAAACTCGAGAGACACCGACAGGTGAGGGGCGGCTTTTTACACGGGGTAAACTTGAGAGCGTTTTGCGCCTGGCTTTGGATGATGTTTGCCTCGTTTGGATATTTGCTTTAGTTAATGGGTTACGAATTCTCGGATGAATTCGTTGGTCTCACGGTTTGTTTTTCTGCTTGTTCATGACTTTAACTTCATCATCGCCAATAGAAGAGTCGGCTCGCCAGGGCGAACGCATTTTCCATGTGCGCGCGCTCACTAAACTTTATGGGGTTGGGGACACAGTGGTGCGTGCGCTGGATGGTGTGGATTTAGATTTATTCCAGGGTGAACTGATCGTTTTGCTCGGTCCTTCGGGAAGCGGCAAAACCACTTTGTTGAATCAGCTTGGAGGACTTGATTGGCCGACCAGCGGGGAATTGCAGTACAGGGACATGGACTTGACCAGCGCTACCGAAGCCGCACTGACACGTTATCGGCGCGAGGCGGTCGGGTTCATTTTTCAATTTTATAACCTCATCCCAAGCCTGACGGCGCGAGAGAATGTGGCGCTGATCACGGAAATCGCGGATGACCCGATGAATCCGGTGGAGGCACTGGAAATGGTGAACCTGGGAGCGAGGCTGGATCATTTTCCGGCACAACTTTCTGGCGGGGAACAGCAACGGGTGGCGATCGCGCGGGCCATCGCCAAGCGGCCCAAGGTTTTGCTTTGCGATGAACCAACGGGGGCGCTGGATCTGCGCACGGGTATCGTGGTGCTGGAAGCGCTGGAGAAGGTGAACAGAGAGATGGGAACATTGAGTGTGATCATCACGCACAACGCCACAATGGCAGACATGGCCGACCGGGTGATTCGTTTTTCGGATGGGCGGGTGCAAAGCATCGAGAAGAATGATCACCGTGCCCCGGCAAGCAGCTTAAAGTGGTGATGCTCTCTTACCTTGATCGTAAAGTGGTCCGGGACCTGAGCCGCATGAAGGGCCAGGCAATCGCCGTTTCGCTGGTGATGGCGTGCGGACTGGCGATGCTCACGATGTCACGCAGCCTGATCTTTTCGCTGGAAAGAACGCGGGCTGAATATTACCAGGAGAATCGATTCGCACACATTTTTGCGCACCTGAAGCGAGCACCGAATGATGTCCGAGAACGGGTGGCGAAGATCCCTGGAATTGCGGGTGTCCAAACATCGATCAAAGTACAGGTCACGCTGGATATGCCGGGACTCGATGAGCCGGCGAGCGGAATGGTGCTATCGCTACCCGACCGGGGAGAGCAGGAGCTGAATCGACTTTTTCTGCGGGAGGGCCGTTGGCTGGAACAGGGCAGTCGCGGAGAAGTTTTAGTGGGGGAAGCGTTTGCCAAAGCGAACAGCCTGCGGCCGGGAGATTCCCTGGCTATGCTGCTCAACGGGCGGCGACAGAGCTTCAATATCGCGGGAATAGTTTTATCGCCTGAATATATTTTCGAATCCCGACCTGGAGCGGCGCTGCCTGATAACAAAAGTTATGGGATATTCTGGATGCCGTACGAGGAGGTGGCAAAGGCATTTGATCTTTATGGAGGCTTCAACTACCTGACGGCGATGCTGGCACCAGAGGGCAAAGAGAAAGCGGTGATTAGCGAGATTGATCAGGTACTGCAACAATATGGAGGACTGGGAGCGTTTGGGCGGGGCGATCATCCATCGCACATTCGTGTATCCGATGAAATTCGGGTGCTTCAAACCCTTTCGATCGGATTTCCGCTGGTTTTTTTGAGCGTGGCGGCCTTCATGACCAACGCGGTGCTTTCCCGCCTATTGACGTTGCAACGGGAACAGATCGCCATTTTAAAAGCGTTTGGTTTCAGTAACCGCGAGATAGTCCTTCATTTTTTGAAATTTGCCTTTGCGATGGTGATAGCGGGAGTGAGTGTGGGAACAGTTGGGGGCGCACTTCTGGGAAATCGACTGGTGAGGATGTACGAGATGTTTTTTCGATTCCCGGAGCTTCATTTCCGATTTGATAAGTCGGCGTTATTGTGGGCGCTGCTGGTAAGCACGGGAGCGGCAATGATCGGGGTGTTTAGTTCGGTGCGCCGAGCGGCGGCCTTGCCACCTGCGGAAGCGATGCGGCCTGAGCCGCCAGCGAATTACAAACCGGCATTGATCGAGCGCTCAGGAATAGCTCATTTATTTTCCCATTCCTTTCGGATAGCGGTGCGGAACCTGGAACGAAGGCCAATGCAGGCGGTATTCACTGTGGCTGGGCTGGCGCTGGCAACGGCCATCCTGATTATTCCGAGCACCTTTCGGGACAGTGTGAAACAGATCCTTGGGGTGCAGTGGGATATTGTGAACCGCGATGACATGACGGTCGGAATGATGGAGCCGGCGAGCATCAAAGTGCATGACAACCTGAAACACCTTCCCGGGGTGGTACAGGTGGAACCCTTTCGCACGGCAGCGGTGCGAATCCGATTCGGCAACCGAAGCCGACAACTGGGCATTCGTGGACTTCCCCGAAACCGCATTCACACACGGGTAGTGGATGGATCGTTGCACGAGATTGTGCTGCCGCCGGAAGGGTTGGTGGTATCGGATAAACTTGCGGAAATCCTGGGAGCCAAAGTGGGCGACGAGGTGATTGTGGAAGTGCTGCAGGGAAAACGAATGACGCGGACGGTGCGGTTGATCGCGCTGGCGGAGGACCTGGCTGGAATTGGAGCTTACATGGACATGCAGGGGTTGAATCGGTTTCTGGAGGAAGGCGATATCATCAACGGCGCCAGCTTCACCATCGACACGGCGCATCGATCGCAATTTTTACGGGCGTTGAAAGATATACCGACGATCAGTTGGGTGGCGATCAAGGAGACGTTGCGAGACAACTTTCGGAAAACAACTGCGGCGAGCATCAACCTGTTGCAAAGCATTTACATGATCTTTGCCAGCATTGTGGCGTTTGGCGTGGTCTACAATAATGCGCGCATTTCGCTGGCCGAACGATCGAGGGAACTGGCCACTTTAAGAGTTGTTGGATTTTCACAAAGAGAAGTGGGAGCGGTGCTGGTCACCGAGTTGGTGATTTTGGCGGGAATGGCACTTCCCCTGGGCCTTTTGATGGGGACCGGATTTGCCACGGCCATTATAAAAATGGTGAATACGGAAACGGTGCGGCTGCCGCTGGTATTGACCTCATCGAATTACGCCATCGCGACGTTGACGGTGACGATCGCCTCCGTCCTTTCGGCGGCGAATGTATTGCGCAGTCTCAAAAATATAGACCTGGTCAGCGCGCTGAAAGCGCCAGAATAAAAACATGGAAACTCCAACCAAACCCAATGCAGTCTCGACACGCAAAAAAGCCCCGCGCAAAAAATGGCTGCCATGGCTAGGGCTGCTCCTCCTCTTGCTGTTGATTGTGGCAGGGTTATGGCCAAAAGCGGCGCCGATAGAAACGGTTCCGGCAATGCAGGGGCAGTTGCGAAGCACAATCAACGAGGAAGGTAAGACGCGAATTCGCCAGCGATTTATAGTTTCATCGCCGATCACTGGGCAATTGCGTCGCATACCTTTCAAAACGGGCGCTGAGGTGAAGGCGGGTGAAACTGTGATTGCGGTGATTGACCCTGCGCCGCCGATGCTGCTGGATTTTCGCACACGGACCCTGGCTGAAACACGCCGGGATACAGCGAGCGCCAACCTGGAAAGGTCCAAGGCAGCCCATGAGTTTGCGAAGCGGGATCTGGTTCGAAACGAACAGCTGGCGAAAGACAAAACGATTTCTGCGCAGGAACTGGAAAACTCGCAGTTTCGGGAAACATCGGCGGCCAAGGAATTGTCGGCGGCAGAAAGCGCGCTGCGAACGGCGGAAGCGGAGTTGGTCGATTTTTCAGGACGTTCAACCACGCCGACTGAAAAGCCGGTGGAAGTGAAAGCGCCCGCGTCGGGTCGGCTGCTTCGTGTATTTGAGGAAAGTTCACGTGTGGTATCGGTGGGCACGCCACTGGTGGAGATTGGAGATCCCAAGGAGTTGGAAGTGGTCATTGAGACGTTGTCGCGTGATGCAGCCACCATCGCGGTGGGAACGCTGGTGGAGTTGGAACAATGGGGAGGAGAAGCTCCGCTGAAGGCGAAGGTTCGACTTATTGAACCTGCGGCGTTTACCAAGGTTTCAGCGCTGGGCGTGGAGGAACAACGTGTGAACGTAGTGGCGGATATTGTTACGCCCGCATCCGAGCGACCAGGACTGGGAGATGCCTTTCGGGTGGAAGCGCATATCATTGCGTGGGAATCGTCAAACGCCATCAAAGTGCCATCAGGCACATTGTTTCGAATGGGTGATCAGTGGGCGGCTTACACGGTGACAGATGGCCGCGCGCATTTGCAAAAACTAAAGACGGGACATAGTTCCGGGAATGAAACGGAAATTTTGGAAGGAGTTAAGCCTGGGGATCAGTTGATTGTGTATCCGGGGGATAGGGTACATGACGCCCAAAGAGTCACTCCCTTACACGTAAAAAATGAATGAGAGAGAAACCTTGCGATTTTGACGAAGGACTTCGTTTCGCGTTCGTCGGCAGACCCGTGAGGGTATAGCCGACTCCGCAAAGCCTCGTCCTTCATTCAAACTTGCAAGGTTTTGGGAGGGGAAGATGGAAATTTGAACGAAGGGAGAGGGCCGGATTAAGCCGTCAATTACGAATCCTCACAGGGCCGGTGGCCATGCTCCTTCGTTGCGCCTCGGCCGCGTGGTTTTCATTCATTTTTTTGATCTAGATTTGGGATCTACTGTTCGCGAGGTTTGTTTTTGGAGGGTTTGTTTGCAGGGTTGAAGCGTTTGATTCCCTTTGCCATCATCTTTTTACACCCTGCGGTTATTTTTTGTTTATGAGCCGATTTTCTAAAGCGTTCGTGTTGATGTTCTCCTGCTCGGTGATGAGCATTTCGGCGGCTCCTCCTCCGACACCGGTGTATCCCACGCGGCCGCTTTTTGATGGTGCCACACTGAATGGGTGGGAAGGGAATGCCTCGCTGTGGAAGGTCCAGGATGGAGCGCTTACCGGCGGTTCTTATGAAACGATGGTGACCCAAAATGAGTTTCTTGCGACCACGCATGATTTTACGAATTTTGTGGTGCGAATGAAAATTCGTCTCACGGGAAAAGAAGGATTCATCAATAGCGGCTTTCAAATGCGCAGCCAGCGGGTGAAGAATTCTTCAGAGATGTCCGGGTACCAGTGCGATTACGGAGATCCGGATTGGTGGGGAGCCATTTATGACGAGTCGCGTCGGAACAAAGTGTTGTCGCCATCGGACATGGGAGCGATAGGACCGGTGCTGAAGCGAAACGATTGGAATGAGTACGTGATTCGGGCCGAGGGTCCACGGATCACGACGTGGATTAATGGGGTGCAGGGAACGGATTATGTGGAACAGGACGCATCCATTCCCGATTTCGGAAAATTGGGAATTCAAGTCCATGCGGGCGGAAAGACGGTGGCACAGGTCAAGGAAATCACGATTGAAGAACTTCCCGTGGTGCCGCGTTTTAAGGGAGCGGCAGAAATAAAGCCGGTTTCGTCTGGGCCATTAACGCCCGAGCAGGCACTGAAAACGTTCACATTGCCGCCGGGTTTTGAAATGGAGTTGGTGGCCAGCGAATCTGAAGGAATAGGAAAATTCGTGACGGTGGACTGGGACCAAAAAGGGCGGATGTGGAGTATGACGGCGCTGGAATATCCAGTGGATGCGAATGAAAGTCCGGAGGTAGCCAAGGCGCTGTATGCGAGTCGGGCGCGCGATAAAATCGTGGTTTGGGATCAGCCGTTTCAAAAGAAACCTTCGGCACCGAGAGTGTTTGCGGAAGGACTGGCAATTCCACTGGGAATGTTGCCGTATCAAAATGGCGTCTATGTGCAGCATGGACCAAAAATCGAATTTCTTTCCGACACCAACGGGGATGGCAAGGCGGACAAGGCAGAGGACATTTTGACCGGATTTGGAGTGCAGGACTCGCATCTTTTTCCGCATCAATTTACGCGAGGCCCTGGCAACTGGCTGTGGATGGCTCAAGGAGCATTTAATTATGGCAAGATTCGCACGAGTAAGGGGGTTGAGCAAAAATTCGATCAGACGCGGATGGCGCGTTTTCGAGCGGATGGTTCCGACTTCGACATCACCTCGCAGGGTCCTTGTAATATTTGGGGATTGGTTTTGACCCGGGAAGGGGAGTCGTTCATCCAGGAAGCCAATGATTATGGGTATCCGATGATGCCGTTTCATGCGTACGCCAACTATCCGGGCTGCTCTGACGCGCAATTTAAAAGCTACGCGCCGGAATTTCCCGGGACGGCGCCAGATTTCCAAATGGGAGGCACTGGATTGAGCGGTTTGGCATTGTCGGATCCCCAAAATGCGTGGCCCGTGCCTTACGCCGATGTCTTTTATATCGCCAATCCGATCACGCGAAAAATCCAGGCGATTGAGTTGATCCGGGAAGGACCGCGATCCCGTTTGCATAAGCTTCCAGACTTCATTAATTCGAGCGACGAAATGTTCCGACCGGTTTCCGTTCATTTTGGACCGGACGGTTGTCTTTACATTGTGGACTGGTATAACAAAATAATTTCCCACAACGAAGTTCCTCGCAATCATCCGGACCGCGACAAAAAAAGCGGTCGAATCTGGCGGGTGTTTCATCAATCGCAAAAGCGGTTTGAAGTGCCAGACTTCACGGCACTGTCCGATTCCGCGCTCATTAGAAAACTCGGGCACGATTCCATTGCCCAGAGCCACCTGGCGTGGCAAACCATCACGGATACCAAACGAAGCCAACTGGCGCCGCAATTGAAAGCGATAGTGCAGGATGGGAAAGCTGTATCATCACAGAGAATTCCTGCCCTTTGGGCATTGGAAGGTCTGCACGCAGTGGATCAGCCGCTGCTCACGGCGATGCTGAACGACCCGGACCGGCACATTCGGCGGGAAGCGGTTCGCGCATTTTCAGAAGCGAAAGTGAATGTCCCCGCGGCCGTGAAAGCGTTCGGTCCTTTATTTGGTGACCCGGATCCGCAAGTTCGGTCTGAGATCATTCGCACACTTGGTGGATGGATGGAGAGTGATCCGAGCGCGGTGGCGCTGGCGGTCCAATACGCCCAGCCTGCACTGGATGGGCCGATGGGAAAGTCCACTCAGAGCGGGAAGCCTATTAAAGTGGGATTGGCCTACGAACGAGAATTTGAACGCTACCTGGTGCGATTATTCCTGGAGCAACACCCTGTTCAAACCTCGACATTCCTGAACTCGCCTGAGGGCAAACTGGTCCCTGTGGAAAATAGAATGGTGGCGGCGCTGGCCCTGGAAAGCAAAGAATCGGCATTACAGGTCGCGGAACTCCTGCCATCACTATCCAGAGTCCCAAATGCGGAAGAACTTTTAAGACTGCTTGGTTCACCCCTTGAACAGAATGTGAAGATGGCGGTGGAAAACCTACTGCAGGACAAACAAAACGCAGGGGTGGTGGTGGAGAATATTCTGAAGGTGAAGAGTCGGTTTAGTCCAACAGCGTGGGAGGGATCATTCACGGAGGCAGCACGTCGTTTATGGGGGAGCAACCAAAAGCCAATGGCGCTTAAAATTGTTTCAGCGTTCAAGTTGACCCAATTCGAAGATGATTTGCTGAATTCGTTGCGCGCAGGATCCTCGCCCGTTGAGCAACAAGTGGAGGAGATTCGGGCATTGGGAGAAATGGGGACGAGTCACGCGGATGTTTTAGGCCAGTACCTGAAAGCGGGCCAGGATGCGCGTTTGCGATCGGAAGCGGTGAACGCACTTGCCGCAGCAAAGAATGAGCAAGCGTCGGCGCTACTTATCCAATCGTGGAACAGCCTGAATGCCTCGCAACGCCGTACAGCGATGTCTGGAATCCTGAGCAGCAAAGCCGGGGCGACGCAATTGGTGAGTGCGGTAAAATCAGGAAATTTTGTGAAAGGAGATCTTGATCGCAATTCGATGCAGCGCCTGCTGGCTGTTTTGCCGGGGAACGCGGAGGCTCTGGCCCTTGTTGAGCAGATGTCTGCGCTGTTCAAACCTGTGCTTCACCTTGACGGAAAGGACGACGCCTGGGTGGACAGCGACATTTCGCTGGCGCCGACTTTTACGGTGGAAACCTGGATTAAACTGAGCCCGGGTATCGACAATAACGATGGAATATTGGGAGCCCCAAATTCGGTAGATATGAATTTCTATGGGTCCACCTTTCGAGTTTGGGTGGCCGGAATGAATGATGTGGTGGTGGCGAAAAAGAAAATGAACCCTGAACTGTGGACCCATTTGGCGGTAAGCAGAAATGACCAGGGAAAACTGAAAATCTACATCAACGGAGAACTCGATTCAGAAAGCCGCATTGCAGTGTTGAACAAGTTTGAACATTTGAAGATCGGCTGGACGGCCCCGAACAAAGGGACAGAAGGAGACTTCGCTGAATTCCGTGTGTGGAATCGTGAAAGAACCCCGGACGAAATCCGGACCTGGTTTGATCGAACTTTCGAGGGAGAGGCAAAACCTGCAAACCTGCAGAATTTTTATACGGGTTCCAGTTGGGAAAAACTTCATGGATCGGCAAAAATTGTGAAGACAGACGATTCGCCGCTGCTGCTTACGACGAAGGAAGCATCGGTCCAAGAGGAGAAATTCGCGCGAGCTAGAGCGCTGGCATCGAAACCCGGCGAGAGTGGGCGAGGGAAGGCTCTCTTTACCACCACCTGCATGATTTGTCACAGCGTGGGCGGGGTGGGAGCGCAGATTGGCCCGGTGCTGAATGGAGCAGGGGCGATGGGACTCGAAGCATTATTGCGCGCGATCATTACCCCCAATGCGGCCATGGAAGCGGGTTACCGCACCTTTCGAATTGAGACAAGAGAAGGAGACGTGCTGGATGGGTTTCTTGTTTCGCAGGACAAAGATGCGGTGGTGTTGAGACAGCCGAACCGCGCTGACCAGCGGATAGCGCAGGATAAAATCATCCGTGCAGATTACACCAAAACGAGCCTCATGCCGGAAGGCCTGATTGATTCGCTTCCGGAACGTGATGTCTCGGATTTGTTCGCCTACCTGAATACGCTTAAATAGAGAATTATTACTAACAGCTGGTGGGAACCTCACTGAGCACTTCGACGCAGTGGGGAATGGCGCCGACAACAAAACTCAAACATTCCACGGCGCCACTGGGTTTGCCCGGAAGACAAATGACCAGGCTGCGCTGGACCACGGCGGCGAGGTTGCGTGAGAGAATGGCGTTTTTGGTTATTTTCATGGATTCGATTCGCATGATTTCACCGAAACCTGGCAACTCGCGAACGGCGATTTCGCGAACGGCCTCAGGGGTGACGTCGCGAAGAGCCACGCCGGTGCCGCCGGTGGTTAAAATGAGGGCGCATCCTTTGTTGATCAGTTCCTGGATTCCACGCTGAATTTCGGATTTTTCGTCAGGTACGAGCTTCTCAGCGATGACGGACCAGCCATAACCGGTGGCGGCTTCCTTGAGAGCGGGGCCGCCGAGGTCATCGTACAATCCTTTGGAGGCGCGGTCAGAAATGGTGATAACTCCTGTTTGTATTGCCATATTAAACTTCTTTTTTAGTTTTCGAAACAAGCCGGATGTCGCTGATTTTCATTTGCTTGTCGACGGCCTTGCACATGTCGTAAATCGTCAGGGCTGCGACGCTGACAGCGGTGAGCGCTTCCATTTCCACGCCGGTGGGGGCTATGATGCGGGAGGAAGCCCGAATGACGATGCGATCATTTTGCGATGGGATTTCAAATAGCACTTCACAATGGGTGATGGGCAATGGGTGACAAAGGGGAATGAGATCCCCGGTTTTTTTGGCGGCCATGATGCCGGCGAGTCTGGCGGTGGCCAGGACGTTTCCTTTGGCGATTTTATTGGCAGAAATTAACTTAAGAGTGGCGGCCTGGAGATAGATGGCACCCTCAGCGACGGCAACCCGATCCATGGCTGGTTTATGACTGACATCCACCATGCTGGCTTCGCCTCTGGCATCCAGGTGGGTCAGTTTTGGTTTTACTGTTTTCGGGGGTGATGTTTTGGTTAATCGATCCATTGGGGATTCCTAATTATTAGTAGAAGCGACGTCCTTCATCCATGCGCGAACGGCATCCTGCATCAAGTTTCCTGCGGCGAGGCGAGGTTTGACGAATTTGGGAGTGAACCATGGGAACAAGCCAACCAGGTCGGGATAGACCAGGATCTGGCCATCGCAGTCCAGACCGGAGCCGATGCCGATGGTGGGGATTTGAATGAGACGGCTTATTTCCTCGGCTACAGGCGGGGTGACCAACTCGAGGACGATGGAGAATGCGCCAGCCTGTTCCAGTGCTTTGGCGTCATCGATCAGGCGCAATTTTTCGTCATCGACTTTGCCTTTGATTCGATAGCGGCCCTCTTCGCGAATGTGTTGGGGCAACATTCCCAAATGACCCATGAAAGGAATTCCAGCCCCAGTAATTGCTTTGACGCATTCCAGGATTTCCAGGCCGCCTTCGGCTTTGACGAATTCTGCGCCTTGATCCTTCAATTTTTGGGCATTGGCTACTGCGAGTTGAGGCGTGGCGTAACTTCCGGAGGGGAGATCTGCGCCGAGCAAGGCGCAAGGTTTTGCGCGGGCAGCAGCGCGAAGATGGTGGAGGATGTCCTCCATCGAAACATCGACCGTATCCGGATAGCCGAGGACGACCATACCGAGAGAATCTCCGACGAGCAGCAAAGGGACACCCGCTTCATCAAAAAGTTTTGCGGTGGGATAATCGTAGGCAGTCAGGCAAGGGATCTTTTCACCCCGATTTTTGCGAGCCTGGATGGAGGCAATGGTTTCTTTTTCTCCGGCGCTCATTCGAAGCTTTTCAAAAGTTCGGTTGGGTGGACGGTGGCAGTTCCCACCTTGCCTACGACCACGCCGGCTGCGTGATTGGAAAAGACGGCTGCTTCAAGGGGAGAAGCGCCGGCAGCGACGGCAAACGTAAAGGTGGCAATAACGGTGTCGCCGGCTCCCGAGACATCAAATACCTCCTGAGCGACGGTGGGGATGTGAAAAGGCTTTTCGTTGCGCTGACAAAGCAGCATTCCCTGGTCTCCCAGAGTGATGAGCAGCAGAGCCGGTTGAAGTTCATTCAATAACTTGTCCGCCACCGCCGTTAATTGTTTATCCTTGAGAGGATTGGCATCGCGGATGTGATCTTCCATTTGCGCGAGTTCAAAAGCTTCCTTGCGGTTCGGAGTCATGAGCGACAGTCCACGAAGGTCGAGCTTGTGAACTGGCTTGGGATCGAGACTTAACCAAATTCCTTTTTGACTGCAGGAAGTTTTGAGTTCATCGAGCAAGTATTGGGTGACAATACCTTTTCCATAGTCTCCCACAATCACGGCGTCCGCCTGTGAGAGTTGCTTTCGGATAACGGCAAGGAGGCGATTGCTTAAATTCTGGTCCAATTCCTTCTTGGTTTCCCGATCCAGTCGCACAACCTGCTGTTGATGAGCAACGATGCGGGTTTTAATGCTGGTTGCCCTTTGGCCCGATCCGATCAAGCCACTGCAACCGATTTGTTGCTGCTTCAACAGGGATTTTAGTTTCTCGCCTGCATCGTCGTTGCCAATGACCGCGAAGAGATCAGAAGAGACGCCGAGATCCGCCAGGTTTCGAGCCACATTGGCGGCGCCGCCGGGCATGTAATTTTCGCGCTCAAAATCAACCACGGGGACAGGAGCTTCGGGGGAGATTCGACTGACATGGCCCCAGATGAATTGATCGAGCATGACATCGCCGACAACCAGGACGCGAGTGGTGGCAGCCTTTTTGAGGAGTTTCTCGACTTCGGGGGCTGGTAAATATTTCGATTTCATTGCTTAATCCAGGAATCCGGTCAAAGGGCTGGTGGGATTGGCGTAATGACTTTGGCTGGCCATGCCATTTTCAAAAGCGAGACGTCCTGCCTCGACAGCCATGGCAAAGGCACGGGCCATTTTGTTTGGATTTCCAGCGACGGCGATGGCGGTGTTCACCAATACGGCGTCGGCGCCCATTTCCATGGCCTCTGAGGCGTGGCTGGGTGCGCCGATTCCTGCATCAACCACGACCGGGACGGTGGCCTGGTCAATAATGATTCGTATCTGGCTGCGTGTTTCAATGCCGCGATTGGATCCGATGGGGGAGCCGAGGGGCATGACGGTCGCAGTTCCGACTTCCTGCAATCGTTTTGCGAGAACCGGATCGGCATTGATGTAAGGAAGAACGACGAAACCTTCATTCACCAGGATTTCTGCGGCTTTTAAGGTTTCGATAGGATCTGGAAGCAAGTAGCGAGGATCCGGGTGGATTTCGAGCTTCACCCATTTAGGCAGACCGGCGGCAACTGCCAGCCTGGAGAGCCTTACAGCTTCCTCAGCGTTCATGGCTCCGCTGGTGTTGGGGAGCAGTAAATACTTTTTGGAATCAATGAATTCCAAAATGTTGGCGAAGGGATCCTTCTTTCCGCTGAGATCGGCGCGGCGAAGTGCAACGGTGACGATTTCTGCGCCGCTGGCTTCCAAGGCGTCGCGCATGGCCTCGGGGGAAGAGAATTTCCCAGTTCCCAGGAACAGGCGCGACTTAAAAGTTCGACCCGCGATGATTAAAGATTTCGGTGCTTCTGACATCTCAGGCGCACAATAGGCAGAGTCGCAAGACCTGTCCAGCGTTGCATGGAAGGGTGGAAGTGGAGTGGTAAGGCGATTTCATTTTTTGCCAGCGGAGAGTCTTGCGTAGGATCCAAAGAAAAAGACCCTTCTTGAGGAAGGGTCTTTGATCGAAAAACGAGCAACTATGATGCTCTAAACAAAAGCTAGTGCATTAGAAATATTTGGCAATATCCAAAATGAAAAAAGATGAACTAATCTACCTACCGTTAAAAAACATTCCACGAATTCATTAGACCCGTCACTTCGACGACCGTTCAACTGACTTTACGTATTGTTTAAATGCCATCACGCTTCCCCCCTTTAGCGGGGGTCGTGAGTGATATTTAATTTACCGGCACGTTCCAGGCGGATCATTTCTGTGGTGTAACCCTGTCGGAAGGTGGGGAATTTAAAAGTGTAGCCGAGCTCCATTTTCAATCGGCGGTTGGAGACTTTTTTATTGGTTAATCCGCGTTTTCTCCCAGCGATTTCCTCTTCACTTGCGGCGGGAGGCATGTATTTACCGACTGATTCGGAAAGCCAGCGGAAGAAATGCAACTGGGTGACCGGTTCATCGTCCACGACATTGTAGATTTCGCCGGCTCTGCCACCTTTCAAAGCAGAGATGATCGCTCCGACCAGATCATCCAGATAAATCATGTTGATGATGCGATCACCCTTTCCATGCATGCGGGCTTCGTTTTTCAGGTATTGGTGAAAGAGATGTCCCCTGTCCGGCCCGTAAATCCCGGCGACCCTGAGGATTAGCGCGGGAAACTTGAACTCCTGGTGAGCTTTCAGGAGCAGTTGTTCAGTGGCCACCAGTGTCTGGCTGGTTTCGGTGGCAGGTTCGGTGGGGCTGTTCTCCTTGACCAGGGACCCATCGGTTTGTCCATAAACGCTGGTACTGCTGGTATAGACGAATTTTTTGAGTCCGCTTCCTTTTAGCCATTCCACCACATTTCGGGTGCCATCGAGATAAACGCTTTTGTAGGTTTCGATTCCGCCTTTGGAAGAAGAGACGGCATGCACAACCCAATCAAAATTAGTGGGCAGGGAAGCGAGAGTCTCGGGATTAGTGATATCTGCAATGAGGGGCTCGATGCCTTGAGCCAGCCAGGTCTCGGTGCCTTCGGCGGTGCGTTTCAGACCGAAGACTTCATGGCCATCTTTTCGCAATTGAACTCCGAGGGGAAAGCCGACGTAGCCACAACCAATGATTAGAACGCGCATCGGTTTGGAGAGTAGCCAGCGTGATGAAAAATCACAATCCGCGAAGAGCAGATTTTATTTTTGAGCAGCCAGGCCGCCGGGAACGGGTGGCATAATCTGAAAGCCGGGAGGCAAAGGTGGCATGGCAGGGACCTTGGAGACAAGATCGCGCCACATCTGCCTATCTTCAGGAGACATACCCGCCCAATGTTCGGCATTCTTGAGAAACTGGGCGCGTGCTTCCGGGCTCAATTGACTTAGTTTTTGAAAAGACTCAATAGCGGCCACCCTTTTTTCGACGGGCAATTTTTGAAAGTTGGCAAGGGCTTTGTCCATGTCCTGTCGATCGGCACCTGGCAGGGTGGCGAGGGTGCGTTCTTTTTCACGATCGTTGAGTTCGAAAAACTGATGAACGCGGGAATACATGCCCTGGCGCCGCTCTTCGGGCAGGGTGTGCCATTCTGACAAAGCCTTCTCGAGTGGCGCGCGTTTATCGACAGGGACACTTTGCCAGACTTCGGATTGTTCTTCGGGAGTTTTGGCTTCCAGACGAATGAAATAGGCAACGGTACCTTCGTGTTCCAGAAATTCCTTCTGCAGGACAGGGGGCAACAAATCCCATTGGATAAGGCGATCCGCGAGGAGTTTTTGGCTTTCGGGCGGGATGGCGCTGAGGCGTTCGACGCGGTTTGAAGGGGCCATCTTGAGCAGAGGCAAGAGATACCAGCGCAATTCCAATTGTTTAAGGCGAACTTCACGTTCGTTTTCAGGCAGGCTTTCGTATTCTTTTAATTTGGAAAGGATGTAATCGCGCTTTTCCTGATCCTTGGAGGCGAGCTCTGACTGTCTTTGGGAAGGACTCATTTTAAGCAGCCTGCGAAACTGCTCGGTGGGCGGTTTTTTTTCTGAGCTGGGGGATGGAGATTCCCCAGATGGAATGGCCTCTTTTACTTTTGGAGTAGAAGCGCCATGCAGATCAGGAAATATTGAAATTCCAAGACTTGCCGCGACGAGGGCTACGAAAGCACCGACATAACTTGGAGGGCGAAATTTCATTCCAAAGCCTGCATTAAGCCGTCATCGGTGGAAGGAGGGGGGACCTGGAGACAATTGATGGCCTCGAAATCCTGCAACCATTCCATTTGTGGAACTGTAACTACTTTCATCATCCGATCCACGCTCAAGGCCATTTCAGCCCGGGCATTTTGCTGGTATTGATGAACGCTTAAGAAGAGGACGAGCGCCGCCACGGCGGCAAGAGAAACGCGCGGAATCCAACGGCCAGTGATAAAATGAGTCCAGAGCGATTGGGGTCTTCTGTTTCTTGCTTTTTCCAGGCGCAGGACTTCCTTCATAACGAGGGAAGTAAAGTTAGAAGAGGGAACGACTAATGACTCGTGTTCCAACAGCTCGGTTAAACAAACGTCACCCTCCCATTCGGACTGGAGTTCAGGATGTTCCGAAAGAAAGGACTGCAACTCGGCCTTTTCCGTGGATGTCAATTCCCGGATCCAGCTTTGTTCCTTTAGTTCCTGGTAATTTTTGTCTGCCATACGTCTTCTAATAGGTAAACTCTTCAGCGCGATAAAAGTTTCGAGGCCCGGTTCGCCTCCAGACTGTTACAAAGGAGATTATTGCTGCCATACGCCTGATTTTAGATAGGGTTTTAGTTTCATTTTCAACGTCTCCCGAGCCCTGTGTATCAAGGACTTAGTGGCGGACAGACTGCAGCCAAGAATAGCAGATATGTCCTCGTAGGAGGCCTCTTCCTGTTTGCAGAGCATTAGAGCAGTTCGCTGGTTTTCCGGTAAATCGTTGATCGCTTCGTCGATTTTTTGTTCCAGTTCTTCCCGCAGCAGGAGATCCGAAGCACCTGGAACCTTAAGGTCCTCATATTGGCGGGGGGCGGAATCTTCGGAATATTGGACCGGTTCATCCAAGGACTCTGCGGGATGCCTGGACCTGCGGCGGATCTCGTTAAGGCAAAGGTTTCGGCAGATGGTAAACAACCAGGTGGAGAATTTGGCGGTGGGTTCGTAACGGGAGGCGGATTTAAATACCTGAACAAAAACAGTTTGAGCCAAATCCTCTGCTTCTGCCTGGTCTTTTAAAGAGCGGTAGGCCACATGGATGACGAGCTGTTTGTATTTTTCAACCAGCTCCTCAAAGGCAAGGATGTCCCCATCGCGTACGCGCAACATGAGTTCGGCATCGTGATCATGCGAATCGGACATCAAAATCTACCCTAATTAAAACCGGAAAAAGAACAAGGTTGCATAAAAAATGCGGAACCTTTGGGGTCCGCATTCCTTGTTTTCAAATGTGTGGATGGAACTATTTTTCCAGTTTTTTGGGGAGGGGCACATCTATTCCCAAAGCATCGGCGAGGTCGGTGAGGTGTTCCTGTTCCTGGACAATAATATCCCGGAGGGCTTCGCTTAAGGCAAATTCACCCATCGCTTCGGCCTGACGGATGCGGAGGCGGTAATTGGCAATGGTCTCTCGCTCGTTTTCCAAATCGAACCGGAGAAGCTCTTCCGGTTTTTCGGAAAGCTTTACTTCCTTTGGCACAGTGGTGGGCGTTCCTCCAAGATAATCGATCTGTTTGGCGATTTTGATGGCGTGCTCCAGTTCTTCGCCGGCGTGTTTTTGTAGTTCACGCGCGATGTCTGTGTAGGCAGCGCCCTTGATGATCTGGCTGTAGACCGTGTAGGCAATGACAGCCTGGTATTCGCGAGACAAATCTTCGTTTAGCAGATCCACCAACTGTTCCCGTGTGACGTTATAATTTTTTTCCATAATCCCTTTTTCCGTGGAGCTATTGGACTGCATCCGGGAAAATTCGGGTATAGAGCTAAGGCTGAATTTCGGTATGGAAGGTTCCTGTATAGATTCGGCCGGAAGTTTTCATTTGCACCCAAAATTGATAACGGCCCGCCCTGGGAAATGCATAGGGAAACGAAACCTCGGAAAAGCCATCGCTCTTCACGTGATCATCCATATCGTTCGAGTTGTTAAAGGAGTTTGACGGGTTTGTGGCAGGCGACTCTTTGCTGGAGATGACTTTTTCCTTTTGGGTGAAAAGTTGTTGGGAGGCCATGGAAAACGTCCCCAAGGGGTGAACATGCGCGAAGACATCGTTTTCAAGTTTCCGGAAAATAGCGTGACCTTCCATGCCCATGTAGTTCTGGAGTTCCACAGGTTTATTATTTTTGTCCTGCATTTGGAATTTCAGGGTGACTTGCTCGTCTTTTTTATAATTACCTGGGTTCAGCCAGACAATCTTGAGGTAGCGACCTACTTGTGCGCTTGATCCGGCAGAATCGAAGCTGAACGAACTGGTAGTGCTGTCATCCGGATCCGGGGGAACCAGGCCATTCATGTTTTTCTGCTCATACCAAATGGGCGAACAATTGGGATCGCTCTCATCGATGGTATAAAGGCGGGTGATTCGCGCTGGGGGAGCGGGAATTTCGACGCTGCCGGTCAGAGTTTCAGCAAAGCCATTTTCGTGGGTGATATCGCCAAAAAAATCGTAGACGCCTTCCATCAGCGGCGGCAAGGGGACGCTGAAGAAATTGTCTTTTTTGGCTGCTGGATGAAGATGAGCGAAAATATTAGGGGCACCTTTTCGAACCAGGAACAGGTGCATAAGCTTCCCATGGTCTGGAATAAGCGGTGCCCATCGGGTGCGGTTGCCTTTGGCATCAATGTGAATTTCCAATAAAAGCTGATCGAGTGAGGACTGAATGGTTGCGGCGACCGGCACTTGTTTATAAAGACGATTATTTTTGTAATCCATTTCGTCCAGGTTCCACCAATATTTCCCGCCGAAGAGGGATGCGGAGAGGAACAATGTTCCGACGCTCACTGCGATCAGCCCACGCCGACGATCGCGCAATGTGGGCGCGGCGCCCGGAGGCACGAGGCTTTGGCCCCAGGCAGAACGAATAATGGCGAGAGCGCCAAAAAAGAGAAACAACCCGAGGGCGATGAGGACAGCTGCGTAGGGTTTGGTCATGGGCCGGGTGTTGGTGGCGGAGGCGTTAACCGGGACAGAAAGACTTCCATGACCGCGATCTCCCTCCACTTCCACATCGACACTATAAGTGCCCATTTTCATGAACCACAGCCCGGCATTAAATTGTGGAGGTTGGTCGTGGATGCGTTTTGCCTCATCTGGAGCTGGAGATCCTTTTTTGCCGATATCTGAAAAAACAGGACGAACGGTGACTTTGCTGGGGTTGCCGGACTCGACTTTGATGGTTATTTCAGCGACACCAGGGATCACGTCAGGTGGTCGAATAACAATGCGCACAGGGTAGTTGCCTGCTTTGCCTTCGAGGATGACATTCGGGCTCCCGACGTGGGCCTCGGAGGTGGAGGTCCACAAACAAAGGATGGCGACGAGAAATACGGAAAGAATTCGGCTCATCGCTTCAATTTGTGAAGATAATTACCGAGCCCCAAGCCGAGGCGGGCGGAAATGAAGGCTCGAAGAAAAGCAAGGACCAGGGAGGCGGCAGTGAGGGGCTCGATGCCGCTTGTCCAAAAGGTATTGAACCACTCTCCCCGGTTCGAAAAATAGGGCCAGTGCCCGCTACGGGCGAAAAAGAAATTATCGGCGTGATCGCTCAGAAGGAAGCCGGAGAATGGCCATTGCACAACAACAACAATTGCAAGGTAGGCAACCCCGACAGCCATGGCGAGAAGCCAGTCGCTCCACCAGGGAGTTTTCGCAGTGACTGTTGATCCGGGTTTAACGGAGGTTGCTTTGGAAAATCGAGCAACTAAAATATCGAGCCCCAGTGCAGGAAGAATCAATAACATGGGGAAGGCTGGAGGGACCATGTGAGTGATGGGATTGTAGATGGGAGCGAGCTTGGGTTGAGCGGGAAAAAGAGGCAATGCGATGATCATGAAAATGAAAATGAGCATGTAAGTCCCGGCAGCGATAGTGGCAGCCCATTTGACTTTTGCGGCTCTGGCAGCCATGACGAGAAGCAGGGGGAAGGCAGTGCACATGACGTAATAGAACCGGCTGCCATGCTGTGCGTTGGGCCAGGTAAATTCGGTGGTGAAATCCGCAATCATCGTGACCATCACTCCCACGGCGAGGGCGCAGAGAAAACCGAGTTGTTTCTCGCTGAGGACGGTGGCCCGATTTTGAGCGGAAAAGACAAAAAGCAAAACCCCCAGTCCCACGAAAAACATTCCAACGCCTAAAATGGAGTGAGGGGGACTGATTATTTTGACGTCGAGGCCGTAGGTGTTGTGCCACCAATCGTCGAAGGGAGCGGAAGTGACCATGGCGAACGCACCCCAAATGGTCACCCAGGCGCCGAGAGGAGCCCGGGCTGAGAGAATGGAGATGGATCCTTCGCGTTCATCTGCAGAGCCGCGAAAAGTGGTCTTTAAAGCGATTAACCCGAACATCAGGGCCGGAATGATACCACCCAGTTGGATGATGATATGGGCAGGCGTCCAAAACGTATCGCGTCCGATGCTCGAGTGATGAGAAATATCCCAAAGCAGACCAATGGGCAGACAGGCCAGGGCAAGGACTGCAATCCAAACGGGGCGTGGAAGTCGCGAGGACGTGTTGGGAGTGACTGGAGAAAGTGAATGCCCTGTATTTGGCAGGCTTAATGGGGATGAAGTCGCATTCATGAATGCGAAGGATACCGTTTCGAGCTATTTTTGCAAACAGGCAATAGACGGGCCACCTCGTATCCCCGCAGCGGAAGAACGGTAAATGGCGGGGCCTAACGAAACCGGGGGCTGCCTCTGGATGGACCCCTGCTTCCCATTCCGGACGTGCCTAATTTTTCAATGAACGCCCGGGGCGGAAGCGGAAGATGCTGGGATTCGGTGGAAGCGCCAAAACATCCGTGCCATCCAAACGACCACGGCCGCGATATAACAACCGCCCGATACCAAAATCAGCGAAGCAGAGAGATGAGGAGGATTTTGGTGGTTTGCGTCAATCTGTATTAACATTTGGCTAAGCATAAATAGTGCACCCATGAAGGCCAGCTTGTGAAAATGACGATAAAAATATTCGGAAGTTTCACCGACTTGTTCCGGCGCCAGCCAATATTCCCGATGGGGTAGATTCAGTGCGTTACTATTTTTGGTCAGATAGCGGGCGAGATGACCGATGACAACAAAAAAAATGGGAAACCCACAACCTAGCACGAGCCAAATCAGGGCGGCGTTGGACTGAGTAGTCCAGGCATCAGCTTTTCCGGCAAAATTGAAATGTGTCGCGACTATTTTCTGTGACGTAAAGACATTGGCGAGGATCAAGGCCAGGGTCGTCAATTTTAATCCCGTCATGGTTTTCAAAGCGCCGCTTTTCAGAACAGTCAGGGTCACTCCGCCAGTAGCTGCGCCTTTTATCATCGCCACGCCAGTGATTGCCTTTGCGAGTTGGGCAGGCGCCGCCTGGACTGAGTTTGCGGAAATTGCTGCGGCGATGATGGCGGTGGAGGAACTTACACCATGTTTGATGAAGAAAGTGCGCATTTTGTCCAACGCGCGATGTAAACGAACGGTGGCGGCGCCTTCCGTGCTGCCCAGGGCGAGTCCGACTTCCTTCATGTTCTTTTCATAAAAAAATCGCAAGACTACCGCGTGACGGTCGGCCTCGTTTAACTCCGCTATGGCGGAGTCAAGCATGGGCTGGATTTCTTTCCATACTTCGGATTCATTCTCATTGACGATGGCTTGCATATGGGCCTCCTGTTCTCGTTTGGCGCGACGAATTTCTCCGCGGATGCGGGTTAGAGCAGTCAATCGCGCCGTTTGATACAACCAACCTTCCAGGATGACGGCCTTGGATAACTGGCCTGATTGTCTGGCCAGAGTGATGAAGACCGATTGTGTGATTTCCTCAGCCTGGTGCGAATTGCCGGTATGCCGCAAGGCTGCGGAATAGACTTTATTGACGTGGCGCGCCACAAGGGTGGCAAAAGCCTCTTCGGAGTTGTTGGCTTTATACTCGCGCAACAGTTGATTGTCATCCATGTCCTGCATTCATAGGTAAATGCCGCTAACTGGTGAAATCTTACAAACTATTTTCGAAGCCGGGGTCTGGGAATGGATTGATTTGAGAAAGCTAGCTCCGCGTATTATTCATTGTATCAAGAAGATGCCGTCCTTATTTTTATCCTCGAACAATATTGTTAGCTCTCCATGATAGGGACGATAGGAATGGCTGAAACAGATGCTGAATTAACGCAGGTGGAAGTTTTTAGGCCGGGACAACTAATCCTGAGACTAATCAGGTCCTTTTTTGGATTTGCGAGCCATCGTGTCCCAATCCTGATTCTACTGTTTGTTGTTACAGCGTTATTGGAAGGAACCGGGATTCTTATTCTTCTTCCAATGCTCCATTTGCTTGGCATTGCTGGGCAGAATGGAGATTCTAAAATATCCCGCGCAGTCACAGAGGGCTTTGCCCTGCTTCATTTGCAACCAAGACTTGGCACTGTTCTAATGCTCTTTGCAGGGGTAATGATTGGCCAGATCATCCTCCGGCAAATTCTGGAATCGGGAAATCTGCGGGTGGAGAATGGCTACATTGTTTTCCTTCGGGAACGACTTTACGGGGCGGTTCTTCGATCCAACTGGCTTTTCTTCAGCCGACAGCGCGGGGCAGCGGTTACCCAGGCCTTGACGGATGAAATCCAGCGGATCGGAGTGGGCGCTCAACAATTGACTGTTCTTATGGGGTCTGGGCTGGTGGTGATGATCCAAATAGCCATTACTTTTGCACTTTCGCCCAAGCTGACAGCAATTGCGCTTGGAGCAGGAGGACTCCTGCTTCTGGTAATTCGTCCGCTGACACGGAAAAGTCATGCGCTGGGGTTCGCGGCGCAGGGTAAACGCGGCGAAATGCAGTCGGCAATTTCGGAGCATCTGCAAAGTTTGAAACTAGCTCGCAGCCATGGGCGCGAGGAGAGCCATTTTCTACATTTCAAGGGGGTGATTGAGGCTATTTCGGAACAGTCGGTAAAAATAGGCCGAATCTTTGGTTTTTCGCGGGCTGTTTATGAAGCGGGGGCCGTCCTCTGCCTTTGCTTTTTTCTTTTCGCATCCATTAGTTATTCCCATTTGAGCACTGCGGAGCTCCTGCTTTTTCTGTTTATTTTTACCAGATTGCTGCCGCGGATTTCCAATCTCCAGAGTTCATATCACCGTATCTCACAAATGTTGCCGTCTTTCGCCAATGTTGAGTCATTGACGGCGGAATTTGCAGGTGCGGAAGAGCCATTAATCAAAAGCTCATTGCCAGTTGGGCGTTTGGAACTCCGGGAACCAATCCAGGTTGATCGCGTTTCCTTTCAATATTCCAATGAGGGACAAAAAGTAATTCGAGAGGTCTCCTTCGAGATTCGGCCGGGAAAAACCGTGGCGCTTTGCGGCCCATCAGGCAGCGGTAAAAGCACGCTCGCGGATTTGCTTCTCGGACTTTTGACGCCAGGGGAGGGACTTGTAAAAGTCAATGGCCAAAGCCTAAAAGGGGAGCGCCTGCAGCAATGGCGGCAATCGGTAGCGTATGTCTCCCAGGATCCATTTCTTTTCCACGATACTATCCGTGCGAACCTGTCGTGGAGCGGCGATGCTGTGACGGAGGAGCAGATGTGGGAGGCATTACGGAATTCTGCTGCCTTCGAAATGGTCAATGCCCTTCCAAGCGGGTTGGACACCATTGTCGGAGAAAGGGGTATAAGATTGTCTGGCGGGGAAAGACAACGATTGACCCTAGCGCGTGCTTTGGTGAGGAAACCGACGTTTCTATTGCTGGACGAAGCAACGAGTTCCCTGGATATCGAAAACGAAAAATTGATCCAAAGCGCGCTGCAAAAACTGCACGGATCTCTTACCGTGCTGATTATTGCGCATCGCCTTTCGACAGTTCGGGATGCGGATACGATACTTGTGCTGAAGTCTGGTGAAATGGTGGAACAGGGCACGTGGGCGGAATTGACCCAGAACCAGAGCACCTATTTTTCCAAATGGGCGGCAGCAACGGAACTGACTTAGGCTAGAGTTGTTTTAGCAGGCGGGGGACCGCAGTCCAGGGGTCTTCTTTAGATTCGTATTCGAGTGCGACAAAACCCTGATAATTGGTTTTTCTGAGGATGTCCAGCACCCGGACCAAGTCGGCCTTCTCTGGAGTTTTGCTAGGTTTCACCGTTATTTCCTCTTTGATCTGGACGTTGACGGCATAAGGAGCGCACTTTTCAAAGTCGCCATAAGGATCGGTATGGAAATTCCCTGAATCGAGATTGATTCCGATCCATTTACTTTGGACGGCGCGAATAATTTCGAGGACCTGGTCAGGCTCGGCGACAATTCCGCCGTGGTTTTCAAGCCCGAGAAATATCCCATGTTTCCCGGCGTAGTCGCAACACTCCTCCAGGGCTTCGATGGCTAATTTTCTTGCCGCCTCCTCGTCCATGCCAGGCTGCAAGCTGCCAGCAAAAACGCGGATGTGCGAAGTGCCGAGGAGGGCGCAACGATCCACCCAGTCTTTCACGTGCTGGATCTCCTTGTCTCGTTTTTCACCCTTTGGGAGTGTGAAGGTGTTGCCCACGGCGCTGCCGCTAATGGGCACTCCGCGCAAAAAGGCGTGCCTTCGAAGTTTCAAGAGGAAGTCGTTGCTGATTTCCTTTGGAAAATAATAGCTGGTGAGCTCAGCGCCGATGCATCCATTGGCTCCGCAATAATCAATGAAATCAAATAAATCAATTTTTTTGCTTTCGGGAATGGCGGGATTGGGCTTGCTGGTGGAGTCCTTGAAATAATCCCGAAAGGAGTAGGCGGCGAGACTGAGGAAAAGACGCGGTTCGCCCTTTCTTGCCAATTTCTCCATAGCCTGAGACTCAACCATGGAACCGAAGGCAACTGCGGTGGTGGCCAGTGCGCTGGAGAGGAGGAAATTCCTTCTCGATTGGAGGGGTGACATGATTCATTCCTAGCAGCTTTGTTTGATCGAATACAATCATTAAAGCCCACACGGCGGAGGGTTTCCCTAAAAACTGTTTTTTAAAACACCGACACAAAACAGAATCGTGATTAAGAGGCTGATGGCGAATTTTCCAAGAGCCCCGGCAAAAATCCCAAGAGTGGCTCCCAAGCCTGCTTTTGCTGATTCCTTCATTTTCCGACCGCCCAACATTTCAAACAACAACGCGCCGACAAAAGGTCCGGCGATGATTCCAGGCAGCCCGAAAAATAAACCAGCGATGCCACCAACAATGGCTCCAATGATTCCCAGTTTTCCTGCCCCCATTTTTTTTGCCCCGTACGAACCCGCGAGGGTATCGAGGAGAAGAGCGACTGCGCAAAAAACTCCAATCAAGGCAAGGATCCATCCGGGAGCTCCATGGCTTTTGAAGATCAAGCGATGGAGGAAGGGAATTGCGGTTACAATGGGAATTGCAGGAATTGATGGGATCAATGCGCAAAAAGAAAGGGCCAGCATCAGAAGGATGCACAAAGTGAAAACAATTAATTCGACTGCGGTCACTTCTTCAGTCCAGTTTTGCCTTTCCACTTGCGAAAGCTGGTTAAGATATCCTCAAAATCCTGAGGCAGAGGGGCTTCGAATTTCATTTTCCTGCCGGTGAGCGGGTGAGTTATTTCCAGAGTTTTTGCGTGGAGCATTTGTCGCGGTATGACAATACCGGTCTGTTCCTGCAATCGGATATTTGGTTTCGATCCGTAGACGATATCCCCAGCGAGCGGATAACCGACGTGTTTAAAGTGGACGCGAATTTGATGTGTCCTGCCAGTGTGGAGAGTGGCTTCCACCAGGGTGACGGTGGTCATCCTCTCCAGGACTACAAAGCTGGTGTGCGCCTCCCGCCCGGAATTTTGCACAGTCATTTGTTTACGGTGGGTGGGATGCCTCGTAATGGAAGCGCGAATAACGCCCTTGGGTTCTGTCATGACGCCGATGAGCAAGGCCAGGTAGATTTTGGAGAGTTCTCTTTCCGCAAATTGACTTGCGAGTCCTTGATGGGCCTGGTCGGTTTTGGCGGCAATGATGCAACCGCTGGTGTCCTTGTCGAGACGATGAACAATGCCCGGCCGCGCCACGCCGCCGATTCCACTTAATTGACCCTTACAATGGTGCAGTAGAGCGTTAACCAGGGTGTGATCTTCGTGTCCTGCTGCGGGATGCACCACGAGGCCGGCAGGTTTGTTGAGGACGATAATGTCGCTGTCCTCAAATAGCACATCGAGGGCGATAGCCTCGGGTTTTGCCTCGGCTGGCTTTGGTTCCGGCCAGTAAACGCTGACCGTATCTCCAGCCTTTGGTTTGTGGTTCTGCTTCACCATCTTTTCGTTGATGGTGATGTGGCCTTCCTCAATCAGACGCTGAATCGTACCCCGAGTGACGGCGGGATAACGATCTTTTAAGAAATTATCCAGCCTTCCATCAGGCAGCGAGCGTTCGATTTGGAACGTTTCGGTTCGAGAGGCATGGTCAGACACAATGGTTATTTGTCCTCCGCCAGTTCGTAGATGTGCCCGTCAAATGCCAATACATAAACTTCACCGGCATTGTCCTGGCCAAAAGCGGCAATATTCCGGACTGGGTTTGGGATTTTGGGTCCGAGTTCCAAAACGCCATCCGTCGTCACTTTGTTGTTTTCGTAACGAAGACCGAACAAATTGCCAGTAGCCCAGTCGGCATAAAGATAAACGCCCTCGAGAGCAGGAACTTTCTTGCCGTGATAGACGTAGCCACCGGTGATGCTTAAACCGGGCAGGTGGTTGGTGGATTGTTGTTCTTTGTGAGGATATTCAATGAGGGGCTCCACAAACTTTGCGCTGGAAGTATGATTCTGAAAGGGATGAAATGCTTCACGAATATTCCAGCCGTAGTTGCCGCCCTTTTCGATGATGTCCACTTCCTCCCACAAATCCTGACCCACCTCGCCGGCGTAAAGGAGTCCGGTTTTGGTATCGAAACTCATTCTCCATGGATTTCGAACACCCAGAGCCCAAATTTCTCCCCGTGCGTTTTCTTTGCCGACAAAGGGGTTGTCTTTTGGAATCGAATATTCGAGGCCTGGATCCTTGGAGTTCACGTCGATGCGAATCACCTTCGCCAAAAGAATGCTCATTTTCTGGCCGTTGCCATGAGGATCATTTCCGGCTCCGCCATCTCCGTAGCCACAGTAAAGATATTTATCAGGACCAAAAATAATAGTGCCGCCCTTGTGATTGCCGTAAGGCTGCGCCACGGTCAAGACCACCCGCTCGGTGGCAGGGTCTGCCTTGTCAGGATCCTGTTTGGAGACTTGAAACTCGCTGATCACTGTTCGACGCGGATCGAAGGCGCTGTAATAGACGTAGAATTTGCCGTTGGTTTTGAAGTCGGGATGGAGGGCAAACCCCAGCAAACCCTCCTCATTTTCGCGATGGGGTTTTCTGTCCGACAAGTCCAGGAACAATTTGCGTTCCGAACTGGCCTTGTCCCTGGGTAATATAAAAACCTGTCCGTCCTGTTCGATGTAAAAAAATCGGCCTGAACCGTCGTTAGCCTCACAAAACCAAAGGGGCCGCACGAACTTGATGTTCGGGTAAATGGGCTTCATTTTGATCCTGGGCAACGCGTCGGCGGCGAACAGGCTGGTGGAGGCAAGCGCCATCCCGATCAGAACTGCATTTTTTACGATATTCATTAAGCGAGGGCTCCAGTCATTACTCATGATTTGCCAGTCATAGTCTGTTTCTTTCCAATCTTCAAGCTCCCGAGCACCGATTCTCCCTGAAGGGTGTTTCGGGAATTCAATTTTTGCAGATCAATTTGATCAAATGGGATTGATGTCCCTCGATGCCTCAGGCATGTTTTAGAATAGCATTCATGAACGATTGGAACATTCAATCCCGAGCCCACGCCTGTCAGTCCTGTGAGAAACATTTTTCCGACAAGGAGACTTTTCACACTTTGTTGTTGGATGAGCGCGCAGGACTTCGTCGAATGGATATTTGCCCGACCTGCTGGGACAGCAAATACAAAAACGAATCCGGGCACGAAAAAGGATTTATTTCCTACTGGCACAGCGTCTATGAAATAGCCCCGCCGCCGCCACCCGAGGCCATCCAAAAAGAATCTGCCGAAACGCTATTGCGCAAGCTGATGGAAGTGAACGATCCCCGTTACAGCGCAACGTGCTATATCCTGGCGGTGATGCTGGAACGCAAGCGCATCCTCAAGGTGAAGGAGCAATTAAAGCGGGATGGAAGGCGCATCTTTATTTACGAACATCCCAAGTCGGGGGATTTCTTCACCATCACGGATCCGGACTTGCAGTTGGATCAATTGGAACAGGTTCAGACGGATGTTGCCGATCTGCTGGAGAATGGAATACCTCAACCAGAGATTCCTGCGGCTTCCAATTATCAGGAACCGATCGTCACTGAAGGGGAATCCTCCGAGGCTTTTCCCCTGATTTCAGAATGTGGATGCGAGGCAACGGAGGCTCGAGTGGAGGCGGGAGAAATCGAAGCTCCCGGCGAGACAGAACATGTTTTGGAGCCGAACCCTGTTTAACGTGATGTATTGTGGAGCTTTCCGATCTTGAAGAAAAACTAAATTACCACTTCAAGCAGCCTGCGTTGCTGGTGTTGGCGCTGACTCATTCTTCTCTGGCGCACGAACCGGGCAAAGAAAGCGATGACAACCAGCGGTTGGAATACCTGGGGGACGCGATTCTGGGGGCGGTGCTTGCGGCGGAGCTTTTCGCACGATTTCCAGAGAGCGGCGAGGGATTGATGACCAAAGCCCGCGCCCAACTCGCTAATAAAAAATCACTTTCGGGACTCGGGAAAGATCTTCAGCTGGGCCAGTTTCTTATTTTGAGTAAGGCCGAAGAAAGCTGTGGCGGCAGAGATAAAGCGTCTGCCCTGGCGGATGCGTTTGAAGCGATTATCGGAGCGGTTTATTTAGACTCGGGTTTTGTTGCGGCACAAAAGTTTGTGGTGGAATCCTTCGAAAAAACTCTGGACGGTTTTAACGTTCTTCCTTCGCAGACAAATCCCAAGGGGGAACTGCAGGAATATCTTCAAAGCAATTCTCATATTGCGCCGGAATACCGGATGGAATCCTTTTCCGGGCCGGATCATGATCGGGTCTTCGAGTGCTCGGTTAGTCATGAAGGCAAACTGCTTGCATCGGGGCAGGGCAAAAGCAAAAAAGAAGCTGAGAGCGCGGCTGCGCTGGCGGCTTTACTGCAATTGCGGGCAAACGAGAAATTGTAAAAGGAGTATTTGAAGAAGTTCAGCAAGGTTCTCTGAATAAGGTTCGTCACGATTCCATCAAAATGTCTATTGCACTTTGACGGGATGATACTTTAGACCATTGTAGTTACCTGAGCCCATATGCCTGTCCCACTTGTATTACGTCTTTGCTTATTGAGTGTTTTGCTGAATATCTCATTTTGTTCCGTCCTCGGAGCTGCGGCAAAGCCATCCATCAGTTATAACCGTGACGTCAGGCAAATTCTTTCTGACAATTGTTTTTACTGCCATGGTCCTGATGCGAGTCATCGCAAAGCCAAGATGCGTCTGGATGTGCGCGAAGAGGCGCTGAAAAAGGAAGCTTTCGTTCCGGGGAAGCCTGACAAAAGCGAAGTCGTGCGTCGTATTTTTTCTGCGGATCCGGAGGAACTGATGCCTCCTCCCGACTCGAATAAAAAATTGAGTCCTGCACAGAAAGAGCTTTTGAAACGATGGATTGCGGAAGGGTCAACCTACGAAGGTCACTGGGCTTACCAACTCCCTGTGCGTCCGGCTATTCCCGCGAAATCAAATCCAATCGACTATTTGGTGCAGCAAAGATTGAAATCGATAGGGCTTGTGCCCGCGGCCGAAGCGGATCGCAGGACGCTTGTTCGCAGATTGTATCTTGATCTAATTGGTGTGCCGCCCAAACCGGAAGAGGTGGATGGTTTTGTTCAGAACAAGTCATTAAACGCGTACCCCGAGTTGATTGAAAAGCTGTTGGCCTCGCCCCATTACGGTGAGAGACGCGCCATCGCGTGGTTGGATGTGGTTCGATTTGCCGATACCATCGGATATCACTCCGACACGGGTCGGAACATTTGGCCTTACCGCGATTATGTGATCCGATCCTTTAATGAAAACAAACCGTTTGATGTTTTCACTCGTGAACAACTGGCTGGTGATCTTCTGCCAAATTCGACCCTGGATCAAAAAGTGGCCTCTGCCTTTAACCGATTGCTTCTTTCGACCGAAGAAGGGGGCGCGCAGGCAAAGGATTACGAGGCCCGGATGTTGACTGACCGGGTGCGAGCCATTGGCGCAGTCTGGCTGGGTCAGACGATTGGTTGCGCCCAGTGTCACGACCACAAATTTGATCCGATCACTTCCCATGATTTCTATTCCATGGGCGCATTTTTTGCTGACATCAAGGAGCCGATTATTGGAGCGCGCGAACCCGGGATGTTCGTTCCGAAGGACCAGGCGCAGGCGGATGAGTTGGTAAAATGGGAATCGAAACTGACGGGCCTCGAAGCGCAATACAACGGGCCACATCCAGAATTAAAGGACTCCTTTGCCACCTGGGAGCGGGAACAAACTTCCGCAGTTGAAAGAGATCGACTTTGGGCTGCCTTAACGCCTTCTAGCGCGGAATCTGCTGAAGGGGTCAAACTGGACATTAAATCCGATCAATCCATTCTTGCATCTGGAAAGAAGAAGCCTGAAAAAGACACCTACGCGATCACCCTGACAAACCTTTCTGGAGTGGTGAGAGGGTTGCGGATCGAAGCATTGCCGGACGACTCTTTGCCGGCCAAGGGGCCGGGTCGGGCCAACAACGGAAACTTTGTTTTAACTCGGATTCGTGCGGTCGTGCAGCATGGGGATGGAACCACGGAACCCGTGAGTTTTCATTCTGCTCGCGCGAGCTTCGAACAATCAGTCGCCGCAGAAAGCAATCCTTATAAATTGTGGAGCGCAGCCTCTGTGCTGGATGCAAATGCCAGGGAAGATTCGACAGGCTGGGCGATCCTGCCGGAAGTGGCGCGGAGGCAGCAGCTTCAATTGGAAATTGAAACTCCACTGGAGTTCAAAACGGGTGACACGTTAAAGATAGAATTGGTGCAAAACCATGGACACGGCAGCCACACCCTTGGGCACTTTCGGCTGGGTGCAACGTCGAATCCCGAGGCTTTGACCAATAAAATCCCGGTTTCACCAACTAAAGAAATCGCCGATATTGCAGCCCTGGCGCCTGAGAAGCGGAACCAGGCGCAGAAGGATAAACTTTGGGATGAATACAAAAAGCAGGCGACGGAACTGATGAGCCTGCGGCAGGAAATCGCAGGAGCCAAAAAATCGAAAACTGATTTTGAAGCGACCGTGCCGCGTTGTCTTGTCTCGGTTTCCGAGCCCAATCCAAGGACTGTTCGAATTCTTCCCCGTGGGAATTTCCTGGTGGAGACTGGCGAAAAAGTGAAGCCGGCATTTCCCGGTTACCTTAAGGCCTCGTGGCAAAAGTATGAAAAACCGCAACTCACGCGGCTCGACCTAGCGGATTGGTTGATTGCCAAAGAAAATCCACTGACTGCTCGGGTGACGATGAACCGACTTTGGAAAGAGTTTTTCGGAGCAGGGTTGGCCAAGTCGCTGGATGATTTTGGCGCGCAGGGAGAATCGCCAAAGAACCAGGCTCTTCTCGATTGGCTCTCCTGTGAGTTCATGGAGAGCGAATGGGATTTAAAACATATGGTCAAGCTTCTGGTCACCAGCAGGACCTATCGACAGAGCTCAGTCATGTCGGGAAAAGCGTTGGCGGTGGATCCTCAAAACCGGGAGTTCTCGGCGCAGGGCAGGTGGCGGTTGGAGGCCGAACTGGTGCGCGACAATGCCCTGGCGATTTCCGGGTTGCTGGTCGAGAAAATAGGAGGCCCCAGCGTCAAGCCTTACCAACCGGATGGGTACTGGGAAAACCTGAACTTTCCTGTCAGGACCTGGGAAAAAAGTACGGGCGACGACCAGTATCGACGTGGAATTTATACCTGGTGGCAGCGATCCTACCTGCATCCGAGCATGGTCGCGTTTGATGCACCGACCAGGGAGGAATGCGTTGCTGAAAGAAATCGATCAAATATCCCACAACAAGCGCTCGCTTTGCTGAACGATCCAAGCTACGTGGAAGCCTCCAGGGCGCTGGCCGCTCGGGTCATCCAGTTCGGGGGCAAAGAGATGAGTACACGGATCAATTGGGCGTGGAAACAGGCACTTGGACGCCTTCCAAGAACCGACGAAATAAAGATAAGCCGTGATCTGGTGGGCCGTCAGCTAGCCGAATATTACAGCGATCCAGAAGCGGCTAAATTGGTCATACACGTTGGTCTGGCCCCGAACCCGGATGGAATTGATCCTGTTGAACTGGCGGCATGGACGAGTGTCTGCCGCGTGATTCTAAACCTTCACGAAACGGTAACGCGAAATTGATAGCGGTTGATATTTGAATTATGAGTTCTCCACATATCTATTTTGCGGACGAGAAAACCAGTCGAAGAGTTTTTTTGGGTCGGGCTGCTCATGGCGTCGGTAAAATTGCCCTGGCGTCCCTGCTTGGGCCGAGTCTTCTTTCAAATGCAGTCGCCGCGGCGCCCCGGGCAGCGAACGACAAGTGGCCCGGAGTAGTTCATCCTCCTCATTTTCCCATCAAGGCAAAACGGGTGATCTGGTTGACGATGGCAGGAGGACCTTCGCATCTGGAGACATTTGATTACAAACCCAAGCTGGCCGCAATGCATGGGCAACCGATGCCCGAGTCCTTCACGGCAGGAAAACAGATCGCGCAATTGCAGGGGGCCAAGCTTCTCTGTTTTGGACCTCAGCATAAATTTAAGAAGTTCGGCAAAAGCCAGGCGGAAATCTGTGAGCTCTTTCCGCAAATTGGCTCGGTGATGGACGACATCTGTCTCATTCGTTCGATGACCACGGAAGCGATCAACCATGATCCGGCTCATATGTTCATGAACACCGGTTCCCAGATTGCAGGCAGGCCCAGCATGGGTTCATGGGCAGTTTACGGTCTCGGCTGCGAGGCGGAGGATCTGCCAGGTTTCGTGGTCCTCACTTCCCTTGGCAAGGGTGGACAGAATCAACCGATTGCGGCTCGCCAATGGGCTGCGGGCCTGCTCCCCAGCCGCTTTCAGGGCGTTCACTTGCGGGGCAAGGGCGACCCTGTCTTGTACCTTGGCAATCCCCCAGGAGTCACCCGAAGCCAGCAACGCGATGTGATTGACGCCGTGAACAAGATCAATACCCGATACGATGCGGTGGCGGACGATCCCGAAATCGCTACACGGATTGCCCAATATGAGATGGCATTTAAGATGCAGGCCAGTGTGCCAGAGTTGATGGAAACCAAAAAGGAATCACAAAAAACATTGGATCTTTACGGTTGCCAGCCGGGTGATGGGTCTTTTGCGTCCAATTGCCTCCTGGCCCGCAGACTAGCGGAGCGTGGCGTGCGGTTCATTCAATTGTATCATAAGGATTGGGATCATCATGGCGGGGTGAAAGACGGAATCGCACTAAAAGCGGCGGAGGTGGATCGTGCATGCATGGCGCTGATTACGGACTTGAAACAGCGGGGCATGCTGGATGACACACTCATCGTCTGGGCAGGAGAGTTTGGGCGCACTCCCATGAGCCAGGGGGGAGATGGACGCGATCATCATAATGCCGGTTTCAGTGTTTGGCTGGCGGGAGGCGGCGTGAAGGGTGGAACCGTGTTTGGAGCGACGGACGAACTTGGTTATTCAGCGGTGGAGAACGTGGTGGATGTTCATGATTTGCACGCCACCATGCTGAAACTTCTTGGCGTAGAGCATACCCGCCTATCCATTAAGTTCCAGGGTCTGGATATTCGCCTTACCGGGATAGCCGGGAAAGCGATTGATCCTGTTATTGCCTGAGAATATTTACTTGGCTCCAGGTTTTTTGGGAGGCAGCAGAGCCAAAATGGCCTGCTGGTTAAGGTACCATTCGCGCAAGGTGCGGGATAGGCTGCCTTCCTGAAAATCCTTGAAGTTTTGGATGTTCAGCGCCGACTCCACTTCATCTTTCAGCTGCTTGTTCAGGTCGCCTTTGGCATCAACTGACCAGCCTTTGAAACTGCCTATGCCATCGGCTAAACATCGTGCCGCGCTCAATCTCGTCTCCTGATCATATTTGTAATCGACGACTTCAACGAGGCCCTTGTCGACTTTACCTTTGTGATGTTTGCCTTCGTCTTTGGTCATGATTACCAGTTTGGCCAAATCAATAATTCGTCTTTCCAATTTAGCCGTGGCATCTTCATCGCCGACTGCTTCATTCGCCTCGGACCCAAGGTCGCGTCCTGCTTTTTCCAATGCCTGGCAGGTCTTTTTCAGGGATTCCTTTTCAAATTCTTCAAAGAACTTTTTCCCCTGGGCGATAATGATGTCCTTTTCCGCCTTGGTGAAACTGTTGGTTTTGTCGTCCAGGCCGACGAAAGATTTGTAGGCAGGAGAATCCAGCAATTTGGCAAGTCGTTCGCTCAATTTGCGCGGGTCAATTTTTTCTGCGGCATTTACATCCTTCGGTTCGCCCTTCAGCTCCAATTTTAAATCCACTGGCATGAAAGCGAAAGCGGCGCGATCCACTCCGCCGATTTTTTCCAATTGATCGTTCAGGCTTTTCCAATGGGCTTTGACGATTTCACGATGGTTAAGTTCGCCCACAAATTCGAAGTCGTTCTCGATTTTTAGCGAACGGGTTGAAGCCTTGTACCAACTCAACATTTGACCATAATGGCTGGCTAGAGTGTTAGCGTACGGAGTCACATTCAAGCTGACTTCTTCCAATGGCTTTTTGTCTCGAGGGTCACGGGGAGCTTTCGCCTGGATGTAAGTCTCGATAATGCTGCTGGGCAAATTTTTGATTTCATCCGCCAGGTCCGCATAGGCGCTAACGACAGGCTCAGACCCAAAATCAAATCGCTGAAGATCGCCATATTTCGCCACGTCCTGGTCAGTACCGAACAACATTTTTTTATCGTGCGGTTCAGTGCCATCGAAGTAGCCCCATTGGATGGCAGCTTTATCGTGGGGCAGGGGCTCCTTGGTGGTGCGGATTTTATATCCGACAAAAACAGAAGCTTTAAGCACGGTGTATTCCATCACTGAAGAGGTGGGAATTTTGTCAGCGCCCAGGGTGGCTTCATCTTTGGCGAGGTATGCGCGGAACCAGTCGTCCATTTCCTTGTGAGTGACGTTGGCGGCGAGGCTTCCGGCGAAATTATGCCTCAATCCAAGGACGTGCCCGACTTCGTGAGCCACAACTTGCCTTACATAATCCTGGGATGCTCGCAAAACAGCCGCATCCTGTGCGTTCTCATCGGAAAGCAGGGTTTCCAGCCCGTTGGCCATCTGGGCGGCAAAAGCCTGCGCGTCATTCTGGCAAAGGGAAGAGGAAGGAAACATCTGCGCGACAACATTGCCGGCAGTACCGTCAGCTTTTTCGTCTTTGGCTTCTGCGATCATCCGCATCTGGCGAAGCAAGCCGCGGGCGCGGCTTTTACCACCAATTCCAAAGACGCTGGTCATGTAGGCCTGGCCGCGCTGAGCGGCGCCGGTGCGAGGATCAATGAGAAGATCAGCGTAGGCAGAGCCGGCGCTATCCCAGGGAACCCACTGAACGAGGTTGTGCCCGGCATCAGGGGCGGTCACGCCATCCGGACCTTTTTCAGCTTTGATGAGATCTTTGCCGAAGCAACGATTCCAATAGAGAATTCCGTCCTTCACCGCCTGGACATACTCCTTTGGGGTGTTTGCGCTATAATAAAAAGTAATGGGGTCTTTGAGGCTGAACCTGGACATCTTGGTGATAACGCGTCCGGTGGTCGTTTCCAACAAGCCTCCGGTTTCAAAGAACCGCGCGTAACGAAGTTCGGACCCTTTTTGTTCTTTGCCCCCGCCATCCAGTTTCCGATAGGGGGTCAGGAAATAACGAATTTCGTAGCGTTCTTCGCGATTCTGGTCCAATTGCCGATCGCGGACGCTCGCGTTCTGGCGAATGATCAATTGGTCGCCATCAGTTTTGACTTCGAATACCCGGCTTTGTGGCAGTTCAAGGGTGCGCGACAGGTTGGCTGCGTTGAAAGGACCGCCACCAATCCACGATTCCGTAAAAACGCGGTTCATTCCTTTGTTAAAATCGATGACTACTTTGTCGCCGCTTTGGGAAACGATTGGAAAGGTGGTGAGCAGTCTTCTTGAAGGTAGATCCTGGGTAACGACGGCTCCCACGCTTGATTCATAGAGATCGACCCCGTCATGATAGAGTTCAAATCGCACGATCTTTCCAGCCAGGCCGGTGCTGGTGGCCGCCTGCACCTGCGGGATGACGGAGCCGGATAACAAATATTCCTTACCCATGGCCGATTTGGGAATAGAGATGGTGTTGTTCTCGCCCACGCCAAGGGGCAGAGGCGGTTCGCTGGAAGTGTTTGTGGATTCCAAAGCTCTGGCGGACCCCAAAGCAGCAAGGGAAAAAGAAACGCAGATCAGACGGCGCACCAATCTTTTCGGGAAAACGAAGTGGTTTCTAAGGCTTTTTCTCATAGGCAGTAGGGTTTGGTATTATAGGATTAATACCCGCGTCCCGAGCGCTGCCAAGAAAAAAGTGAATTGGTTTGGGTGCCTAAAGATGGATCTGGCTTAGGTGGGGGACGGGTGCAAAATCTCGTGAAGGGTTTTGAGGAGGATTTGAGAGGTATACGGTTTTGAAAGGAACCGTGTCACTCCTTCTTCGGTTTCCTGACCAAAATTGAACTGCTGGCTCAAGCCGCTGGTGGCAATAATATTGAGTTTGGGCTTCATCTTTCTGAGGATCTGGATAGTGGACGGCCCATCCAGAAAAGGCATCATCATGTCGGTCAAGACCACCGCGATTTTATTTCCCTGCTCGGCAAAGATAGCCAAAGCTTCTGTTCCATCATTTGCGACCAGGACCTGATAGCCGAATGCCTCGAGGGTTCGTTGGGTGATATTCAAAATCGAGGCTTCGTCATCGACCACCAGAATAGTTTCACCAGCGCCCCGGAAAAATTCGGCTTCCAAATTCTGTTTCGTATCGCTACCTGGATTGGATTGAGCAGGCAGGTGAATCCGAAAAACAGTTCCCTGACCCGGTTCGCTATAAACGGTTACAAAACCTCCATGACTCATGACAATGGTCTGTACGGTTGCCAACCCGAGGCCGGTCCCTTTTCCTTGTTCTTTGGTGGTGAAAAAAGGTTCAAAGATGCGCTCTTTCAGGGCAGGTGGAATACCCACCCCGGTATCTGAAACGGTTAACAACAGATAATTTCCCGGTTTGGCGTGGGAGGGTATGGAGGCATATTGATCGTCAATGGTCAGGTTTTCAGCGGACATAGTGAGGGTTCCACCTCCAGGCATGGCATCGCGCGCATTCACGCATAAATTCAACAACACCTGATGCAGTTGGGTGGTATCTCCGCGGCAACTCCAGGCGCGACCCGATATTTTGGTTCTCAGAGCGATGCTTTTTGGAAAGGTGTCGCGCAAGATGCGTAATACGTCCCTGATGAGGTCACCCGGTTCTATCAAAAGACGTTTTCCTTCCACACCCCTTGCGAAAGACAAAACCTGCTTGACCATGTCGGCGCCTCGAAGCGCGCTCAACTCAATGGTTTCCAATATCCGCAAGTTAGTTGCATATGCCGCATCCTCCTTTAGCAAACCGATGGACATAAGAATAGGCGAGAGGACATTATTGAGATCGTGAGCGATACCGCTTGCCAAAGTTCCAAGGCTTTCGAGGCGTTGCGCCCTGAAATACTGTGCCTCGACCCGCTTCTTTTCGGTGACATCGGTGTTGATGGAAAGGATGGAAGCGGGTTGACCCGATTCATCGCGCACGAGCGTCCACCTGCTTTCGACCGATATCTCTTTTCCACTTCGATTAACCTGGTCCAGAGTTCCAATCCATTCGCCCTGTTTTTTTGTAATAGCCAGAGCCTCCTCATAGACCTTTGGATCTTTGAAAACGAGCCCGGAAAGTTTTTTTCCGAGCATTTCCGATTTATCCCACCCATACAGACGCTCGGCCCCTTTGTTCACGAAATACAAGCGGTGATCCAGCTGGGTGACAAGGATTGCGTCCTGGGTCTTATCGAGCAGCGCGGCTTGTTCCCGAATGGTTTGTTCTCCCCTTTTTCGTTCGGTGATGTCTTCCAGCAGGCGAATGATGTGCAGTGGTTCCCCGTTTTCTCCGACGTTCAGCGAGACACTGTTCCTTACCCAGACGATTTCGCCCGTTTTATTGTAATACCTTTTCTCGATGACGAAACCGCGATGCGAGTGGTGAAGCAGATCCTCCATGAGCATGCGCTGGGGCTCAATGTCGGCGGGGTGCGTTCTGGGCCTGAATGAGGGATCGAGAATCTCCTCTTCGGTGTATCCAAGTATTTTGCAATAAGTGGAATTAATAGAAATAAACGACCCATCAAGATTAGTGAGAGCGATGCCGGCGGCGGCGTGCTTAAACGCCTGCCGAAACCTGGACTCGCTCAATTTTAAAGCGTCTTCCCTTGCCTTGCGCTCGGTGATGTCATGAAAAAGCGAAATGGCACACGCCTGACCTCCCAGCTCCATCGTCTCTGCAGAACATAAGCCCACGCCGAAGCCGCCATCCTTGTGTCGGAAGCGGCCTTCCACGTCTTTGATCTTGCCGAATTTAAACAGGTCTTTGACCACCCTGAGACGTTGTGTGGGATCAGCCCAAATGCCGAGATCGGTGCTTTTCTTTCCTATGACCTCTTCCCGCGTGTAACCAAACATGACGAGCCATGCTTCGTTTACGTCTAAAAAGGTGCCTTCGGTTAGCAGGGATATGGAGGTTGCCACGGGGCTTAAAAGAAATGCCCTGGAAAATCGGGTCTCGGCTTCTTTCAGTTTTTGCTCTACTGCTTTTCTCTCCCTGATGGCGTGCTGCTGTTCGATCGCCCTTCGGATGACCTGGACCAGTCTTTTCAGATTATGTTTGAGGATACAGTCGGTTGCGCCCGCTTTGATGCATTCGACCGCTAATTCCTCACCGATGCTTCCTGAAATGACCACGAATGGGATATCGATGGCTTTGGAGCGAGCCATTTTCAGATAGTCGAATGCATTGGAGCCAACGAGAGTGAAATCGCAAAGGATGATATCCCACTCGTTCTGAAGTTGCGCCTCGAAGTCAGAAATGTCCATGACCACGGTCGAAAGAAGTTCAATCCCTTCGCAGGCCACGATAATGCGAATTAGCTCTACGTCTTCCAGTCTATCTTCGACGAATAACGTTCTCAACGTTTGCATAGGGGCTGCTTATCTCTGGAAAAACGAGCGACTCTCCTAAAGAGACTTATCTCCTGTTTGGAATTCCCGGGTATGTGATGGTTGTTATCCGCGATTAATATCATCTCTATTATATATACGTAACGAGTGAATCGATTCTTTCAGAATTTCTTTCGAAATATTTGTTGAGTTGAGGAAAATCCCTTGTCAGGGAGGTTCGGATTACTCGATTCATTGATGGATTGCGACATGATCGGTGACAAGCACCGGCAATCTGGTGAACGTGCGCTTTTCTACCGATCGGTAAATATATCAAGGCACGAGGGGTTGTCCATACGGCTAAATGGACCTGCGAACGGAAAACGGGCGCGTGGTGGAAACTTATTTAGAGGGAGATAAGTCGGCATCACGGGGAGCAACTCCACCCAAAACGATGACCCTGGGGCTCCAGTCCCTGAAATTACGAAATCGACGGGACGTTAGTCGGTCCGGTCAGGCTTTCCTAGAATGGGGCGCATGACCTTTACGCGTACTTTGTAGCCTTCGGCGCTGTGGTGAAGTTTATCTGCAACAAACAGTTCCTCGCGCGGCTTTCCATCCAGGCCGAGGTAGCTGTCAAAAAGATCGATATACAAAATATTTTTTTCTGAGGAGACATAATTCTTGAGCAATTCGTTGAATCGTTTTCGGACGTCCGATTCGGAAATGCGGGCGGGGCTTGGGGCCAGTCCGGTGAAGGCAATGGGAACGCCTGGTAGTTCTTCCCTCACCTGGGCTACGAAAGTTTTCATATTATTCAAGAGGGTTTCGGGCGTTTGTCCTTCGTGGATATCATTCCCGCCCTCGTTGACGATGATGAGTCGAGGGTGGTAAGGAGTGACGATCCTTTGTGTATACAAAATCAAATCCGACATTCGAGAACCGCCAAATCCGCGATTGATCAAGTTGTAACCAGCCAAATCTTCATGAATCGTTTTCCAGCGGGTGAATTGCGAATCCCCGACGAACAGAATTGTTCCACGGGGTGGTGGGTTTGTTCGGTCCTGGTTTTCAAAAGCCACTATGTCCTTTTCAAAAACGTTGGTGGCTGCGGCTGAGGCCAGCCCAGTCGTCAGTGCGAATCCCAGGAAAAGGAGCAGGCAGTTGAAATAAATGGCAGACCTGTGGAGCAGTGGTCGTTTCATAAGGGAATTGGTGCAAGGGCATCCTATTGGATTCCCGATATTATTAAAGAACGAAGCTGCCTGCTGAATTTTAGCCGGTGGAAAAGAAAAGGCCCTGCCAGGGTGGGCAGGGCCTTTTTACATTGTTGTCGAAATTTATGCCCGGGGAGGCAGAAATTTATCCAGGCGTTGCTTTTTAAGAACGGCGTATTTGGGAAGTCCGCCTTCGGTGGGCACCACGACTTCACCTTCAATTAAGGGACGAGCGTATTCGATAAACTTTTCGGTCACCATGAATCCGTCCGGAGTAATCCAATCGCGGGGAATAAAGTTTTCCACGTTGGCAATTTCCTTAAGGTCATGGATGCCAGTGGTCCACCGGTAGGGATGAGAGGATGTCCGTACTATTTTGACCATGAAACCGCTGGAGCCATTAATGGCAGCGCGGACCGCCGCTTCGCCGCATGCGACCGCTTCAGCAATATCGGTAGCGCTGGCATAATGGCCAGCGCAACGCTGTGCATATCCCAATTTTACGGTGCGGGTCTTGGTGTTTAATTTGCCCTGGACTAATTCGGCCAGGCGATCTGCAGCGCCACTAAGCACGGGATGGCCAAAAGAGTCGAGCCTGGAACTGTCGGCGCTATATTCCGAGCCGTCCGGTTTCTTAAGTCCTTCGCCGACAACAACGATGCAGAATTTAAGTCGCTCGACGGTTTCTTTGACTTTGGCGAGAAAGCCTTCTTCGTTGAAGGGGATTTCTGGAAGGAGAATGATATGCGGAGCATCATCGGGATGACGCTTGGCGAGGGCAGCGCCCCCGGCAATCCAGCCGGCAGAACGTCCCATGACTTCAATGATGCAGCATGAACCGTCGTCGGTAGCCATGGAGCCCACATCGGTGGCGATTTCCATAACAGTAGCGGCGTTATACTTGATGACAGAGCCATAACCGGGGCAGTGATCGGTATGGGGAAGGTCGTTATCAATGGTTTTGGGAACGCCGATGACGCGCACTTCAAAGTTACGTTTTATACATTCCTCGTGGATTTTGTGCGCGGTGTCCTGGGAATCGTTACCCCCGGCGTAGAAAAAATAGCGAATGTTGTGGGCCTGGAAGATTTCAAAAAGCCGGTCCATGTCTTTGGCAGCTTTTTCAGGCTTTTTCTTAAAATCAATTTTGTAACGACAAGTCCCGAGGGCGGCAGCAGGGGTATGTTTGAGGCCTTCGATGGTCTTGGCCATTTCGTCGTTAATATCGATAAGCTCCTCATTAAGAATACCAAGGATCCCGTTCAAACCCCCGTAAATTTCCTGGATGATTTCGTGTTTACCGGCTTCCTGAATCACACCAGCGATACTGGCGTTGATTGCGCAGGTAGGTCCACCTGACTGGGCCACCAAAAGATTTCCAACTAGTTCTGCCATAGATAATTTCAAGAAACGCTCAACTTCCAATTTCCAATTTAGTAATCACTAAATCGAGCCGTCAACCTTGCCAACCACCGCAGCATCTGTCAAAGAGGAAGTAATCCATTCCAGAGATATGAAAGAGACACATTTAAAGAGTTTCAAGCTGAAGCAGGCTCCATTTTTGTTTTTCATTGTGTTGGGCCTGATCTGGGGCGTGGCCGTGCTGGAACCTGCACAAGGTCAACCGGCGGTAAAAAGTAGCGAATCACGCAGCCAAACGGCTTCCCCCCTCAAGGTCTTGAGTTATGACCTGCAGTACGGGCAAATTGGCAATAAATTATTGTTCGGGAATAGCGTTTTCCACCTTTATTTCGATCAAACATCCGGGATGTGGGAAGGCTTGGAAATTCATACAATTAACGTATTTACCAACGCCTATCGCACGGTGGACTTTAATATCGATGGCAAGTCCGCCTGGGACACCTATTCCTGGAAATTCAAGGGATCTGATGTGGGGCTCGAACCTGACAGGAAGAGTTCGCGTCTTCGTCTCAGTTTTGAAGGATACGAAAAACAGCCAAGTGGCATTGCGACGGAACCTATTTATCGTTTTGCGGTGCAATTCAAAGTGGCTTCTGACAGCCCTCGCCTTGAAAGGTCCGCAGAGCTGACTTTGCTGAAGGACAAAGGCACTCAGGGTACTCATTTCGAAGGGTTCACTTTTGTTCTCCCTGAGGTTTCATTGGGATCACCGGAGCAATGCCAGGTGGTGGTTCCAGGACCTTTTGACTCTCGAAATTACATTCCATCGCCCAGTTCGGTATCCAGTTTGGAGGGAAGAGATGTGAGCTTCCTGAACGCCCCGGAAGCCGGTTTTGGGATCATGATGGTGTCAACCCATGTGGGCGGCATGACTCTGGGCACCTGGATGGATACGGGTGGAGAGGTCGACTATGCGTCGTCGTTAAAAGTAAAAGCCGGCAAACTGACCCTGCGAAATCATGACAATCGATTTTATTTGCTGCGGGCAGGCCAAACAGTTTTTTCCGACACCCATATCGTTCATGTGGGAGTTAACGGATCCGATTGCCTGATGACATACCGCGAAATGGTGGAGAAGAGAATGCCGGTGGCAACGAATTCACCGGCCTGGGTGAAAGAGGCAGTTATTCTGGAAGCAATGCCGCAATACTACCTCGACGGTTTCAAGGGGCTGGAAGCCAGGTTGGCATTTTACAAGGATATAGGATTCAACACCCTGTATCTAATGCCTCACTGGAAAGGCGGGTATTCGCCGATCGATCCCATGGTCGTGGATCCGCGTTTAGGAAAAACAAATGAACTGAAAAGCCTGGTTGTCAAGGCTCATGAACTCGGAATGAAAGTGCTGTTTGACATGGTGATCCACGGATTCGATGAGAAATCCACGATTCCGCAGGATAGGCCGGGAATGTTTATACGTGATGAAAAGGGGGAATTGGTAACGCATCCAACGTGGAAAAGTATTACTCCTGACTGGGCCAATAGAGGTTACGAAAACTACTTGTTCGAGTTGGTGACACATGATGTGAAGGAATACGGGATAGATGGCTACAGAGTGGACGCGGCCACTTTCAAAGGCCCGAATTGGGATCCAACATTACCTTATCCTGCTTATCGGGCCGGGTCGGCGGCGCCTGATTTGCTTAAAAACATCATTGCTACTCTGCGGGAATCCAATAGCAACGCGGTCCTGCTGAGCGAAGTTTTCGGGCCGCTTTACCATGGTTCGTGTGATCTGGTGCAGGACAACATGACCATGGGGCCGCAGGTTTTTTTGGAACAGCTGTCGAGCAATCTCGTAACGGCGAGCCATTACAAAGAGTATCTATCGGACACGAGCGACCTTCTGCCGAGGGGAACAAAGCGGGTCTTTTTTGCGCGTAACCACGACACTTCATGGTTTTATCATTTCAACGGTTACACCAGGCCGTTCCTGGCGCTGGAAGCGGTTCATTCCTTTTTTGGGGTGCCGGAAGTGTTTGCAGGCGATCCCAAAACGAAAGGCAAACCATCGCCCGACGAAGGCCCGGAAGTCTGGAAGTATTATAAACTACTGTTTGAAGCGCGGAGAAAATATCCCGAATTGGTTTTTGGAAATGTCCAGCTGAGGAATATCGTGAGCAGCAATCCCAACGTGATCGCGGGGATGAGAAGTTACAAAGGGCAGTCCACCCTGGTTATCGTTTCCCTTAGTTCCAAGCCTGAGAAAGTGTCGGTTCAATTGGGCGGCCCGGAACCGATGACGATGTTTTTTCAACAGTTCAAATGGGTTGACGCTTTGAAATCCACTTCGCTCAACGACAAGGTGGACGCCAAACTAAACAATATCACGGTGGAGCCTTACCAGGTGGTGCTTGGCCGATAATGGACTGCTCCGATAAAAATGAAAACTCGTGGAGGGACGCAGTCCCTTTCGGGTTAAGCCACACCAAGCCCCGGCATTTTCGGGATATGATCAAAGTGGCGTGGGAGAATCGGGACAACCTCTGTTATGGGTGGAAGGTCCTGAGCCAGGGAGTTTGTGACGGGTGCGCTCTTGGGGTGGCAGGTTTTCATGACTGGACCATTGAAGGGGTTCACCTTTGCATGACGCGATTGAACCTGCTGAGGTTGAACACCATGCCAGCGTTCGATCCGGCTGTGTTTATGGAGGTGGAGAAGCTGGAAGGGAAATCGAACCGGGAATTGAGGGAGATGGGCAGGCTGGGTTATCCCATGCTTCGAAGTGCTGGCGACAGGGGTTTTCACCGTATTTCGTGGGAGGAAGCTTTCTCCATGGTTGGCCCGGAGGTGCGAAAAATATCTCCTGAGCGAATGGCATTCTTCGTCACTTCGCGTGGGGTTACCAACGAGGTGTATTACATGGCCCAAAAGGTGGCCCGGTTTCTTGGAACGAACAACATCGATAATGCGGCGAGACTGTGCCATTCCCCTTCCACGGGAGCAATGAAGCACGCGCTTGGAGTGTCGGCCAGCACCTGCAGCTATAGCGATTGGTTTGGAACGGATCTGATTGTATTTTTCGGTTCCAACCCGGCGAATGATCAACCGGTGGCGACGAAGTATCTCCACGAAGCCAAAAAGTTAGGGACACGAGTGGCGATGGTGAATCCGTATCGGGAGCCGGGGATGGAAAAATACTGGGTTCCTTCCTCGGCGCAAAGCGCTTTGCTGGGAACAAAAATAACCGATTACTGGTTCCCTGTCACACAGGGCGGCGATATCTCTTTTCTTTACGGCGCATTAAAGTGGTTAATAGAAAATAATGGTATTAATCATGAGTTCGTGGATCAATACACAGTTGGATTTGAGAAGATAAAAGATAAATGCAGGCAGTTGGACTGGGAGACGATTGAACAAGGTGCTGGAGTGTCGAGATCAGTCATTGAAGCATTTGGCGCGCTTATTCAAAAGTCACCGAGGGCGGTGTTTGTCTGGAGCATGGGAATCACCCAGCATTCGTATGGAGGCGATGCGGTATCGATGATCTTAAATCTTGGCTTAAGCCGAGGGTACGTGGGGCTGGAGAAGTGCGGATTGATGCCTATTCGCGGGCATTCGAGTGTCCAGGGTGGCGCGGAGATGGGCGCCAATTGTTCTGTTTTTCCCGGCGGGGTACCTATTCACCCCGAAAGCGCAGCCACGCTCTCGGAAGAGTATGGATTTTGCGTCCCGGACAAGGTGGGGTTGAACACCGTTGAAATGGTCGATGCGGCGGGCGAGGGGAAATTGGATCTCTTGTATTGCGTGGGCGGCAATTTCCTGAGGACTCTGCCACAGCCGGACCAGGTGAGAAAAGCTTTGGAGCGTATTCCTCTGCGGATTCATCAAGACATCCTGATAACGGACCAAATGCTTGTTCCATCGAAAGGAAAAGTTCTGCTCCTCCCTGCCAAGACTCGATACGAGCAGGATGAAGGAGGGACAGAAACAACCACGGAACGGAGAATCATTTTTAGCCCGGAAATCCCGAGAGAAGTGGGCGAAGCACGCGCCGAATGGAGGATCCTGGAGCAGTTTGCCGATGCGGTTTGGCCGGAAAGAAAACAGCAAATCCACGTTTCAGATGGATGGGAGTTGCGAAAGGAAATTGCCAGAATCGTCCCATTCTATGCAGGGATTGAGCATCTGAGAAAAACAGGCGATGCCATCCAGTACGGCGGAAGGGATCTGTGCGCGAACCGCATTTTTCCGACCAGGGATGGAAAAGCACATTTCAAAACCGTCGAGGCGCCGGGCGCACGGGCTGTGTATTCGGATGATCCAAAAACAAGGAATCAAGAAGAAGTTTTCATGGTGAGCACCCGGCGGGGAAAACAGTTCAATACCTTGATTTTCGCGGATAAGGATCCATTGACTGGGGCTTCACGTGAAGCAATTTTCATGAGCGAGATGGACGCTCTCCGGTTGGGTTTTTCAGATGGGGACAGAGCAACGTTGCGGAATGATATCGGCAGTTTCAGCGGCCGGATTTTCGTTTCGCAGATTGCGCCGGGGAATCTTCAGATTCATTGGCCGGAAGGCAATGTTATTATCCCCAGAAAACAGGTCGATGCGATCGGCGGAGTGCCGGATTACAACGCCCTGGTGACGGTGGAGCGAGAAATAAAGTGATAGGGGCGCGACAGTTTAAAATACGGCGAGTAAATGGAAGGTTAATTTCATCTTGCGCCTCCGATTTGCTGGCGGTTGAAGAACCTTTGGAAATACGTGTCGATTCGGTTCCGGTCGCAGTGACAATGAGGACTCCAGGGCATGATGAGGAATTGGCGGCAGGGTTCCTTTATTCTGAGAAGATGATTACGGAGTCTGGCCAGATCTTAGGTATTCGTGAAAATGCCCGGAACCGGGAAGGGAACAGTATCGATTTTTTCCTGGTTTCATGCACCTCCCGGGCGCCGGTGCAGAGCCCAAGAAGATTTGTTATTAATTCCAGTTGCGGCCTGTGTGGAAAGGCAAGTATTCACGAGGTATTGCGCCGTTGCCCGCCGTTTCGGACTGTCGCGATCCCGAAAAGGAAGACAATCCAAAATCTCGCGGAGCAATTGTCCGATTCCCAGAAGGTCTTTTCCGCTACCGGCGGCTTGCACGGGGTTGCCCTGTTCAGCATGGGAGGAAAGCTTTTAGTAGCGCGTGAAGATGTGGGACGGCACAACGCTGTGGACAAGGTCATAGGGTGGGCCCTGCTGGAGAAGCGCAGTAATCAAAGAAATATTTTAATGGTGAGTGGTAGAATTTCTTTTGAGATAGTGCAAAAGGCTTTGAATGCAAGGATTCCAGTGATCGCAGGCATTTCAGCGCCGACTTCGCTTGCGGTTGAGTTGGCCCGCAAAAGCCGCTTAACGCTGATCGGCTTTGCCCGGGGGCAGTGCTTTAATGTTTACGCAGGCAAAATTCGGTAAAGCACTATTCCTGTTTCCGTTTAAAAACAGCTGAAGGATCGGCGAGATTCAGTGAGGAAAGATCGAGGCCCTGTGAAGGGTGGCGCTCCTGGGCTCGGCCAAGCTGGGATTTGGTTCTTTCGATGGTGTCTGTCGAACAGTATTTGAGTGCGCCGACGCTGTTGTCCGCCTTAAAGATAACCACCAGGAGACATTGCCCGTTCACATCCTGCAGCAGCAGACTGAATTTTTCACCCTGTTGATAAACGGAATTGAAGGTGGATTCACCGATCGTGATCGCCATTTGCTGGGTGGCCGAGAAGCTGGCGGCGGCAAGCGCTGCCAAAGTCGTCGCATCGAAAGCGGAGTTCTCTCCGCGGCATGTGATGAGAAAGCCTCCCACATCGATAATCATCGCGGCCAGGGCATCGGTTTGGGAGAGCAAGCGGTCCAGCGCTGAGTTGAATTCCTCGATGTCCTCCCCGAATAACTGAGGCAGGCTGAACATAAAAATCAGGGAGTTTTGCGACTGCCTTCGTTAATGAACTTATTGAGCAATAATCGGGTGATCATGTTCAAAGTTTCAAAAACACCATCGCATTTGGAGGCGGACGCCGCAAAGGAGGGGACCTGCAACTCGCGGTTGTTCAAAACATATTCCATGTAATCCACCGGGGCGGCATTGGGCAGGTCGCGCTTGTTATACTGGAGAACGTAGGGAATATCCGAAAGGTTCAGTTTTTGGCTTTTAAGATTCTCTTCCAGGTTGGTGAAACTTTCCACGTTTTCTGACATTTTATCGTATTGAGAATCGGCCACGAAGACGATCCCGTCCACTCCCCTGAGGACCAGTTGGCGGGTGGTGTTGTAAATCACCTGGCCGGGGACGGTGTAAAGCTGGAACTTGGTTTTGAAGCCTTTGATGGCCATGGCCTCAATGGGAAGGAAATCGAAGAAGAGGGTGCGATCAGAACTGGTGGCCAGAGAAACCAGCTTTCCCTTCTCCTTAACGTTTTGAACATTTCCATGAACCTGCTCGAGGTTGGTTGTCTTGCCGCACTTTGCCGGGCCATAGTAAACAATCTTGACCTGTAGTTCCTTGGTTGCCTGGTTGATGATGGCCATAACTATTTGGGTTGTGAGGAGAGAAGGGCTGCGAGTTGTTTAAGTTGTTGGAGAGGGAGGTCTTCGCCGGGCTTACCTATGGCCACATAATAGGAATTGGGAGTCTTCAGGATAAGCCAGGGAGTGTTGCCGAGGTGGAGCACCAGGAAGCCCAGCTCACCCGCATGAAGGTGACGCGCTGACTCCGCTGCCCGGATGAACATTTGGCTAAGAAACGCGGAGGCGATTTCTTTCTTCACACTGGGCGGAAGCTGGGAAGCGACGGGCAAACCGTCGATGCTGCAAACCAGGGCACCGGCAACCCCTGGCAGGATGACGCTCTGCTGGACCACTTCCTGGGGGCCCCACTCCTCGGCAGCTTTTGCCGAATTTTTAGGAACAGCGGAAGGGGAAGCTGTTGTTTCTGCCGGGAGAGCGGAAACCGGTAGCGGAGCCGGGGCGGATGAGAACAGATTGGGAATATTTTCGCCAATTTCAGTTTTTTTCTGTTGCCGGGGTTGACGATTTTTCGCCAGAAACATCGGGGCAACCACGCTCAATGGAAATTCGACTGATTGGGCGGCGAAGTCCGGAAGACTGGAGGTGAATGCAGGCCGCAACCAGGCCACTACCTCGCGGTATGGAAAGACTACTTTTCCCGTTTTCATGGTCTGCTCCACTTTTTCCATGGGAAGGGATACAGAAGCTGAAGGGGAGTGAGCTATTAACTCTGCCTTAATGGCATCTGGCCAAAGCACGAAGACCTGGGCGACCGGGACATCCAGTGTGAAACCTGATGATGGCTGAGTTGGCAACGGGACTGGAATGGGGAGAGGTTGCGGTTTGGGTTCTATCTTTGGCAGGTTACCAAACGAAATTGTGGGCCTTGAATCCAGTTTGGGAGCTTGAAAAGGAATTGTTTCAGGTTGCTGGTTGGTGGTGAGTCCTGCTGCTTCAGGCCGGCTTGAGGCGACAGGAGGGGTTGGAAGTCCAGCGGCAGGAAGGTCAAGGGCAAGGGGTTTTGGTGAAATTGCTGGTCTGGGCGGCTCAGGAACGGGCGTGGCCTGGGGCGTAGGCACGGGTGGCGCCGGTTCCGTTTTGTCTATGGCTGGAGTGCTCGTCTCCCTTTCCGGCCATGGCCGGTCTGCTGCCGGAACGGGTTGATGCAGCGCAACCCCTTTAGGGCCAAAAATATCGCCGACTTCGCTTGAGGGGGTTACTCTAGATTGTCCCTGTCTGCGTGGCAACGCCCCCGATGGAAGAGCCTTTAGCACATCTGCGAGTGGCAACTCCACGGTTTCCGCATCGTGCCCGGTGGTATCGAGAAAGGTGCCTGGAGGACTGGCTTGTTTAATCTCCGCAAAGGTGACTTTGACCATTCCTGTAGAGAGAGCTGCGATGATCCGTCCTTTAGGAAAGACTAACGGCTGTCCGGGAGGATTCTTAATCAAACCCGATAAATTTGGAGAAAAACGGCTTTTTACCACCTCAAACGCAAGACTCACCCCTTCCTGTTGTTTTTGCGTGGGAGATGCCGCAGGGGTTGGAGGTTTGGACTCTGGCGGTTTGGCCACAATTGGCGCGGGAGCGGAAACAGGAGGTTGAACCTTCGGTTCCACGGGCGCCGGCTCGGGCTTTGAAAATAATTTTTTTAAAGAACCAAACATTATCGCACCTTTCCATTAACGCTGCCAAATTCTCAAATTAGAGTCGACATCATTTTCCGGGCCAATTTTTTCTATGTGCAAAATAGGGAAATATGGGGTTTAATCGAATTGTTGATGTCGCCTGCCTACAAAATACTTCTACTGGATGATGAGCAAGACCTGCTCGAACTGTACCGCGACATCCTGAGACAGCTTCCCAGCAAACCTGACATCCAAACAGCAAGTTCTGGAGCAAGGGCTATCGCCGTTCTTGAATCGGAGCCTTTCACGATGCTGATCTCAGACCTGAACATGCCGAAGATGGACGGGTTGCAGGTACTTTCGATTGTCCGCAGGAAATTTCCCCATCTGCGCATTGTGATCATGACCTCGGTCCTGGACGAGCAGTACCGTTCCCGGGCTTATGCCATGGGGGTGGATTTATTTTGGGAGAAGCCTACAAATTCTGCTGAAATCAAGTTGTTTCAGGAATGCGTGGAATCGCTCCTGGGTAGAGGGGCAGCGCAGGGGTTTCGCGGAGTGCAAAGCAAAAGCCTGGTGGACATTATCCAACTGGAATGTTTGTCTCAAAGCTCATCAGTTCTACGAATCCTCAATAACAACAAGGAAGGGCGCATCTGGGTTTTGAACGGCGAACTCGTCGATGCGGTTTGCGGAGCTTTGAACGGCGAGGAGGCATTCAAGGAAATATGTTCGTGGAAAACGGGGAATTTTGAAATTCTGCCTTCTGAACCGGATCGTCCCAGGACGATCCATAATTCTTATCAGGGCTTATTATTGGACTCCGCACAAGCGATGGATGAGATGCAATCCAGTCCTTCGTCGGAATCGGTTGCAAGGGGAACGAGCACGCGGCTGGGAGCCCTGGCGCGGGTTGATGGTGTTGAATTCCTGATGGAAATTCCCTTCGACGAGAAGAAAAAAGAAGAAACATGGGGAGCTGAGAATGCGGAATCGCTTGTGGCCTGGGCGAGGCAAACAACAAAGAGTTTCAAGCAGCTCGGGGAAAAGATGCAGGCGGGAAATCTCACTGGCATCAAAGGAACTGGCGTGCAAAGAAACGTGGGAATTCTGCTCAGGGAGGAAAGTTTGCTTACTGTGGGAATTCGCCGAACGGTAAACACCGATCATCTCGATGAAACGTTAAACGCGATCAGGACACAATGGGCCTCTTAGAACTATTTGGTCGGCAGGATATAAAAGGTCTAACCCGCCTCCCTACAGGGTCTTTTACCGTGGACGCCTCCGGAAGAATTCTTTCCTCGACTCTTCCGCAAATTTTCCCCAGGAACTTTGTGGAAGATATTGCGGCTGCAGTTTTGGCCAGTTTCAAGGAAGGGCAAAAAGCGGGCTTGCCATTGAGCGACCTGGTGATCAACTACGCATCCCTGAAGATCACGGCCAGGGAACTGCGGGGTGGGGCAATTATTTTCCTTGCCCCTTTATCGATTAAACGAACATAAAACGGCTGGGTAATTCTATGCGCAATAAGAAACTGGATCAGCTCATCATGCAGTTGGAAAATTACCTGGAGTGTTGGAAACAATTCAATTACTTCGTCAATCTCGCGCGCGGAAAAAAATTTGGAGGAGAAGATGAAACCCAGTTTCTTGAGATCAAGAGTGTGCTGGTGCAGGAATTGGAGCTGATTCTCTCTTCGGTCGAGTGTGCTTCCCCAACTAAAGAAGACGTCGTCGCCCTCATTTCTGGCGCCCCTTCAATTCGATACTTGAGTGAAATGAACGAGGGAGCTTTGCGTGGCGTGGAGAATCAGTGGCACAAAATTTTCATTGGGTGGCAATCCATCCTGGGCCAGCTCAAAGTGCAGCAGCGCCAGTTGGAAGGGCAGTCCGCCCTGGGTTCGCTTTTTGGTTCTTCAAAAAAGAAATAGAAACGCCCGAAGTTTTTCTGCTTTCCACTCCGCGACCGAACTTATCCACGTTTTGCAGCCTGCTTCGCAGGCATCTTTTTTGGCCTGAACAGAATGTTGGAAACAAAATGGCTGAGATGAGCAGGCATGCTCCGATTTTTCCGCATCACGACTGTCAAATCTCTGCTGAAGCGAAAGGGAAGAGGGATGCGGCGAATAGATTTTTTTTGATTATAAAGCGCCAGCGCGCGAATGGGGACGAAACTCATTCCCATGCCGAGGGAGACGAGGTTGATAAGCCAATCGTAATTATCCAGTTCCATCATTGGCGAAACTTGAATTTGTTTTTTCTTCATCCACGTCACCAACCTGCCTCCGGTTTCGGTGGATGGATCAAGAGCGAGCCATTCTTGTTTTCGCAGCCAGAGAACAAGCTGACCTTTACTTTTTATGGCCAGAGCTTCTTCAGCCTTTATAGAGGAAGCAATCAGGGTGAAAGCGTCTTCGAACTGGTGAGTGACACGCAACGTTTTTGGCAATGAATGAGAAGCGCTGAGAATGCCTATATCCAGGGCGTCGGATTCCAAACCAGATAGAATTTCGTGACTCGCCTGACAAGAAACTTGAACCGTGACGGCAGGGGAGCGTCGCAGGTTTGCATGAAGAAAGCCGGGCAGATAGGCAAGACCAATCGTTCTTGATAGCCCAAGCCTGATCTGTTTGGGAGCATCTACAAAATTTTCCCGGAGATTTCGCAACACTCGTTCCACATCGCCGATGAGTCTTCCAGAGTCTTGATAAAGAAACTCTCCGGCTGGCGTGAGCTTAACCTTTCGGGTGGTTCTCTGAAACAAAGGCAGCCCGAGGCTTTGCTCCATGGATTGGATTTGGCGGGTGATCGCGCTCTGGGTCAAACCTGCTTCTGTTGCGGCATGAGTAAAACTTCCCTTTTTTGCGACCAGATGAAAAAGAGCCAGCTCGTATAAATCGAAAGGCAACGTGTTCAAATACTGATGCATTTTATGCATTAATGTATGCAACTAATGAATTTTGGTCAAAGAACAAAACGATCTATTCTTGGGCCATGGCAGAACTCCATCTAAGACTAAAATCAAATGTCCCCGGTAAATATTACATAGACTCGACGTGTATCGACTGCGATATGTGCAGAACTTCATCGCCTGATGTTTTCCGAAGGGATGAGGAACTGGGTCAAACGGCGGTATTTCGACAACCAGTAACTTCAGAGGAGTGTCGAGCCGCCGAAGAGGACAGGATAGGCTGTCCCTCTGACTCCATTGGGAACGATGGGGAAGAGTAACCCAAGCGACCGGTTTAAACGTTTACATCTGGGGTTTTCGCTTGCTTTTGAGGCTTTTCAAGACAGAGTTTTCACGATTCTCATATCTTGATCTATGGCCGACCTATTCTTTCGACGCTTTCTGATTTCCTTCCTCGCTTTCTTGACAGGGGTGGGGGCTGCGCAGGGCCAAAGCGTTACCAACGCTGTAGTTAGAGCATCGGAGACCAGACAGGCTCCGGTATCCGGAGGGTTTCAATTTTTTACGGTCAATCTTGGAAGGTCGAACAAAGCGCTATCGGGACCTAATACAAATTATGTTCTTAAGGGATTGGCGGTTAAGCTGGGAACTAACGGTGGGGCTTGTTTCGATACCGAACGTTTGATTTATCGAGCAGCGTGGAAAGGAAATTTTATTAATATTTCGAGCACCAGCATCATGAAGTCGCCACAAGGAAGCGGTCCTGCATGGGCTGGTACCAATAAAATCTTTCTTATACCTCCTCAGGCCGGGTGTTCCTTTTCTTCGACGAGTTTCGAGCCGTTTGATGCGAATACCTCGGAGACATTTCATTACGAAGGAATGTACCGCTTCGAGGAGCGAACGGCCATCCAGTGGCGAGTGGGGAAAAGCAGGGTGGTTGAAACCGCTTCGATGAGTCCTGACTCGACATTTTTTCGCGATTTTCATGTGGTTAGAATTTCTGAGCCGATCAATATCAATCTGATTTCCGGCGCGAAAGTGGATTTGATTGGGAACACAGCACGGGTCACAGATAACGCGGGAGCAGTTAACCTGTTGCACGTGGCATTCAAGAAAGGGCAGGGACTACTGCTTCAACAGGAAGGCAAAGTGATCCTTCATCTTGAAAAAAGCGAAGAAAGTATCTTTCGAGTTTCAATCGGTGAAAGCGATAAACCGTCCGAAGCTGAGTTGGGCTTTGAAGATCCACTGGAAATGACTAAGGGGGGGGCTGCCCGGTGGACTACCGTTTCCACCCGCGGAAAACTCGGGACCGAGCCCGGGGCATTCCAGGTCGATACCTTGACCATTCCTGAAAGCAATCCATTTGATTCGTGGATGAGGCTGACGGCGGTGGATTTCTTTAAGGATGGGAGTGCGGCGATATCAACCATGAGCGGAGAAGTCTGGGTTGTTTCCGGGATCGACCGATCACTACGAATGTTGAGCTGGAAAAGATTCGCCACCGGACTCTACGAAACTTTGGGGCTGAAAATTGTCAACGACCAGATTTACGTGCTGGGAAAGGATCGAATCACGAAATTGGTTGATGTAAACAATGACGGCGAAGCAGATTATTATGAATCCTTCAATAGTCACGTGGATGTGTATCCCACCTACCACGCTTATTCCTTTGACTTACAAACCGACAGTAAAACGAATTTCTATTTCGTGACCGATGGGAACATGGTGGACCCGGATCTGCCATATCATGGTTCACTTGTGCAGGTTTCTGCGGACGGCAAATATGCGAATATTTTCGCGACCGGCATGAGGGCGGCGAATGGAATGGGGATAGGGCCGGAAGATCAGATTACAACCGCAGATAATCAGGGCCACTGGACGCCAGCTTGCCGCATCAATTGGATCAAACAAGGCGGATTCTATGGCTACGGTGGCGACCCCAGGCAGACAAACCTCTCGCATCCGTTGATCAGAAAAACACCGACTACTTATGACCCGCCCCTCTGCTGGATACCGATGAACGCGGACAATTCGAGTGGCAGCCAGGTGTGGGTGACTGGAAATAAATGGGGGCCATTGAAAAATCATATGCTTCATCTTTCGTATGGGAAAGGCACGTTGTTCGCTGTGATGCCTGAGATTGCAGGAGGGGTGGCACAGGGAGGGGTTGTCCAATTTCCGTTAAAATTTGGCAGCGGCATGATGAGAGGCCGATTCAGTTCGGCTGATGGGCAGCTATATGTCTGCGGAATGAAAGGCTGGCAAACCAGCGCGGTGCGCGATGGCGCGTTGCAACGTGTTCGTTATACAGGTAAACCGACGTATATGCCGATAGAACTTCACGTGAAAGGCAATGCCATCACAATCGTTTTCTCCGATTCCCTGGATAAAACGCAGGCGCAGGATGCGGGGAATTATGCGGTAGAGCAATGGAACTATCATTGGACCAGCACTTACGGTTCAGACAATTATTCCGTGGAGAACCCGGCTAAAAAGGGGACCGATAAACTGGAAGTCAAGTCGGTTCAGCTGAAGGAAGATGGCAAAACGGTGGTCCTGACGATGGAAAAGTTGCAGCCGGTGATGCAGATGAAGATTAAATATCAAATGAAAGCAGCAGACCAAACCGATATTAGTCAGGAAATCTACAACACGATCAACGTCGATTGAGAAATGAAGTGGTCGGGACAGGGACGCCTGAACTGCTATCTAAGTTTAATCGACTTTAAGGCGCGGTAGAAAGTAGCCAACTATATTGTTGGAATTGCGAACGCAGATCTGAACGTGATCTAATGAATGCAACCCGGATTTTTCGTAGAGAGGCTCTCCTTCAACAAAAAAAGCACGAACAGTTTCAAAAGCCGTTTCTCCTTCGTCTTGGCGCAATTTGTGAAGCGTTTCGAAAACCGCCTTATCTAGAAAACGAGCCCGCAAATCCTTTCCTTTGTTCTGGGCGGGTTGGAGCTCCGAAATTCGACAGAAATCCAAATATGCCTGGTGGGCAGCCTTTACAAAGTCCAAATGGTCCGCATCGATCAGGTTTAGGCAGTTTCCTAAATCGATAATTGCCCCGAGCACCGCAGGCGTTTTAAGCTTTCCATTCGGCTTTCTGGACTCGTCTTGAGCCCATTTTAGCGCACGGGAGCTGCTGTCCTCCCAAAAATACAAACCGCTACCCAGCCAGTCATATTCATTTTTGCTTGGAATTAGATCTTCGTGTCCGTTAACAACTTTAAACGCTGTAGATTCGTCACAGCCATGATAGCCCAAGACAAGGGAGCGGGAAACCATTAGCGGAAGGCAGGCTTCAGTTGTCCAGATGCTGAGTAAACGCCTGTAGAAATCAAAAAGCGACGGGCCGACTGCTTCGAAGCCGCAACTTTTTGCGCGGCTTTACGGATTTGTTGAACCTCTTGTTTGATGTTCTTGCATTTGTCGTGTTTGATCGTCGTCATATCACCACTTTAGATCATCTTAAGCTCATTCTTGGATGGAGCAAGCCATTCCACCAATACCGGTTTCCGTTTTACGATTTTAAAACTGAATCTGAGGCATCAGAAAAAGTGGTCGGGACGGTGAGAATTGAACTCACGACCTCGTGGACCCGAACCACGCGCGCTACCAGGCTACGCTACGTCCCGAACCAACCATAGGTTTGCCTGTTTCTGTTCGTTTTGGCAACGACTTTGCGAATTTCGTCCCCAAGGTTCACGGTTCCCCCTCCTTCTTTAGGCGAAGCCCCTATTCCCACCGTTCCATATGGACATATTCTGTAGGCAGGGTTCGTTGTCGTATGGGTTGCCGAGTTAAAACTAGGATTGTTGCGCTAATGATTATTCTTTTTGCCTGGATCAACCCGGCATCGAGCGCAGCGCCATTTACCGAAATTCGAATGGGATTTTTTCCGAATATCACCCATGCGCAGGCACTTTACGCCAAGAACAAACGCTCTTTTGAAAATGCCACAAAAATGCAAATCAAGTGGACCAGTTTCAATGCAGGCCCCACTGCGGTGGAAGCATTGTTCACCGATGCCATCGACCTCACCTTCATAGGGCCAAGTCCGACGATTAATGGATACGTCCGGTCGAGGGGAGAAAAGTTTGTGATTATTGCGGGCGCGGCGAGCGGTGGAGCGGCACTGGTCATCCGGGGTGATGCGGCCATCCATTCAGAAAAGGACTTTGGAGGAATGACGATAGCCACGCCCCAACTTGGAAATACGCAGGACATAGCCGCCAGGGAATGGTTCTCCGAGCACCATTATAAATTGACGGAAAAAGGAGGGAATTTGAATTTGATCGCGCTGTCGAATGCCGACCAGTTGACGACCATGAAGAAAAAACAAATCGATGGGGCATGGACGATCGAGCCATGGGTTTCGCGACTGGAGGTGCAATTGGGGGCTCGAGTGTTTTTGGAAGAAAAGGACCTGTGGCCTGAAGGACATTATGTCACCACACAACTGGTGGTTAGGAAGGCCTTTTTGGCCGATCACCCGGAGTTAATCCGGAATTTGCTGCGAACGCATGTGCAAATCACGCGTAAGATCAATGATGACAAGCCTGCGGCGGCGATTGTCTTGAATGATCAATTGAAAAAGGAGACGGGCAAAGAGCTTTCAAAAGAGGTTATCACCAAGTCGATGGCGAGAGTGGAGTTCACATGGGATCCTTACCCGGAGACGTTAAAGAAAAGCGCGGAGGCCGCGCACAAAGTCGGTTTCCTTAGAAAGCAGCCAGAAATCGACGGCATCTATGCCCTGGAAGCGTTGAACGAAGTATTGCAGCAAATGAGCCTGCCTTCCCTGGAGAAAAAATGAGCCAAATCGAAACAACGGCGACATTTACCAAACCTGGAACATTGTCGATTCAAAATGTTTCCAAACAATTTGAATCGGATGATCAGGAGGTCAGCGCCCTGGCAAAAATAAATCTCACCATTAACCCAGGTGAGTTCGTGATTTTTGTCGGCCCGTCGGGTTGCGGTAAATCGACATTGCTGAACATGATAGCGGGATTTGAGCGCCCCAGCGAAGGGACGATCCTGTTGGACGGCAAGCAAGTCACCAAACCGCACAACGACCGGTTGATGATGTTCCAGGAACACGCCTTGTTTCCCTGGATGAACGTGATCGATAACATTTCCTATGGGTTGCGCTGGAAGTTTCGGTTCAACTGGAAAAAACGGAAGCAGCGTGCGCGTGAGTTGCTGTCGATGGTGCATCTGGAACAATTCGAAAAAGCCTCCGTGCATCAATTGTCAGGCGGGATGAAACAACGTGTTGCATTGGCGCGAGCCCTCGCCCCAGACCCCAAAATTTTGCTGGTGGACGAGCCGTTTCCCGCGCTGGATGCCTTGACACGGCAAAAGTTGTATGGGGATCTCCAGGAACTTTTTACTCGCACAGGGAAAACGATTGTTTCAGTGACGCACGATACTCGGGAGGCGGCGTGTCTAGGGGACCGGGTGGTCATTTTCAGTGGGCGTCCTGGACGCATCATTAAGGAAATAGCGGTAAATTTGCCGAGGCCCCGGGATTTTAACGACCCGGAAGTGGGGCGCATTTCAGAATCGATTATGGCTGAACTGCAACACGAAAAATGAAACAGAAAGCGCCCATCCTGGATAAGTTATATGTGGCCCTGTTTTACCTGGTCCTCATTGGAGGATGGCAACTGTTTTTCTCTTTCGGTAAAATTCCCGATTACATTTTTCCGTCCCCTGCACAGGTGGCGGTAAGGCTGTATGAAATTGCGCGAGAGGGCCTGCTTTGGCCAAGCCTGAAAGCAACTCTGTACCGCATGGGCGCCGGATATTCCATTGCTCTTTCGATCGGTCTTGCCATCGGCTTGTTGATGGGGGTCAGCCATATCGCGCACAAATGCGCGAAGTCACTGTTTCTGGGGCTGCAAACGCTTCCGACGGCGGCATGGGTTCCCATTTCGCTCCTGATTTTTGGGCTTAGCGACAAGGGGATTTATTTTGTAATTATTATGAGCGCGATGCCGTCGGTGGCTATTGCCACAGCGGATGGGATTCTTCAAATTCCGCCAATTTACATTCGAGCGGCGCGCACATTGGGAACGCCGGCCTACGCAATGCCATACCGAATCGTACTGCCAGCTGCGTTACCACAGATTATAACCGGGGTGAAGCTCGGGTGGACGCTGGGATGGCATGGGGCGGTTTCAGCGGAATTAATCAAGTCCAGTGTTGGATTGGGATATCTTCTCTATATGGGAAGGGAACTGAACGATTCGCCGCAAGTGATTGCGATCATGGTGGTGACGATCCTGTTTGGTTTGCTTTTAGACCAATTTGTATTCGGAGTGGTGGAATTAAAGATTCGCAAAAGATGGGGACTGGAAAAGGAGCGATCGGAATAACTGGTTGGCGACGGTTGCGTTAGAGAGGGGAAACTCTTAACATCGCCTGATGTTGGGAGTTTACCTGAACACTTTAGGCATCTTCATTGGCAGTGCTTTTGCCATTGTTGGACCCCGGCAATTCTCAATGTCCGCGCAGACCAGGCTAAAAGCCCTGATCGGGCTGTTTACCATTTATTTTGGACTTAAACTGGTATGGGTCAGCATCAATGGTTCTTTTTGGCAGACTGCAAAGCAATTGAGTATATTGCTAATTGCCATGTCTCTGGGAAACCTTTGCGGCAGGATGATGCGTTTGCATGCCCCCGGCAAAAAAATAGGAGCCGAGGCGCGCGAGGCCATGCAGGCTCTGGCAGTGGACCCCAAGAGTTCGATGCGGAAAAGGGGTTTTCATATTTGCACAGCTCTTTTTTGTGTGAACCCCCTTGGATGGGCCGGGGCGATCCAGTCTGGATTAACCAATTATTATGAGCCTCTGGTGGTGAAAGGAGTGATTGATGGCCTAGCCTGTCTCGGTTTTGTTTTTCTTTTCGGGTGGCCAGTGATTCTAACCATGGTCCCGGTGTTTCTGGTGGAAGGCATGCTGGCTTTATCAGCGCATCAGATGGAGCCATGGCTTCACAACCATGCGCTCCTTGATTCTGTCGGGGCGGTGAATGGCTTTCTTATTTTTACCATTGGCATCCTGATGTTGAATGTGCGGAAGGTGGAGGTCGTGGATTATTTTCCCAGCCTGGCCATTGCCCCGCTCATTACCTATTTTTGGAAATAACCTATAAGTTTGTCTTTTCCAATGTTCCCGCAGTCTTCAGGATTGGGGATCCATGAAGCCCTTGTTTCCTTTCTTCGTCTTGCTCCTGTTCCCTTCGATGCTGGCGATAGGATCACCGGCAGACCTTGTGAAGCAACGCGGATTGCCGGATGTGCTTAAGCTTCAATCCGGATCGATCGTGACGAATGAAAACCAGTGGCCACAGCGTCGTGGTGAAATTGTTAAAATTTTTGAAAAGGAGGTTTATGGACAGGTTCCTTCAAACTCCAGGCTCAACACCAGGACTTCGGTAGTGACCCTGGCAACAAATGCCATGGGAGGGAAGGCGACGCTCAAGAGAGTGACAATTCATTCGGCAGCCGCAGAGAGCAGCAACACGATTCAGATGACTCTTTTTATCCCCAATTCGGTTCGTTCCTCTCCCTGTTTTTTGTTGCTCAACAACAGGCCTGCCACCAATGCTGATCCTTCAAGAGTCCAAAAATCAGATTTTTGGCCGGCGGAATTGTTAATAGAACATGGTTACGCGGCAGCTGTGATGCAAGTCACCGATGTGGCGGCCGACAACAAAAATAGTTGGGATGGCGGAATCTTTCGATTGTTCGCGGACGTTCCGAGAACTTCTGAAAGCTGGGGAACCCTGGCAGCCTGGGCATGGGGCGCAAGCAGGTGCATGGATTACCTGGAAAGTGATAAAGCGATTGACTCCAGCGCGGTCGTGGTCGTTGGACACTCGCGGGGTGGTAAAACGGCATTATGGGCTGGAGCTATCGACCAACGATTCGCGGGGGCAGTGAGCAATGAATCCGGCAGCAGTGGCGCAGCGTTGGCGAGAGGCAAAAAAGGGGAGCAAATTGCGGATATTACCAAGACGTTTCCGTACTGGTTTTGTGATAATTATCGGAATTATGCTGGCAAGCCTGAACTGCTTCCGGTGGATCAGCATGAATTGATCGCCTTGATGGCTCCAAGATTGGCCTATGTCGCGAGCGCCAATGAAGATCTTTGGTCGGATCCGGCGTCGGAATTCCTGGGCGCTGTGGCGGCATCTCCGGTTTATTCACTCTTTGGATTACGAGGTCTCGTTGAGGGAGGAATGCCGCAGGTGGGCTCGGTTTTTCACGAGGGAGCCATTGGTTACCATTTGCGTGCGGGGACGCATAACCTCACTACTGAAGATTGGAACCATTTCATCGATTTTTTTGATCGGCATCTCACCAGGAAGCAGCCCTGACTCATTTTTTCTTAAACAAATCGGAAACTCCACCGCCTCCTTTTTTCAACATATCCACGGCGCCTGTGCCCACGCCCTTGATTTCTCCACCTGCTTGTTTTCCCAGGGAGAGCGCGTTGTCCGCCACCGCCTTTAGAGTGCCATTCAAGACTGCGGATAAAACCTTTTCGGCAACCTCAACGGGAGTAATTCCTTCGGGGCCTTGCCCCAGGTTGGCAATTTTTATTTCGGGCAAAGGAAGCGTAATTGCGCCGCCACCGAGCATGGTTGCTCCTACTCGAATCTTTCCTCCGGTAATCGCAATCTCGTCCACCTGCAGAGCGGTGCCTGCAGAAGGGGTTTGATTGGTGACAGTGTTTTTGCCTGAACCGCCGACGGTCAATTGGATATTAGAAAGTATTTTGGCCAGGTTGCTTCCCTTCAAGTCGGTTTCGTAGGTTATTTCCGGGTTTTCGATGAGCACAGATCGCACAATTTTTTTATGAGAGGTAACACTGGAGGGTTCGATGGAAATATCCACTTTGGCGACTTTAATAGCCTCCGGTGTTTTATATCCTTCTGGGTTGCCTAGCGAAAAACCGTGGATGGCGCCCTTTCCGCTGAACAATGAAAGGGTCACGGAATCAAGGTGGACAGGCGAGAGAGTCACCATGGGACCTACTTTTTCAATCCCTCCCTTAACGATGGAGTTGAGAAAAAAGAATGCTGTGACAATGGCCACTAAAAATAATGCCAGAATGATGCCAAACCCAATGAATACCCGTTTTTTCATGATCCCATCATGCGCTTTCTGGATGGTGCGTCCAGCATCCAGAGTATTGTATCAGGCCTAATAAAAAGCCGGAGCCCCATGCGGGTTCCGGCTGTCGTGACCATGGAAGGCTATGGCTTTTTACCGGGCTGGTCGCAGATGAAAGCGAGCAAATCCCGGAGAGCGGGGCCTCCCAGGGCCTCCATGCCTTCGGGCATGAGAGAGCGAAGAGTATTTACCCGGTTTTTGATTTGGGCTTTTTTCAGTTCCACTTCGGCGCCGCCGCCAACTCGCAGGATTACGCTGTCTGAATTCTCGCGGGCCACGACGCCGACGTATTGCTCTCCATCTTTGGTTTCAATGTTGATCGCTTGAAAGCTGGGGTCGACTTCCCGGTTTGGATCGACGATGTGAACCAGCAACGCAGCGGGCCCATGGGTTCCCATTCCATCAAGAGCAGGACCGACCTCCTTTCCGAGACTTCCAAGTTTGTGGCATATGGCGCAGTTCGCTTCGAAAATTTCCTGCCCATGACGAATGTCTCCTTTTTGGGTCACTATCGGAGTGAGTTGGGTGACGAGGGCTTCCTTGTCTGCACTGCTGGCCGGACGAGGAAGTATGATTCGGGCTGCTTGCGAAACGGCCTTGTCAGGATTGGTTCGAAACCTGTCTGTTTCCGCAGGAGTTAACTTCTTCGCATCTATTACTCCATCTTTCACCGCGTTGAGGAAAGCGAGCCCCAGTTCGGAGCGTTTGGCCATCTGATCGACGATGGCGCTTTGGGCGCGGTTGCTGACTTTTGCAAAAGCAATGATCAATTGTTCCAGGGAAGTTCTGGAGGGGCTATTTCCCAAAGCAGCAATAATCTGCATTTTAAGGCGTTCACTTCCGTTGGCTGTCAACAATTTAGAGGCAGCGATGATGCTTTCGGGTTGCGCCACATTGATCAGACTGACGGCGATTTGTATTTTCTTATCCTCGGAAAGCGAAGGATCGGTGATTTGATGGTTCAGCCAGCCAATATTTTCATCCAGTTCCGGTTTCAAGGTGCGGGCGGTATCCCATCGTGCAACAAGTGGCACCGCAGAGATGCGAAGGGACTCTGTCTTGCTCAACAGAAATTGCGAAAGCGCGTTCTTTAAATCACCGGACCAGGCGGGTGCTGGTTTCGCCAAGTACTCTTTTTGGATGAGTTCCAAAATGGAGGCGCTCAATTCATCCGAGCGAGAATTGTTCGCCATGGATATCACCAGCTTTCCAATCTCGGATGAATCCGCTTTTTCGAGCAAGGTTCTTACCACGGCAGCAATGAGAGGCTTCAGGCTCCCATCGTTTTGAGACAAGGCAACATCGAGATAGCCTTTCGGATTGGTGTTGGCGGCTGCAATTGCTGCTGATTGAGACCATCCGTTGTTTAACGATGGAAACAAGGCGACGACAATTTTAGGATCGACCGTGGCATTTCCAGAAGCCACAGCCCGTAATGCCGCCAATTTCACGGCATCATTTTCCGATGCTAAGCCTTTCAGCACGGCCTGGCTGCTTTGCGAAGGGCCTTTTTGCAGGGCAGCGAGGACTAAAAAAGCATTGCGGGCCACTTCAGGTTTGGATGAATTGGCGGCTAAGGTGATTGGAGATTCGTCGGCGGCATTCATCTGTTCCAGTGTCCACATGGCGTGAATCCTGGCTTCGCTGGATTCAGACTCCGACTTCACTATTTCAGAAAGAAGAGGTTGGGCTCCAGCAGGATTGTTTTCCACCAGCAACCTCATGGCGTGCATGCGAACCATGCGATTGGGGCTGTGCAAAGCCCTGGCGAGATCGGCCAGGGATGCGTTCTGAAGATTAGGCACATCGATTTGTTTGGCGTCCTTGTG
>JAQGOY010000234.1 GCA_028293375.1 Verrucomicrobiales bacterium | reverse complement strand
CAATTCTGTTTTTTCTATTTTTAGTGCGTCTGTTTGTGCGGACAGTGCCTTTTTCTCCGCGCTCTTAAAATTCTCAATGGCCGTTCGAGCTTTCTCCTGGGACCCGTTGGCTTCAATTCTCGATGCTTCCAACCGTAATGCATTGGCCTCGCGTTGTGCTGCGTTGGCCGTGGTTTGCGCCTGGTGGATTTTCGTCAGTGCTTGATCAGCGCGGGTAGGTGCTTTTGGCGTCTCGGGTTCCGGAAGATCTTCAGCCGCTTCTTTGAATGCATCGGCAAGTTGCTGTGCATTTGCCTCTTCAGCTTTTTGCAGGTTTTCCAATTCTTCAGCCAGTTCTTTCTGTTTTGCCGCAATATGTGCCGCCGTTTCTCCAAGCTTGGAGGAAGGGCTCTCTTTTTCGTTTCCGCTCAGTTGCGATTTTGCCAGTGGCTCGCTAATTGACTTTTGTACATCCTGGGAAATAGCCTTTGCTTTGTCCGCTGTAGGTGGTGCTCCTTTTTTGGGTGCACCACTCTTTTGCAGTGCCTCTTTCACCTGTTTCATCGCCGCCTTGTTTTGGTCCAGCCGGTTCAAATACGGATCCAGCTTTTTCTCGCTCTGGAGTTCCATTTGCACTTTGGAGGTTTCGTCAATGATCGCTTGTTGTTTTTCCGCCAGGCGTGCTCTCTCTTTGTTGAGGTCCTGCTCAGTCGTTTTTGCTTCCTGCAGCGAGTCCATTAATTTCTTGGCGTCCTCTTTATTCTTCTCATCCTGCGGCGGAAGGGTTGGGCTCTCGGCGCTGAGTTTTTCCAGTTCTGTGATCAGTTGCGCCTTCACATTCTTGTCTGTCTCTGCTTTTCCAGCCATCTCCGCCAGTCGCTCCAGTTTATTTGTTGCCGGCGGTGGATTGGCCTGCACCGGCTGACGGGTATTTTCATTCAGAAGCGCCAATGCTCTTCTTTTTATTTCTTCCAGCGCCGGTTTGGTCAACTGATCCGGCTTTGCCGTTAGTTTCTCCAAATCAGTATGTAACTCCAAATACCCTGCCGATTTCTTTTTTTCTCCCCGGTCATTCGCTTTTTCGGACTCCAGCACCATCGCGATCAACGGCAGGTTTAAATTCCGGGTGGTTTTTGATTTTGCGATGGTGTCCAATTGCTTCGCCTCCTCGCCCACGCTCTCTGCCAGGATTTTACCCACGGACTCTTCACTGGTCGGTGGATTGGCCAGCGTTTTCAGTTTATCTTCCAACTGCTTGTTTCCTCCAAGAAAGCTTGTTTCTGATCTCGCTTCCTCGAGGTCCTGGACTGTTCGGTACAATCCAAGGGACTTTGCGGTCGCGAGCACATTGCTGAAGGTGTATTCGAGATTGAGATGATTGAAAATGCTCACCACATTCGTATCATGTTGTGCCTGAAGCACAGTCGCAATCTCCCTGGCGGCATCCGCAAGTTGAAGATGCTCGTGGGTTAATTCCGGCTTACGAAGCCGCTCCGCCGAACTCACGATTTCGTTGATCTGCCGGTCCAGGTCATCTGCAATCCGGGCAGCTGATTCTCCAGAATCCAAACGCTTTGAAATTCCTGAAACCAGTGGCATGTAATGATAGGAAAATTCCGACCAGGCAGAAATCGACTGAAGTTTTTCACCAAAAGTAGTCTCTTCTGTCGTCGAATTATCCCGGAAGTATTCAACAGTTTGTTGTTCTCCTTTTTCAAAAAGTCGATACCACTCCCTCATAGTAATGATTTCTTTTTGAATGTTCTCCTGTCGTTGTCCTTCGGAGATTTCCCACGAATTTCCATTTCTTCGCAATACCCGAAGCAACGTGCGCAGTCGTGCGCTCAACAACTGTTCCCATTGCGTTTGAATCGAAGCTTTTGGCAATCGATTTTCCACATTCCTTAGGTGCTCCAGTAAAGTCTTGTGTGTTTCGACGATCGTTCCAACCAGTTCATCGGAACGGATCTCCAGTATTTTCCGTTCCATCGGCTTTAACTGCTTCGCCAACAGCGCTTCTCGAATATCCCGTGCGTCCTGACTGCAACGGAACGCAAAAAATGCAATTTTTGGAATTTCTGTCTCCGTGGCGATCTTCGACACGTTGGTGGGGTACGGCAGAAGATGGGAGACCAAATCCTTCAACGATTGAATCAACGCCTGCGGATCGCGCGATGAAAGCAGCGACATTTGAGCCGCAAAAGCGTTGGTTTCAATTCGGGAAGTTCGAAGCCAATCGGATGGTATGCTCGTAAACAGTTCGGTGTCTGAGCTGATCTTCAAACTCAGTCTCGATTCGGAAACATTTTGATGCAGTCGTACTTTGAAAGGATGCCAACCCACCACGCTCCGAAATTTGGTGACAAAGTCTCCCTTCAGGGAAAACTCTTTGGAGAGATCGTCCAGCCGGTCCCCATCCAGCGAGATTTCCGCACCGTCATTCGCAATGCCGCGAAGCCACCAGTTGCCAGCCTCAGGCAAATACAGTTCCCCTTTGAACTCCGCAGTCCAGTTCGTTTTGCCCAGGCCCGGCACGTTCAGACTCAGTAACTCCGGAACCTCGTTGTCAGAAAAAATAGGAGTAGTATCCGTATTCGTTCCTGAAAAGAAATCCGCATGTAAAAAACCGAGTAAAGGAAGGTTCCCGCTCCAACCCTCGAGCCCGGTGATATTCCGGAGTACTGGCCTGTAGCGTTCCTGCGCAGAAAGGGCCAGCGATCGAAGCACCTCGGATTCCAGGCAATTAATCACCAGCACATAATCTCGCTCGTATTGTTGGATTTCTTCCAGCGCGGAACTGAGATAAGCGCGGCCACTAAGTAATTCTTTTTCTATCTTGGCCCCCTTGGACAGCGAAGCGCTCACAGCGTGGCTCATAATTCCATCCTGCACATCTGCCCATCCCGAAAGCGAATGCCCCAGTTGATCAATGATATTTCCGTAAAATCCGTTGGCGCCCCTGGCCGCCATGAATGTTTCCTCGCCCTCGGCTGACAGCGCAGCACAAACTGTTCGCGCCCGCGCTTCCCAAACCACCAGTTCTGCTTCGTAACCCTGTGCCCCCGCCCCGGCATTCTGCGATGCTGCAATCCACGCCTGGTTTAGATCATCCAGCCGCGTGTGGCTCGTCTTCAGCGCGCTCAATATCTCTCGCAATTTTCCTATCAATATTGCCAGTTCCGATGATCCATCCGACACCACAATCGATGTCAAATAATCGCTATTGGTCATGTTACCTGCCAAATCACGAATCTCCGCGCGCACCGAAAAGCTTTCCCCCTGCGTTACCCGCAGACTCTTGAGCGGGATGGTTACGTTGAAGTCTGCCTGGGTCGCTATGTTCAATCTTCCAGCATGGATCGAAGCATTGAACAGAACATTTGTGATCACATCACCTGACTCCGCCCGCAGCACGAGTCGGCCGTCAGCCAGCGCCACGTCATCAAAGGCGCTTCCCTCAATCGTGATCGTATCGTTCGCATTGAAAAACCGCTTGATCTCGTTGGTCTGCCACCGAATCGAAGGAGCCGCGTCGGGGATCACCGTAACCGAAAAGGGCAGGGTCGTTTCCATGACCTTGTTCGATTGTATCAATTCGGCGTGATAGGCAAAATTCTGCGTCGGCGAAAACCAGACCGAAAAATTCTCACCCGCTACGATGTCAGCGGTATTCGTGGAATTGGCTCCCTCAAAAGTGAGGCGCACCACTTCGTTCTTCGAGCCATCATGTTTGGCTTCCACTCTCAACCTGCTGCCAACAACGATTCTTGCATTATCCTGCGCCAGTTTAATTTGCTCGGTTCCAAGGTAGGAAGGAGGTTGATTCCAAAGCGCAAGGTTTTGCAGTCTGGGCGGCATGCGAAGCTGAACCGAAAAATTGGGAGACTTTAATCCTCCTGCTTGCACCAGGTAGCGAAACGGTTTTGCCACTCGCGTAATCGTCGCGGAAAAGCGATTGGTGTCGAGTTGCGTCAACGGCACAACTTCCTTCACTCCGTCGCTCCAGAAAATAACCGCTCTTAACGATGATTTAAAATGCCGCGGTGCCGCAGTGATTATAAAATCACTTCCGCTATCGATCGATTGATCCCCTGGGGCTACCTCAAAGTCGTTCGTGGTTGGCCGGTCAATCTTTGCCAATGGAAAGAACGCTCTCGCCAAAAAAATACGCGGCGTTTCCCAAATGAGAAGCAATGCAACTACCGATGAAAGTAAAAAAGCGGGAATAAAACTCTGCTTCACTTTGCGCGAGGGTAATACCCCTTCAATAGAAATAGGGGAGACTGCCTCCTCAGCCTGCCGCAGCACTTGCAATTTCATCCAGTCTGTCAGCGCGCTCTCCGGCTCCCCGCGCTCCGATTCTTCGACCAGTTGCACAGCGCTGATCAGTTTCTCTTCCAGAATCCCGTGGGTCCTACTCTCGAATTCCCGTGCAGCTTGGCTTTGGGTCGCAACATATTTCCAAGTCCGCCATCCTCCAAACATCAACAAGCTTACGAAAAGAGAATATCCCAATCCGCTCAGGAGTATCCGCCATCCATCGGTGGGTCCGATAAAGTAATCTGCCGACGCGGAAAGAAGGAGTATGCCTAAACCGGAAGCAATCGCCACCCACAGCCACAAAAAAGCCGTCAATCTTCTCGCTCTCCGTTTAAACGAAGCGAGGCGCTCCGTGAGGAGTGGAGTAAGTTGCAGGGGCGTCTTCTGCATGAATGGTGACTATAGGATAATTCGAAGAAGTGATAAGGTAAATTATTCAGTTTTGAGCAACAAAAAAGGCCGACCCCTCATGAGGTCGGCCTTTGTGATTCGAAAATATTAGACTTTTGCAGCCATCTCTTTGTCGCGTTCTTCCATCGCTGCTCGACGCGAAAGTTTGACTCGGCCCTTGTCATCGATTCCGAGACATTTCACCCAGATCTCATCGCCCATCTTGACGATGTCTTCTGTTGCTTTCACCCGGAAGTTAGCCAGCTCGCTGATATGGCAGAGGCCATCTTTTCCTGGGATGAATTCCACAAATGCGCCGAATTCTTTGATCGATACCACTTTGCCTCGATAGATTTTACCTATTTCAGCTTCAGCAGTCATTCCTTCGACAGCGGCCCGTGCAATGCGCATTCCATCTTCGGAGACGGAATAGATATTGACCGTTCCATCGTCCTCAATGTTGATTTCGCAACCAGACTCTTCGACGATTTTCTTGATGTTCTTTCCACCAGGCCCGATCAATGCCCCGATCTTCTCAGGATTGATTCGGATCTGGACAATACGGGGAGCATACTTGCTGAGCTCTGTCCGGGGAGCGGAAATGGTCTTCGCCATTTCGTCCAAAATAAATAAACGGGCAACGCGAGCCTTCTCGATTGCTTCCACCATGATCTTCAACGGCAGGCCGCGAAGTTTCAGGTCGAGCTGGAATCCGGTGATTCCTTTGCTTGTTCCGGCGATTTTGCAATCCATGTCGCAGAATGCATCTTCCCAGCCAATAATATCTGTTAGAAGTTCGTAACCAGTGATCTGGTCATTTTCCCCGTGCTCGGTGCAGATTCCCACGCTGATGCCTGCCACTGGGCGGATCATTGGAACGCCTGCATCCATCAAAGCCAGGGTTCCGCCGCAAACGCTGGCCATCGAGGTGGAACCGTTGGATTCCATGATTTCGCTGGTGACGCGAACCGCATAAGGATAGGTGTCCAGCGGGATCATGGATTCGATCGAACGCTCAGCAAGCGCTCCGTGACCGATTTCACGACGGCCCGGTCCTGAAATTCTTCCGGTTTCACCAACGGAATAGTTGGGGAAATTGTAATGGAGTATGAATTTCTTGGAAGTGTTCCCGCCCGTGTAAGAATCAAATTCCTGCGCATCTTCTCCGGTTCCGAGTGTGACCAGAGTGACTGCCTGCGTTTCACCGCGGGCAAATATCGCAGAACCGTGCGCGCGAGGAAGTATTCCCACTTCAGAAGTGATCTGGCGCACTGCATCGAAGCTGCGGCCATCCAGGCGCTTCTTGCTGTTCAATACCAGGCCGCGAACCGCTTCTTTTTGAATATAATAGAAAGCATCTTTCAGGACGAAATCGGTCACTTTGTCGGCGCCGAATTTTTCCACCAGCTTTAATCCCACTTCGTCTGCAATCCCTTTGACTGCGCCCTCGCGAGCCAGTTTGCCTGGGATTAAAAGAGCGGGTACCATGCGGTCACCAGAAAGGTTTTTTGCTTCTTTCAAGACATCGTCCGGAACAACGTTCAGGGTGATCTGTCGCTTGGGTTTTCCAGCCAGTTTCCCGAGTTCAACCTGGGCTGCGATGATCGGCTGGCAGGACGCCTGTCCGAATTCAAGCGCTTTAACGAAGTCAGCTTCCGTTATTTCGGTGGCTGCACCTTCGAACATGACCACGTCTTTGGTGTTACCCACGTAGATCAAGTCCAAATCGCTGTCCAGCATCTGCACGTGAGTCGGGTTGGCAATAAATTCACCGCCCACACGACCGATGCGCACTGCGCCCAATGGACCATCCCATGGGATGTCGCTGACTGTCAGTGCAGCCGAAGCGCCAATGATGCTCAGGATATCGGGGTCATTTTCGCCGTCCGCGCTGAGCAAAACGCTCTGCACCTGGACTTCATTGTACCAGCCTTTGGGGAAAAGCGGGCGAATGGGGCGATCCGTCAAACGACAGGTCAAAATTTCTTTTTCCGTTGGCCGGCCTTCGCGCTTGAAATATCCACCAGGGAATTTTCCGGCTGCTGCTGCTTTTTCTTTGTAGTCCACCGTCAGCGGGAAAAATTCCTGCCCCGGTTTGGCTTTGGTTGCCGCTACTGCAGCCACCATGACAATGGTTTCTCCCAACTGGACTGTTACAGCTCCGTCAGCTTGTTTGGCCAGTTTGCCTGTTTCGATGTGAATTTGTGCGCTCCCTAATTGCGCTACGGTTTTATGTGCCATATGTATTCTATTTTTTTACTGAACCCGGGAGCCGCGAGAAACTTCAATCAATGTCCGGCAATGAATTGGGGCACTGATTGAAATTGCTCGAGCGAACCCAGGGAATTTTGAAACCACGATTCCGAAT
>JAQGOY010000228.1 GCA_028293375.1 Verrucomicrobiales bacterium | reverse complement strand
CCATTGTAGAGCGTAATGTCCCGGTTATTGGTGGTGATGCCGTCGTCAAAGATGACGATCAGGGAAGCGCCCTGAATGGTGAAGGGAAGCGGATCGAAATCGCTCACTGTATAAGTGCCGTTGCCGGTGATCAGATCCGTCACATCAGCGCGGAAAGCCTGGCCGAAATAAAAGTTGTAGGGAGGAAAGTTCCAACCATTGGGGCCGGAGGTCCCGATCACCTGTCCCTGGGCGGGATTGCCATTAATGAAAACCAAAGCGTTGGTGATGGAAGCATCGTAATCTCCCTGTTTGCCGTGGCCATGCCAGTAAAGATAGGCTTTTTTAATCGTGCCGCTAACCCCGGTCAACGAGATGTCACCATAGCCAGTCTCACGCAAACCGCCGACTCCGGCCGAGACGTAATCAACATTGGTGTAGCTGGCAAAGAAAGAGAGCTCGGTGGCTGCAGCGCGAAACGAAGCGATGGCAATCAAGAACACGAACAGTACTGATTTTATTAAAATAACGAATTTTTGGGACATAACGTTACCGTATTGCAGCAAAGCGAAAGAGTGATTTTACACCACTCTAGAGCAGTCCAGGCGACGAGACTTTAATAGGGCCGTATGGCCCCGTCAAATATTTTTTTAACAAAAGTTATGTACAAAAAAAACCCTCCAGGATGACCTGGAGGGTAATGTAGTCCGCAAGAATGGGTCGCGAGCTTAGTAATTGAGATTGTCGTCGTGGCGTTCGCGAATGATCACCTTTTTGGACTTCCGGTCGCTGTTGGCACCGGCGGCTTCGTTGATCACATCGCCCTGAGTGGCGGCGAAGGCGTTACGATATTCAGGCTCGTAGCCAAGGAGAACAGGAGAATCGACCGTTCCGGGAGGAGCATCCTGAATGTTGGGAGCTTCTACAACCTGTTGAGTGCCACTGTAGGTGAAGTCCCAAGCACCCCGGCGAAGCTCAGGATGGGTATCGGGGCGGCGTTTGGTTTGATCGACTGGGACGGGCACATCCGCTGAAAGAGGATAAGCAGTGATGCTGTGATCATTAGAGTTAAAGGCTTGATGATTGTTGGTAGAACAACCGGCCCAGATGAGCGAGCCTAAAGAGGCGGCGAGAACCAGCTTGGTGAATTTGAGTTTAGTCTTCATGGGAACAACTTAGACCTGATAGGACCTCTCTCAATGGGGAGAAAAGCTGTTTGCCCGATCAATGAGGAGTACGGAAAGCCTTAAGAAATCCCTGTTGAGGGTTAAGCCAAGGCGCGGAGGGGAGTTAGGGTAAAGATACCCCGAAAGAACTGCCTTTTTCCTTACACCTATAATTTCTTTTTAGCCCGTTTCTTTGCTTCCAGAAGCGCTGAAGCGGTGGAGGGAGGCGGGGGGACCAGTGTGGATGGTTTGGAAAGTTCCACCGGGGAGGATTGCTGGGGAACTTTTGGCACAGATGAGGGGAGTGGCACATCTTTTGGGGCTGCCTTAGGGACGAACAGTTTGGGATCGATGGCCGGGGCCGAGGAGGTGCGATCGCGTGTTTGTTTTGTTTTGGCCAGCAACGAACCCATGTTTTCCTCCGAGGCTACGGAAGGCTTAGCCCTTTTCCAGAACAATCGATTGCGTAAACCAGCGAGGAAAAGCGCCCAATCGGAGCGATCCAAATGAATCCTGCGTATGGCCACATCCAGAGGGAACAGGACCAGGGCGCACTTGAGGAGGAAAGTGAGGAGATCCAGAGGTTGAAATGTTCGTTTCCGGCCAAGGAGGAAGGGATTCTCCTCCGGAAGGAGGATTTTGCCGGCGCCCGCATCGGCCAGCCTTTGCAAGAGATTGAAATTGGGATCGGCGGAAGCGAATTCCGGTGAATAGTTCACGCTGGCTCCCAAGGCCTGTGAGGAAAGCACCTTGCCATCCTTCAATGAGACGAGATTTACGAGGTAGGAACCAACTTCGCGGCCAGGAAAATTTACTTCGTAGCGGCCAGGACCTGTTTGCTCAAGCCGGACGGTTTGTTTCTGGCCCTTTGGATCGACCACCAGGGCTTGAAGATCGAGGAAATTACGAAAGTTACCCTGGTTATCGAGGGCTTCGACATTCAATTTCCCGGTTCCTTTTTCAATATTAATATCCGTGTTGTACTCACTATTTTCAATTCTGCGCAAACTCCATTGAGCCACTTGAGTCCAGAATTGCTGGTATTTGGCCCAATCGAGCCAGTTTCGAGCCCACTTGGCCCTGGCGTCGGAAGTGTAGGCCACGGAGCGGCCAAGTCCAAACTGCCAGTGGGCAAGAATGGGGTCGCCCTTGTCGGAGACCAGAGGAATCTCGGCGCGCCCCTTGGGAGTGACGCAAACATATCCCTGCAGTTCGGGATATTCAGCAGCGGCGATGCCCTGGACGAGTTCGGAAGCCTGGACGAGTTTGGGAATGAAAGGCTCTTCAAAGATGGCGCTCTTCAGGATGACAGCCGATTCCTTGATAAAAATCTGAGGCAGCACTTCCGCAGAACGGACATCATAGAATTGCCCGTGTCCTGCGTTGGCCATCATGACCATGTTATCGGGAGCGGTATGGCCACCGATCATCACGGTGCTGATAGTGATTTTGTCATTCACAATGTCCTGGATATCCGAGTCATCGGGACGGCCAGGATCGCCATCGCTGAAAACGACCATGTGTTTCAGGTGAGCTTTCGAATCTTTGAGGCCGGTGTAAGCCATTTTCATGACGTTTTTGAAACTGGGCATATCGCCGGGCGTCATCCCGGAAATCAGTTGACCCATTTTTTTCTTGTCTCCGACCTTTTGAAGGGGAAAGAGCCATTGATCGGTGCCATTCCATAAGACAACTCCCATTTCATCGAGAGGTCCCAGACCATTCAAAGCTGCGAAGGCGATATCGCGGGACCACTGATTCCCATTGGGAAATTCTGTGGCATGCACGACCAGCACCAGTGCTCCTGAAGGAAGCACCTTTTTACTGTTAAGGTCCATGCTGACAGGCAGAGTGTCCTCGAGGGGAGTTCCGCGATAAGAACCGGCAGAGTAACTTTGATCTCCGCCGAGGCAGACAAGACCCACGCCGAAATCGCGGACGGCGCTCTCCAGGAGTTGCCATGATTCACGACTCGCTTCCCCTGCCCCAATATTGCTTAGGAAAATGGAATCGTAGCTGTTCATTTCCGCCAGCGATTTTGGAAAGAGTTCGATTCCTCCCATGCGTACTTCGAGTTTTCCAGAAATTAAAGCTTTGGCGAGGGGCGCGTCCTTTGAGGGGTCGGAAGAAATTACCAAAATTCGCGGTTCACCTTTGACATTGGCGAAGGCGGAAGCGTGGTTATTTTGAGGAACAACGTCCCCTGCTACATCCACCTGGACGGAATATTGGTAAAAGCCGGGATCCGCCAGTTCCTGGGGAAAGGTGAAGAGATTTTTTCCTTCACTCAGGTCGACCTGTTGTTCTCCAAGTAACTGCTCGTTTTTAAACAAGCGCAGATTCGCCCTGGTGGCGGCATCACTTTTCAGAAAAATCTTAACATCAAAAGTCTGGCCCTTTTTCAGATTGGGAGGCAGGGCAATTTTTTCAACGGCAACATCATGAGCCCGAGCGGATCCAAGTGGAACGATGTCGAGGGTGGCACCGAGGGGGCGGGCCGAAACCACTGCGGAAAGCGCATCCCCCAGGTTTTCGTTTCCGTCAGAGAAGAGCACCATTTTCTTTTGACCTGCTTCCGGGAACGCGGCGGAAGCCAGACGCAGCGCGGCGCCAATATCGCTTCCGTTGGCGTTGATGACGGATTGAATTTTATCGAGGCCAAGCACTGGGGAGACGGAACTCTCAATGGCGGCATCCGCCCCGAAAACCACGACACCCACCTTGTCATTCGGTTTTTTTTGAGAGATTTGCCTGATGACCATGAGGCGGGCGGCCTCCTGCTGGGCGAACGGGACGCTTTGGGAGCGATCCAGGAGATAAAAAGTATTCATGCCCTCGATGGGCTTTTGCAATTGAAGTCCGGCAAGAGCGAACAAGGCGAGGAGAACAATAATGATTCGCAACGCAATGGAAAGGGCCTTGCGCCATGGGGAAAGAGAAAGTGACGAACGAAGCCCAAACCAACAGACCCAACCCAAAACAGGGATCAGCGCCCACAACCAAATTGGATTTGAAAAATAAAACTTCACAGAGCTTGTTTTTTCTCCATTGCCTGCCGGCTGGCGCTTTCGTGTTTTCTCAAGAGTTTTTGAACCCGGTGATTCATGGCGTCAGCCACAAATAAATTGCCATGCTTATCGAGGGCGATGCTCCACGGGTTGGAAAATTCAGCGGGTTCACTGCCGCCACGCCCGATGACTTCCACTGGAACATTCGAACCCTTGAATACCTGGATGCGGCTGTTGCCGAATTCGCAGACAAAACAATAGCCTTCCGCATCGACGCGAACATCGTAGGGATAGTTCATCTGGCCGGGATCCCTGCCAGGACTGCCGAAGGCGCTAACAAATTTGCCATCGGAATTGAAAATCTGGACACGATGGTTGCAGGAGTCTGCGATGTAGAGCATGCCCCTGGAGTCGGAACAAACGCCTTCAGCACGATTAAACTGGCCAGGGCCATCGCCGGGAGTTCCGAAGGAAAAAAGAAACCGGGAACCGAAAGCACTAAAACAGGAGACGCGTTCGCATTGACCGTATTCTGTGACGAATGTCCGGCCATCTCCAAGAACAGTGGCTGAACGAGGGAAAGCGAGTTGGCCATCATTGGTTCCGTGCACACCCCATTGGGCGAGAAGTGAACTGTTCGTTTTGGAGAAGTAATTCAACCGGGAATAGTGCGGCTCCACCAGGACAAGATTCCCGGCCTGGTCGATGCACATGCCTTTGGGTTTGCCGAGATCAGTCTGGGGCATTTGCCAACTGCTCAAATACAACCCGTGATCGTCAAATTTCTGGACGCGACCAGTCATGTCGACGACGTAGAGATTGTCATTGTCGTCGACGGCCACAGATCGGGGTTTATTAAATTGACCGGCCCCGGCTCCCTTGCCACCGATGATTTGGACAGCACTGAATAATTTACTGTTATGGATGGGAGAACCCGTTGCGGCAGAAGTTTCATTTTTGGGGGAACACGAAAAACTGAACAGGGTGAGAACCACCAAAAAACAACGGACCAAAATCCGGTGAAAAAAGCGCCGGCAAAAAAGTTGCAGGCAGATAAGAATGCCAGCGGTGAACAAAGCTCCACCCATCAAAATGACTCCGATGGCATTGATTTGGCTATTGTGGCCGTAGTGAAGCATATTAAACACGCGCAAGGAGAGAGTCTCGCGACCGGGGGGCATGATCATGACGACGGTTTCAACATCCCAGATGACAAGCAAAGCGGTGACAATCATGGGGCCGAGGAGTTCCTGGAAGGCAAGCGGAGCGAGGAGCAAATTCGCCTTCACCTTTCCAGCGCCTTCCATATCGAGGAGAGCGAGGTGGCTTTTCAGATTCGTGCGTATTCCCAGAAAATCTCCAAAAATCAGAGGTGCGGAGTATTTAATGATAAGACATAAAAAAACACAACCGAGGCTGGGGTAAAACCAACCGAGCACGGGGCGATTAAAGACGACGATTAAAACCCAGGCAATGGCGAGACCTGGAGCGAGGAAGAGCAACGCGGAGAGATGAACCATCCAGCGCCCTGAGAGGACCCGGGAACAACAAAAAATGAGGAGGGGAACGAGGATGGCGGTGAGAATGGACAAGGTAAGGGGCGCGATATTCGCGATGAGCGCGGAGCGAAGCGACAGCCAGGTCTGGAGGGACCCCGCCACGGGTGCCACAGGAAGGAATACCGAAACAACAATTGCGCCCCAGGCAATGAATTGGAACAACCCAGGAACCATTCCCGGAGGGAGAGCAGCAACGCCCGAGGTGGCGAAATTACTGCCTTTAAATATTCCAAATTTATTAATGGAGTAAAGAACCAGGGCAATGGAAATCAACATGGGGCACAGGAGCAGGGCAGCGGTCTTATAATTGAGATCTGCGTTCATGCGGAGCCAGACATCTTCGGGCAAGACTTTGACCTGGAGGAGTGAAGGGACGCTGAACTGGGTAATCGACAAGACAAAGATTATTAAAAATGATGTAGCGAAAGCAGGACGCAGGAAAGGCAAGAGGACGACGCGCCAAAACCGTAAGAGAGTCCAATGAGTTTCCCATTCCCAATACGGTGGCGCAAGCGCAGGAAGACGACGATGGAAAATCCAGGCGGCAACGGGCCAGTAGAGAAAAACGAGAATGGAGGTCAAGCCCGAAAGGCTGAATAAATTAAAAGGTAGAAAAGATTTGAACTCACCGGTAAATCCAAAGAAATAAAGCCAACCGCTGGTGACGAAGAAGGGCGGCAAGGCAAGTATAAGGCACCAGGCAAATTGTTGGGCTTTCCCCGCGCGCGGATACCTGGCGGCAGACATGGCAGCAATCAAACCGAGCAGGGTGGCCATTCCTGCGGAACTGGCCGCCACTAACAGGCTGTTGATGGTGGATGTCCAAGTCACTTTTTAAATAATTGGAGCATCTGCTCTGTCGCAGTTTTTAAATCGGCCAACATGAGTTGGAAATCGGGCGGCGATGACAAACCGGTGGTCCCCTGCCCTTCCTTTTCCAAAGCGTGTGCTTCCTGAAGAGCAGCGATGGTTTCGGGAAGTTGAAGAAATAAAGCCAGCTTTTCTGCGTTCTCGACATGACGCGCTCCTGCAATGTGAGCAATGGAATTGGGAATGCGCAAAGAATCGACGCTCAGCGGAAGCCCTTTCACAGGAACATGCTCCTCACGGGCGGAAGCGATATCGTCGGAATCAGTCATACCCAGCCAGATTTCTCCTGAGGCAACAAGGCGCACGACGGCAGAATTACCGTCCACAATGAAGGGTTTGTTGGCCTGGAGAGCCTGACACCACTGCAGCCATGCGTTGGTTCCCCATTGCTGTCGCAGGGCGAGAAAGTGAGTTCCGGTGGTTCCGTAAATGGGATAAGCAAACCCAATTTTTCCAAAATAACTTTTGTTGGTCAGATCCCTGAAGCTGGAAGGAATTTCAAAACCTGCGGGAGGGGGATCGTGGACAACAATGCGCCTGGTCCTGAACCCAAAGGTTTTAACGGGGTAACGGGGATCGACGAGGCCCTCCTGGGCAAGTTGGAAGCTTCGGAAGGATTCGTTATTCCAGAACAAATCGCATTGTGGATTACCCTTTTCCGCGTGGAGACGATTGACCAGTGAAACGGTCTTCACCGATTCGTTGTCAAAGACAGACCTGACAATGATGCCGGAATCGGCTTGAAATTTCTTCAACAACGGCTCGACAAAAACCTGGTCCTGCGAAGTGTAAAGAATCACCTCATTGGACCCCCTGCCACAGCCCGAAAACAAACTGGCGGCGAGCAAAAAGATGAACCATCTAAAATTACCGGTCAAGCGGTCCTCCTGTGATAAAACCACCACTCGAAGAGAAGAAAGAACAACGCGGCAAGAGTGAAATATTTCCAAATTTCCTTGTTTCCGAGAGTCGCTTGGGTCGCTTCCACTTTAGTAAATTTGCCGAAAGTCAGTGCAGAAGCAGGGGTGATGTTGCTTTCCTCGGGGTTTAACAAATTGACAGTGAAATCAAGTTGATTGGTACCGGTGGTCAACCGATAAATGCCGCTGGTGTCAGTGGCGCCAACAACCACTTCGAAACTATTGGTTTCGTTTTGAAATTTCGCGGTGTGTCCATCTGGAAATCGAAGTTCATAAGAGGCAACGGGCTCCGAAAAAGTGCGCCTGAATGGGTCGCCGGCATTCACCATCAAGTCAGCGCCGAGGCTGTTTGGAGAAAGCCATTTCACAGAATTAGCAATGAAGATGGGAAAAGAAATGCGAAGTGGCCAGGTGCTTTGCAGGTTATCAAAGCCGACCCAGATGGCTTTGTGACGGTCCACCTCACCGGCAAGAATGAGGGGGGTCTGCTGCGACTCGGCAAGGACCTCGGCCCAGGCGGGGGTCTTGATGGTCATGGTCTCGGCGACTTGAACATTATCCATGCTGGCGTAGCGCAGGACGGGATGAGCCATTTTCCAATCGACAAGCGCGGGGTTCGGAGTCACCCCCATTACATTAAACCAATTTGTATTATCGACGTGAAAAGCCAGAGTGTTGATCCCAGGCCATACCTTTGGAACCACGTTATCCAGTACGACCAGATCCGGTGATGGAACGAGGTTGCCGGCAAAATCCTCCGACACTTGCAATTCGACATTCGGAGCGGCGCGCAAAGCCTTTTCCAAAAAGCGATTACCCCTGGTAACGAGCAGAGTCTTAACGGGACGCGAAATCAGGCTGGGTATGGATGCCTTGTTGTCTGTGGCGAGATCGTCCGCGGCATCAATCGACACGGTAAAAACCCCATCTTTTTCCTGAGAAGAGATAAAAACACTGGGCACGGTCTGTCCGGCAGCTATGGAAAGTGGTTGCTGGTTGATCTCCCTGCCATCGAGCGAAAGCTTGAGCACGACCGTTTCGGAGTTGGTGGAAAAATTCGCCACGTTGACATAAACCGCCCTTTGGGCGCGGTTTTCAGGATTCTCCCGAATATCGAGGCCGATGATTCCAAGATTCCTATTCCCCACCCCGACCTGGTGGTAAATAACGTTCAGCGCTTTATTTTCGAATTCACCCAGGGTTTTAACTGCACCATCCGAAAAAAGATGGATTTCAGAACCGATACGATCGCGGGTCAATGTCTCAGCAAGTTTCAACGCCTCACTGAGCCCTGTCCTGGCATCGGTGGCCTCCGAATCGGCGAGGCCTTTGCGAAGCGCGCTTTTATTGGAAGTAGCTGAAACCTTAACCTGCGGGCGGGATGAAACCAGAAGCAAAATGGATTCGTCATCGTCCAACATGCCGTTGATCAACGTCAGGACATCGGCCCTGGACTTTTCAAAGCGGTTCGGCAGGACATCCCTGCTCTTCATGGAGGCAGAAGCGTCGAGGATGATGACGCGAAGTTGCGATTTTTGAGTGTGTCCTGAAAAATAGGGCCGAGCGGTGGCAAAGAGCAGGAGAAGGAGGAAAAGAAGTTGCAACCAAAGAAGCCAATTATTTTTAAGTTTTTGAAATGGAGAACTGGCCTGAGTTTCTGCGAGGTATTTTTGCCAGAGCAAAGTGCTGGAAACGATTTTTTCGGTTCGTTTACGCTTGAGCAAGTAAAAGACCACGACAATGGGGATTGTCGCTGCAAACGAAAATGCCGCTGGCAATAAAAACTTCACTTCCTGTGGCTCCGGTGTTTCATCCCCAAATTTTTGCCTTTCGAAAATCCTTGAGCAAAACCTGCTCCAGGCTGGCGTTGCTGGGAAAGAGGAAATGAGCAATGCCCCGCTGTCCACAAAACTCCCTTAGTACCTGGCAATAATTAGCCACTGTTTTTTTGTAAGCGTCCAGGCGGTATTTCCCGAAGGTCACTTCCTGCATGGAACCGGTCTCGGAATCAATCAACCGCAGGTCTCCGAAAGTGCTGGGGTCCAACTCTTCCGGCGACAGCACCTGGATGACCAAAATCTTGAAACCACGGGCTACGAGCGCATTCAAACCGACGGCGTAGCCCTGGGGATCCAGGAAATCACTAATGACCACGGCTAATCCGACCTGGCGGGTTTCCAGTGCGGCTTTTCGCAATGCGGCATCGAAGGCGAGTGACCCGGAAGCCTTCAAAAGTTCAAGCGATTTGAGGAAGGGAAGCACCTGCTTGCGTCCCCGCAACGCCCGCAGGAAACTCACGACCGAGCTGGCACCCGCTTCGGAAGGAAGGGGAATAAAACTCACCCGGTCAAAGCCGACCAAGGTGGTGTAACCGATCGCGGCCCCCAGCTGCCTGGCGAAATCAAACTTCGCGGGTGAACCAAAGTCCATGGACTTGCTGCAATCCAGGAAGATGCGAACCGGCAATTCCCGCTCTTCCTCGTAAAGTTTGAGATACAAACGGTCGAGACGACCGAATAAATTCCAATCCAGATAACGGAAGTCATCGCCAGCGACGTAGTTTCGAAAATCGGCGAACTCCACGGATATTCCGCGAGCCTGACTTCTCCGTTCTCCTTTAAACGAGCTGAATGCCTTGCGGGAAGCAGTGAGTTGAAACTGCTCCAGCTTTCGCATCAGTTCGAGGCTGAGGATGGGCTGACTCATGACGACTACCTGGAGAGCAGCGCATTGTCCTTTGGAACCGTCGCGAGGATCTGGTCGATCACGTGATCTGTCGTAATTCCTTCTGCTTCGGCTTCGAAATTAAGAATCAAGCGATGCCTGAGAGCATGGGGAGCGACGGCAATGATATCATCAAAGGAGACATTAAATCGGCCTTCAGCCAGTGCGCGGACTTTGCCCGCGAGCAGGAGAGTTTGACCGCCGCGAGGACTGCTGCCGAACCGCAGGAACTGATTGGTAACGGGCAATGCGGTTTCGGTTTTCGGGTGGGTAGCCAAAACAATGCGGACGGCGAAGTCCCGGACATGGTTGGCCACTGGAACATCCTTCACGAGCTTTTGCAGGCCCATCAATTCTTCCTTCGATAAAACTTTTTCGACCTGGGCGGTGGTTCCACCGGTAGTTCGGGAGAGAACCTCATTCAGTTCCGCAGCGCTGGGATAACCGACCACGAGTTTGAAGAAAAAACGGTCCAACTGTGCTTCGGGAAGTGGATAGGTACCTTCCTGGTCAATAGGATTCTGGGTTGCCAGGACGAAGAAGGGAGGATCAAGACGGCGAATTTCACCACCTGCGGTAACGCTCTTTTCCTGCATGGCTTCCAGCATGGCAGATTGGGTTTTTGGAGTGGCGCGATTGATTTCATCGGCGAGGACGAGGTGGGCGAAAATGGGTCCTTTTTGATACTGGAAGATTCTTTTGCCATCCGGAGTTTCCATGACCAGGTTTGTGCCGATGATGTCAGCCGGCATCAGATCAGGGGTGAATTGAATGCGATTAAAAGAAAGATCCAGGACTTCGCTCAGAGTACGAACGAGCAACGTTTTACCGAGGCCGGGCACTCCCTCCAGCAAAACATGTCCCCCACTGAGGATGGCAAATAACGTCCCCTCCACTATTTTTTCATGGCCGACGATCACTTTGCCAATTTCGGTGCGAAGCCGTGAATAGCTGGATCGGAAAAGAGAGATTTGTTCTTCGATGGTCATGTAAATTTCCAGAGTTAGGAATCAGTTTTGGAGTATCGACTAATAAACACATCCGGGCGTTCAGATGAAATTATAAAAAGCTAATGAGAAAAACCAGAGAATTTAAGAAATGCGCCAAAAGAAAAACCAAGTGGCAGCGGAACCTTTATATATTTGTGGTTTTCGCTTGCACAGCCCAACAGTAGGAGAATGATAGTTAAAACCATGAATGCTTCCAACCAAACCATTTTATTGGCATCCATCCTTTCGCTTTCGATTGTCACTGGCTGCGAGTCGACTTCGAAACAATCGTCGGTGACCCCGCCTGCGGCGAAAAGGGTGCAATATCCCGCATACGGCGAAGTCCGCCGCAAAAGCCCAAAGTTGGATTCACTCATAGCACCGGGAACTTCGATCGAAAAATTGGCGTCAGGATTCCAATGGTCTGAAGGACCTGTCTGGTTGCCAAAGGACCATTGCGTTGTTTTTTCGGATGTCATCGGCAACACGATATATAAATGGAAAGAGGGAGAAGGTATTTCCAAATATCTTCAACCCAGCGGATACACCGGTTCGACGCCGCGCGGCGGGGAACCAGGTTCCAACGGTCTTACATTGGACAAGGAGGGAAGGTTAACGTCATGCGAGCATGGGGACCGGAGAATTGCCAGGCTCGAAAAAAACGGAACGAAGACAACACTCGCTCATCTTTTCCAGGGGAAACAGCTTAACAGCCCCAATGATTTGGTTTACAAATCGAATGGAGACATTTATTTCACCGATCCCTCGTATGGCCTGGAAGGGGGCATGACCAGCAAAAATCGTGAATTGAACTTTAATGGGGTTTATCGAATCAAAAAAACCGGGGAATTGGAGCTACTGACGAAAGAGGTGACGTTCCCCAATGGAATCGCTTTTTCACCTGATGAGAAAAAGCTCTATGTTGCGGTATCCGACGGAAACAAGCCGGTGGTGATGATATACGACGTGCAGCCGGATGGAACGATCCAAAACGGTAGAGTTTTCTTTGATGCCAAACCCCTGGTGAAAGATGGGCCCGGGGGACCGGATGGATTGAAAGTGGATGTGCATGGAAACCTTTTCGTGACGGGACCGGGCGGTTTGCTCGTTGTTTCACCCCAGGGAGAACATTTAGGAACCTTGTATACCGGCCAACCCACTGCGAATTGCGCGTGGGGTGAAGACGGTTCTGTTCTGTATATTACCTCCAACCATGATCTGCTAAGGATATCAACCACCACCCACGGGGTCATGCCGGGAAAATAGCCAGGTGAAAAACTGAACACCGACCGGACAAGCATGCCCTTAAGAAGAATTGTTGGTTTGCTGATTGCATTCGCCATGCAGGGGGCTGCGATGGCGGAAAATTGGACGCAATTTCGGGGCGGAACATTGCAGGCGGTTAGCGGCCATGACGCACCCGTCCGCTTTGAGGTTCCTCCCTCATGGAAAATCACAATCCCTGCGGGGAATTCATCCCCGATCATCTGGGAAGACCAGTTGTTTATTACAGGCATGGTTTCCAATGATCTGATCACCCTTTGTTACGACACGAAAACAGGCGAAATGAAGTGGTCGCAAAAGGTGACAGCGACGGCATTGGAAAAAACACATCGACTTGGGAATCCAGCGACCCCCACACCTGCAACCGATGGCGCCATGGTTTATTCCTATTTCGGGTCCTTTGGAGTTGTTGCCTACGACATGGAAGGCAAAGCGAAATGGGAACATCGACTGCCGACGCCGATGGTGGAGTTTGGCACGGGCACATCTCCCTTATTATGGAATGATACGCTTTTCCTGATTGTGGATCAGGATCAGGACTCCTACTTATTAGCATTGGATAAAAAGACAGGGAACCAGAAGTGGAGAGTGAACAGGCCGGAATTTCGGCGCGGTTTCGCCAGTCCCATCATATGGGCTCAATCGAACCGGACGGACCTGGTGGTTCCGGGATCGATCTGGTTAACGGGTTACGACCCCGAAACCGGAAAAGAACGATGGCGGGTGGCGGGGACTTCACGAGTGGCAACGAGCACGCCGAGTTGCACGAGCAATTTACTGGTTTATTGTTCCTGGAATGTAGGTGGAGATTCGGACAGCCGGGTCAGTATGCCTGAATTTGGGGAGTTCCTAAAGACAAACGACAAGAACGGCGATGGCAAACTCCAGTTTGATGAGTTGCCTTCTGGCGTGATCAAAGACCGATTTACGCAGATGGATTTTAACAAGGACGGATCAGTCACTGGTGAGGAATGGACGAAAATGGCGGAAATGTTTCAGAAGGCGGAGAACAGCATTTTCTCCATCCGAGCCGGTGGAACGGGAGACATTACTGCCACTCACATGATTTGGAAGCAAACAAAGCATCTGTCCTATGTCAGCTCGCCCCTGCTCTACCAGGGCCGAATCTGGTCGGTGAAAAATGGGGGAATGCTTTCCTGTTACGACCTGCTGACAGGGAAAGCGCTGGTGGAGGCGGAACGATTGGGCGCGCCTGGAGACTACTATGCTTCGCCGGTTGCGGCCGGAGACAACCTTTACTTTTTATCGCAGCAGGGAAAAATGACCATCGTCAGGAACACGCCCGAATTATCCATCCTGGGCAGCCATGATTTCCATGAACAAACCATGGCCACGCCGGCAATTGCGGGCAGAAGCATCTACCTGCGCGGCGAGAAAACACTGTATTGTTTTAAGAATGAAGTCATTTCCAAATAGAGGTAGACTGGGCGGCGCTCGACCAGCACTGGCGGCCCTGATCGCGGGCTTTGCGGTGGCCTGCACAGCGGGAGCGGCAGATTGGCCTCAGTTCCTGGGGCCTGCACGAAATGGAACGTCAACTGAGACAAACCTTCTTGAGAAGTGGGACGCTTCAGGCCCTAAAGTTCTTTGGGAAAAAGACATCGGCACAGGTTATTGTTCGCCTTCTGTGCTTGGAGAAAAGTTGATCTATTTTGACAGGGTCGGAGGGGAGGAAGTGGTTCATTGCCTGAACAAGAAAACCGGGGCGGAGATCTGGAAAAGTGCCTATCCTTCAAAATTTCAAGATCCATACGGTTACAATAACGGTCCCCGAAGTCAGCCGTTGTTGGCAGGGAACAAATGCTTCACTTTCGGGGCGGAAGGAAAAATTCGATGCCTTGATCTAAAAGACGGCACCGTGTTGTGGCAGAGAGATACGGCGAAAGAATTTGAAATTCCCGAGGCATTTTTCGGGGTAGGAAGTTCACCGGTGCTGGAAGACAACTTGCTGATAGTCGCGATTGGAGGGCAACCGAACAGCGGAGTTGTTGCGCTTAATCCCGAAACTGGAAAGACGGTGTGGGAAAATGTTGGGGAGATAAACTGGACCGGAATTCCAATGACGGCATGGCCGGGCGAAAAAAAAGTGGAGTGGAGAAAGTATGAGAAGCAAGCGAGTTATTCGACTCCCGCGATAGCAACAGTGAATGGCAAAAAGTTGGTGTTCTGCTTCATGAGGCAGGGATTGGTGGCGCTGGAGCCAAAGACCGGAGTCTGCGATTTCAGTTTTTGGTTCAGAGCGAGGGTAGACGAATCGGTCAATGCGATGAGCCCGATAGTAGTCGATAACGACGTTTTTATTTCCGGCGCTTATTATCACGTGGGATCGGTGCTTCTGAAAATACATCCCGACAACAAAGAAATTCATGAAGGGTGGCGTTCCACATCCCTGGAAATGCACTGGAGCACACCGATTTATTACGACGGATATTTGTATGGATTTAGCGGAAGAAACGAACCGGACGCCCGCCTGAGATGTGTGCACTACAAAAGCGGTGAATTGATGTGGGACAATGACGAAACCTGGGCTCCGCACAGCACACCACAGCCGGCAGTCTATGGGCGTGGATCGTTGATAATGGCAGACGGAAAGTTGATTGCCCTTGGAGAGGGAGGGAAACTTGGGCTTTTCAAATTAAACAGCAGGAAAATGGAAGAAATCTGCCACGCCCAAATTACCCAGTTGGAACATCCCTGCTGGTCAACGCCAGCGCTCTCGGAAAAATGCCTTTATATCCGAAGCGAAAAGAAATTGGTTTCCCTCAAATTCTCGCGAGACTGATCAATCCTCAGGCATGGGGCGGCCTTTGGTCTCTGGCAAAAATAAAACCGCCACGATGCCGACCAGGAAGACAAGACTCATCCAGCAACAGGCCGAACGGAAGGCCTGAAGTTTTGCATCCGGTGTAGTGGCACCGTTTGCCAGAGTGACCTGGAGCCGGCCAAGGGTAAATGGTCCGCTGGCGGCGATAAACCTGCCGACATTATAACAAAAGCTGGTGCCGGTGCTGCGAAGCCGGGTGGGGAACAATTCGGGAAGGTAGATAGCAAAGCCAGCGAACAAACCGAGTTGGCAGAATCCCATGACTGCGCTCATCCACATATCCTTGATGCCGTTAAATAAAGCGAAATAACCGACAGTGACGAAGAGGGCAGCGGAAAATCCAACGATGAAGGCCTTTTTGCGGCCAAAACGCTGTGCCATTTTGCTCAAAGTCAACATACCAAAAAATGCGCCGACGTTTTGAATGATTGAATTGGCGCCGATCCAAAAGGTCTTTTTACTGGCAATTTCCTGAACGCCCAGCCCCTGTGCGCGAAGAGAACGCTCCAAAACATCGCCAACGAGTTCCGGCGCAAAAAATCCAATTCCCCAAAGCCCAACAACACCGGACACGCAAAGCACCATGCCGAGAAGAGCGGGTTTCCGCCACCGGGCTTCTCCGAACAGCGAAACATAAGAGCCAAAGCGCACTCCTGTTAACCGGCCCGCTTCGCGCGCCTTCACCCATTTCTCAGGCTCCTTCAAGCGCACGGCGAGAAAGACACAGAGAAATGCCGGCAGCGCTCCAATAAGAAACATGTATTTCCAGGATTCGCCAGTGTTAATGACTCCCTTCCCCTCCAGGTTGCCAAGGAACATACTTATCAAACCCGCCATGATATTGCCGAGAGCGGAAAGCGCCTGGAGATTGCCAAGGGCGTTGGCCCTTCGTTCATCTGGAAAACTATCAGCGACCAGGGCTACGGCCAAGCCGAAGACCCCACCGACCCCAAGGCCTGTCAGAAATCTATAGAAAGCAAAATCCGCCCAACCTGTGGCAAAAGCGGAAAGACCTGTGCTCAGAGAGTAAAGAAGGACGGTGATAGTGAGGGTTTTGGCGCGTCCGATTCGGTCTCCCACAGCACCAAAGATCAGGCCACCGGTGGCCCATCCAGCGACGAATATGGAGGTGGCGTAAGCGCCAAAAACCTTCGTATCTCCATGCCCATGCAAGAGGGCCTTCATGGCGGAGTTGCGAGCCAGAGTAAAAAGTTGTTGATCCAGGCAATCGAACATCCAGGCCAGCGCTGCCATGGTGAAGATGAACCATTGGTCCCGGGTTAACTTTGGAAGTGGTATGGGAGAAGCAGTTGCGAAATTACCTGACGGCATAAATGTGTAAACGTTTTCTACACTTCAATGCCGGGATAGGCCAAGCACTTTAATGAACAAAAAAGGCGCGACTGGAGAGTCGCGCCTGATTATGAGACTTACATTTTAAGTGCAACCTCTCAAGAGGAAGAGCACGAAAAGAACCGACACTGGCACTCCCATGAGCCAAAGAATGAACCAGCCGACCTTGCCTTCTTCGTATTTTCTTTTAACCATTACTTTCATTTTAGGCCTTTCTGATTGTTGAGGGAGTCAAGCCTCCCCTGTCATCCCGTTATCAAGACTTACTTGGATTCGTTGTGGATGGTGGAATCGTTGCCACTGGATTTTTGAGAATCCTTGGTCTGGTTGTTGATACCACCGTTTGCTGGACTGTCGGAATCGGATTTTATTTCCGAATCGGAACTGGTGCTTGAGTTCAAGGAGCTCGAATTTTCGTTCACGCGATTGGAGGCATTCTTATCCCCAAGTCGGATTCCATCCTTGTTCTGATTATTGATACCGCCCAACTGCGAGTTAGTGCTGGAGAGTGAATTGTCCTGAAAGACGGTTACAGAAGGATTGCTAACAATTACGTCGGAGGTGTTGCTGGGACTAGTCGCAGAGGAACTAATCTCCGCCGATGGAGCCAAGTCAGGGCTCTGGGTGGCACGGACGGAGATATCGGCGCCAGCAGGATCCTTGATTTCCGCGCCACGGTTGGATTGACTATTATAATATCCTTTTTGCCAATCATTCGTGGAACTGGAAGTCACTGATGGCGCCACCGTGATGGTGGAACTGGTATCACGAATCAAATCATGATCAGACGAGGTGGAAACTGTTGCTGATGCGCCGGCAGGTTCCATCATGGAATCCGAACGCACGGAAGAATGATGATACCGCTCGGTACGGATGTTGTCATAGTCTCCGCGAGAAGCTTGAAACCTTGGAAAAAGAGTTTGTCCGTTGACCTGATGAAATTCGCGGTCGGTGATTTCCGCAGGCATTTTGCCTTTTTGATACATGCGGAGGATGCGATCAGCCTGGGCGTCGATGTCGGCATTCATCGATAAATCCGAATTGAACCCTGCCGAGAGTCCGCTGCTGTTGGAATCGCGATGATAGACCTGAATTTCGGAGCCAGAGGGGTCATAGATTGAGGAGCGGGTGTCAGTGCGCAGTTCAGCGCTCGGATGGGCCATCCTGGTCTCGGAGGAATCCACATAAACCTCATGATTAGCAAAAGCGGAAGAGCCTGTTAAAAGAGCTCCCGCAGAAGCTGCGAGCATAATTCTTCGGAAATGATTGTTTGTTTTCATAGCCAAAGGTAGGTCTGAGGCAAACGGGTCACAATGAGGCAGCCACCCGCCGAACCCATGGACAAGGAGAAGTAGAAGAAATTCAGCTTATACCTGAGGCCGCGCGAAAGGGCTCAGGTATAACCTTGATGGAACTGGTTGCTATCCAATGCTTTCACTTTGCACCCACTGAATAGCGTGATGGACCAGTTCGGCGGCACTGTTGAGATGGAGTTTCTCTTTGATATGAGCACGGTGCGACTCGACGGTCTTTACACTCAAGTGCAATTTCTCTGCAATTGGCCGCGTTCCATGGCCCTGCCCTATCAAGCTAAATACTTCGAGCTCGCGGTCGCTGAGTTCTTCAATGGGAGAGGATGGAGCCATAACCTTGCCGCCGACCAATTGGGTCAGCATGCGAGCTCCGAGCCTGTCGCTCACGTAAACTTCTCCATTGATGACTTTCCGAAGCGCCCCGAGAATCTTGTCCGTGGACTCCTGCTTCATGATGTAGCCGGAAGCTCCAGCGCGAAGGGCACGTTGAGCGAAAACCGTTTCGTCATGCATAGAAAGCATCAGGATGGATAACTGAGGAAACCGGACTTTGACGTTTTTCAACAATTCGATTCCGCTACTGCCTTTTAGAGAAATATCGAGCACGACCAAGTCAGGCTTGGTTGTCTCAATAGCTGTAACAGCTTTTTGCGCATCATCGGCTTCGCCGCACACCATCAGATCGGCCTGTTGATTGATGAGTTGGGCAATCCCCTGCCGCAGTAAGGGATGATCATCGACTAATAAGATTCTTTTTTGTGCTACTTTTGTTCCATTGGCCTTCATAGTAAGAAGCAGAGCTCCGTCAACAAAGCCATTTGATGAGGAATCAGAAAAGATCGCAATCGGGGAGGCTCAGGAGTCCGGAAAGGCGGAAGCAGGGGATAACAGCTTCGGGGCATCCCCTAGGCCCAGCAAAAGGCGCTCAAGTTTTATGAGCGCCTGGATAATATCAGATGGACCTATTCACCTCGGAGCTGAATGGCACGGTGGACCAATTCAGTGGCATTCTTCAGATTCAGCTTTTCTTTAATGTGTGCGCGGTGAGATTCAATGGTCTTGACGCTTAAGTGAAGTTGTTCAGCAATCTGACGAGTGCCTTTCCCCTGACCGATCAAACCAAAAACTTCGAGTTCGCGATCACTCAGCCTTTCCATAAGTGAACCGCCCGAAGCCGCGCGGCCTCCGACCAACTGATGCATCAGTTTGGTGGACATTCTTTCACTCAGATAGACCTCTCCATTCAGGACTTTGCGGATGGCAATCAAAATCCGCTCGGTGGCCTCTTGTTTCATGATATATCCAGCAGCGCCAGCGCGGAGCACCCGTTCGGCATAAAGCGATTCATCATGCATGGAGAGCATCAGTACGAGCACATTGGGAAAGTTGCATTTGATGTTCTTGAGAAGTTCAATGCCACTGCTGCCCTTAAGAGAGATGTCGATGACGGCAAGGTCCGGACGATGATCCTCTACGCCTTTGAACGCTTCGCCCGCATCTTCATATTGGCCACATATCATCAAGTCCTTCTCGTGGTTAATGAGCTGCACGATTCCCTCCCTCATGATCGGATGGTCATCCACGATGAGGATTTTGCACTTTGGTTTTTTTGCGGACATAACTTGTTGATTAATTTAATACAATGAGTTTTACAACCGATACAAGTCCCGATGCCGGATATCCGGCCCGGGACCACAGTTTTTACCGATACAACCAAGCCCGCAGCGTAGATAACAATTGCTCGGGATCGACAGGTTTAGACAGATAATCCGACGCGCCCGCCTCAATGCATTTCGCACGGTCTCCCTTCATCGCTTTGGCGGTGACAGCGATAATTGGCAGTGACTTGAACTTAGGATTTTTCCGAATGTGCTTGATCGTGTCGTAGCCATCCATTTCAGGCATCATGATATCCATCAGGACAACATCCATGTCGGGATTTTTGTCCAGGTTTTCGATCGCGTCATGGCCATTTTCGGCGGACGAGAGCTGAAGATTGTATCGTTCGAGGATACTGGTAAGGGCAAAGATGTTTCGAATATCGTCATCGACAATGAGAACCTTTTTGCCGGCGAGCACAGCGTCGGCCTGGTGCAATTTTTCGAGCATCTGCCGTTTCGGCTCAGGAAGTTGAGCCGCGTTTCGGTGGAGGAAAAGCGACGTTTCATCGAGCAACCGCTCTGGAGAGCGCACATCTTTGATGATGATGCTCTGAGCGAGTTTCTGGAGCTTGCTTTGTTCCTTGCGGGTGAGTTCACGGGCGGTGTAAACGATGATTGGGATATCTTTCCCAGTTGTCTTGCGCATTTCCTCGATGAACGCGAAACCATTCATGTCTGGCAATCCAAGATCCAGCACCAGGCAATCAAAGTGATTGGACTTGATGGCTTCCAACGCCTCGACACCTGTTGAAACGGCGGTCGTCTGAACATCACCGTCACCGATGAGATCGACGATATGTTGTCTTTGAATCTGATCGTCTTCCACCACCAGAAGATTTTTCACCGACCGATCGATAAAGGATCGCATCCGGTCGAAGGCCCCTTCCAAGGCTTCTTTGGTCACCGGCTTGGTCAGGAAATCCATGGCGCCCTGCCGTAACCCGCGTTCGCGATCGTCGTCACCAGAGATGATGTAGATGGGAATATGACGTGTGTTGGAGTCGTCCTTCAAGCGCTCCAGAATTTTCCAGCCGTCAATATCTGGAAGACTGAGGTCGAGGGTAATCGAATGGGGTTGGTATTCCTTCACCAACTCGAATGTTTTAAGCCCGCGGGTTTCGACAATGGCCTTCATTCCCTGTTCGTGAGCGAGATTGAAAAGGAAATTAGCGAAGTCGTAATCGTCTTCAACGATCAGGACCACCCTATCTCCGTTGTCCAGCTTCGACCTGTCATCCTCAATTTCCCTCTCCACAGGAGCGGGCAATGGAAGGGCCTTCGCAACAGTGGCAGCGGAAGGGAAGCTGCTTGGATTGTGGGTCGGCAGCGAAGCAAGGGAGGATTCCGTATCCTGTCCCTGGCGGCTGGGCCGAACGATCATGAAGTTTTGCGGCAAATAGAGAGTGAACACACTGCCTTCGCCGACCTTACTTGCAATTTGAATTTCACCGCCGAGCAAACGCGCAATTTCGCGACTGATGGCAAGACCAAGGCCTGTGCCTCCGTATTTGCGGCTGGTGCTTCCGTCCGCCTGCTGGAAGGCCTCAAAGATGATGGCCTGTTTCTCGGGAGCGATGCCGATACCGGTATCTGAAACTGAGAAGGCGATTGCCGCCCCAGTCTGGTTGAGGGTGACCTGGTCCGAAGTCCAGCCTGTGCGGACCATCTGGACTTCCATGACGACATGCCCTTTTTCGGTAAATTTGAACGCGTTGGACAGGAGGTTCTTGATGATCTGCTGCAACCGTTTAACGTCCGTCTGAATCGAACGAGGCAGGTTGGGATGCATGTTGATGTGGAATTCGAGTCCTTTGGAATCCGCAACGTGACGGAACGTCCTCTCGACATAATCCTGCATGTTGTTGAACCGAAGATCGCCGACATCAACCGAGACAGTTCCGGATTCAATCTTGGAGAGATCGAGAATATCGTTAATCAAGGCCAGCAGGTCATTTCCAGACCCATGGATAATTTTAGCGAATTCCACCTGTTTCCCAGTAAGATTCTTTTCCGGGTTATCGACCAATTGGCGAGCCAGAAGCAGCAAGCTATTTAGCGGTGTCCGGAGTTCGTGCGACATGTTCGCGAGGAATTCGGATTTGTATTTCGAAGTCAGGGCGAGCTGGGAAGCTTTTTCTTCCAGTGCCTGACGAGCTTGCTCGACTTCACGATTTTTGCGTTCGACTTCGTCATTCTGCATGGCCAGGAGCTTTGCTTTGTCTTCGAGCTCGGCGTTGGTCTGCTGCAGTTCTTCCTGCTGGCTTTGAAGTTCTTTGGCAAGAGACTGAGATTGCTTGAGAAGATCTTCGGTTCGGGAGTTGGCTTCAATCGTATTCAAGACGATACCAATACTTTCCGTGAGCTGATCCAGGAAGGTTTGGTGGGTGGGGCTGAATCGATCAAACGAGGCCAATTCAATCACCGCCTTAACCTGACCTTCGAAGAGCACGGGCAGGACAATGAGGTTCAACGGTTTAGCCTCACCTAATCCCGAAGAGATCTGAATATAGTTCGCAGGGACATTGGTCAGCAGGATTTTTTCTTTTTCCAATGCGCACTGACCCACAAGGCTTTCGCCCATGACGAAACGATTCTGAACGGTCTTTCTTTCGCGATAAGCATAGCTGGCCAACAATTTCAAGTGATGGTCATCGCGAGCATTGTCCATCATATAGAAGACGCCATGCTGAGCGGAGACCACGGGAGCGAGTTCGGATAGAATCAGGCGACCGACCGTGATAAGGTCTTTTTGACCCTGCAACATACGGGTGAACTTGGCGAGGTTGGTCTTGAGCCAGTCCTGTTCCGAGTTCTTGAGAGTGGTGTCTTTCAAGTTACGAATCATTTCATTGATCGTATCCTTGAGCACAGCGACTTCGCCCTGAGCTTCGACCTGAATAGCACGAGTGAGGTCGCCTTTGGTGACGGCAGTGGCCACTTCCGCAATCGCGCGCACCTGAGTAGTCAGGTTAGCAGCCAACTGATTGACATTATCCGTCAAATCGCGCCAAGTTCCCGCAGCCCCGGGGACACTGGCTTGACCGCCGAGTTTTCCTTCAACACCGACTTCGCGGGCGACGGTTGTCACCTGATCAGCAAAGATAGCCAGTGTATCAGTCATGCCGTTGATGGTATCTGCCAGTTCGGCGATTTCGCCTTTGGCCTCCACCGTCAGCTTCCGTTTCAAGTCGCCATTGGCCACAGCGGTCACAACTTTCGCAATACCGCGGACCTGGTTGGTCAGGTTACCGGCCATGAAGTTCACGTTGTCGGTCAAATCCTTCCACGTTCCCGACACACCCTGCACTTCCGCCTGGCCGCCAAGTTTTCCTTCCGTTCCCACTTCGCGAGCGACACGGGTTACTTCCGCAGCGAACGCACGGAGCTGGTCCACCATGGTGTTAACAGTGTTTTTGAGGTCGAGAATTTCACCTTTAACATCGACTGTAATCTTTTTGGAAAGGTCACCCGCAGCGACTGCCTTGGTCACGTCGGCAATGTTACGAACTTGCGCGGTGAGGTTGGAGGCCATGAAATTAACGTTGTCCGTCAAATCCTTCCAGGTTCCGGCTACGCCCTTCACATCCGCCTGGCCGCCGAGTTTTCCTTCGGTTCCGACTTCGCGGGCGACACGGGTCACTTCAGAGGCGAAGGACCGGAGTTGATCCACCATGGTGTTAATGGTGTCCTTGAGTTCAAGGATTTCACCTTTCACGTCCACCGTGATCTTTTTGGAAAGGTCACCATTGGCCACGGCGGTGGTCACGGCAGCAATATTACGGACCTGACCGGTGAGGTTACCTGCCATGAAATTCACGGAATCGGTCAAGTCCTTCCAGGTTCCGGCCACACCTTTCACTTCGGCCTGACCGCCGAGTTTGCCTTCGGTTCCGACTTCGCGGGCCACGCGGGTTACTTCAGAAGCAAAAGAAGAAAGCTGGTCCACCATGGTGTTGACGGTGTTCTTCAATTCCAGAATTTCACCTTTGACGTCGACCGTGATTTTTTTGGAAAGGTCCCCTGCCGCCACGGCCTTCGTGACGTCGGCGATGTTACGCACCTGGTCTGTCAGGTTGCGCGCCATGAAGTTCACCGAGTCGGTCAGATCTTTCCAGGTTCCTGAGATTCCTTTGACGTCGGCCTGGCCACCCAATTTTCCTTCGGTTCCAACTTCGCGGGCCACACGGGTCACTTCAGAAGCGAAGGAGCGGAGTTGGTCCACCATGGTGTTGATGGTGTCTTTCAATTCCAAAATTTCACCACGCACATTGACCGTAATCTTTTTCGAAAGGTCACCGTTCGCCACCGCCTTGGTGACGTCTGCGATATTACGCACCTGATCCGTGAGGTTGTTGGCCATGAAGTTGACGTTGTCGGTCAAATCCTTCCATGTTCCTGCGACGCCTTTGACGTCTGCCTGGCCACCCAGTTTGCCTTCGGTTCCGACTTCGCGGGCCACGCGGGTTACTTCCGAAGCGAACGAGCGGAGTTGATCCACCATGGTGTTGATGGTGTCTTTCAATTCCAAAATTTCGCCGCGCACATTCACGGTGATTTTTTTGGAGAGATCCCCGGCTGCCACCGCTTTGGTCACGTCGGCGATATTACGCACCTGATCCGTGAGGTTGTTGGCCATGAAGTTGACGTTGTCGGTCAAATCTTTCCACGTTCCGGCGACGCCGCGCACATCGGCCTGGCCACCCAGTTTGCCTTCGGTTCCGACTTCGCGGGCCACGCGAGTTACTTCAGAAGCGAATGAAGAGAGCTGGTCCACCATGGTGTTGATGGTGTTTTTGAGTTCCAGAATTTCGCCTTTGACGTCCACCGTGATCTTCTTGGAAAGGTCACCTGCAGCGACAGCCTTGGTCACATCCGCAATGTTACGCACCTGGTCTGTCAGGTTGCGCGCCATGAAATTCACCGAGTCAGTAAGGTCCTTCCAAGTACCGGCCACACCTTTCACTTCAGCCTGACCGCCGAGTTTGCCTTCAGTTCCAACTTCGCGCGCCACGCGAGTTACTTCAGAGGCGAATGAGGAGAGCTGGTCCACCATGGTGTTGATGGTGTTTTTGAGCTCGAGAATTTCGCCTTTGACGTCCACGGTGATCTTCTTGGAAAGGTCACCTGCGGCGACAGCCTTGGTCACATCCGCGATGTTACGCACTTGCCCGGTGAGGTTACCGGCCATGAAATTCACGGAATCCGTAAGGTCCTTCCAGGTTCCGGCCACACCTTTCACTTCCGCCTGGCCGCCCAATTTTCCTTCCGTTCCCACTTCGCGAGCCACGCGAGTTACTTCAGAAGCAAATGACCGGAGCTGATCCACCATAGTATTGATGGTGTCTTTAAGCTCCGCGATTTCACCGCGAACGTTAACTGTAATTTTCTTGGAAAGGTCGCCTGCGGCGACAGCTTTGGTCACGTCCGCGATGTTACGAACCTGCCCGGTCAAATTGCCGGCCATGAAATTCACGGAATCGGTGAGATCCTTCCACGTTCCGGCTACACCTTTCACTTCCGCCTGGCCACCCAGTTTTCCTTCCGTTCCCACTTCGCGCGCCACGCGGGTTACTTCAGAGGCGAACGAAGAGAGCTGATCCACCATGGTGTTGATGGTGTTTTTGAGTTCGAGAATTTCGCCTTTGACATCGACGGTGATCTTCTTGGAGAGGTCGCCCGCCGCGACGGCCTTGGTCACATCCGCAATATTACGCACCTGGTCCGTCAGGTTGCGCGCCATGAAGTTCACCGAGTCGGTCAAGTCCTTCCAGGTTCCGGCCACGCCTTTCACTTCCGCCTGGCCACCCAGTTTTCCTTCGGTTCCCACTTCGCGCGCCACGCGGGTCACTTCCGCCGCGAACGAGGAAAGCTGATCCACCATCGTATTAATGGTGTTTTTAATTTGTAAAATTTCACCTTTTACATTAACCGTTATTTTTTGCCCCAGGTCGCCGGTGGCAATAGCAGTTGCCACTTTGGAGACGTCACGAAGCTGGACCGTGAGGTTGCTGGCCATGACATTCACGTTGTCCGTAAGATCCTTCCAGGTACCAGCGACACCGCGCACTTCAGCCTGGACGCCCAATTTCCCTTCAGAACCAACTTCGCGCGCCACACGAGTCACTTCCGAGGCGAAGGAGGAGAGCTGATCCACCATGGTATTAATGGTGTCCTTGATTTGCAGAATTTCACCTTTGACGTTCACCGTGATTTTTTGGCTGAGGTCGCCTGTAGCAATGGCCGTTGCGACCTTGGAGACGTCACGTAGCTGCACTGTCAGGTTACTGGCCATGACGTTGACGTTGTCCGTCAGATCTTTCCAAGTTCCAGCCACGCCTTTAACTTCGGCTTGCACACCAAGTTTGCCTTCAGAACCGACTTCGCGAGCCACACGGGTTACTTCAGCAGCGAACGATGAAAGCTGATCCACCATGGTATTGACGGTGTTCTTCAGTTCGAGGATTTCGCCTTTCACATCGACCGTGATTTTCTTGGAGAGGTCGCCTTTTGCGACTGCCTTGGTGACATCAGCAATGTTACGCACCTGGCCGGTAAGATTCGCAGCCATAAGGTTGACGGAATCGGTCAGATCCTTCCAGGTTCCAGCAACGCCTTTAACCTGGGCCTGGCCACCGAGTTTGCCTTCGGTTCCCACTTCGCGGGCCACACGAGTCACTTCAGAAGCGAAGGATGAAAGTTGATCCACCATGGTGTTGATGGTGTCCTTGAGTTCAAGAATTTCGCCACGGACATTGACAGTGATTTTTTTGGAAAGGTCTCCATTGGCCACCGCGGTAGTTACGGCGGCAATGTTACGCACCTGGGCTGTCAGGTTACGGGCCATGGAATTGACGTTATCGGTAAGGTCTTTCCAGGTTCCAGACACACCTTCCACCCGGGCCTGGCCGCCGAGTTTGCCTTCGGTTCCCACTTCGCGGGCAACACGTGTCACTTCAGAGGCGAAAGAGCGCAACTGGTCCACCATGGTATTAATGGTATTTTTGAGCTCGAGGAATTCGCCTTTCACGTCCACCGTAATCTTCTTGGCAAGGTCGCCGTTGGCGACAGCGGTGGTCACGGTAGCAATATTTCGAACCTGGCTGGTCAGGTTACTGGCCATCAGGTTTACGTTATCGGTAAGGTCTTTCCAGGTACCGGCGACACCGCGAACCTTGGCCTGACCGCCCAGCTTTCCTTCCGTTCCAACTTCGCGTGCCACGCGCGTTACTTCAGAAGCGAAGGAAGCGAGCTGCGTCACCATGGTATTCACGGTTTTGGCGGTTCTTAGAAATTCACCCTGAAGCGGTTTGCCATCGGTTTCCAAGGCGACGCTTTGGGCCAGATCGCCTTTGGCGACGGCACCGATCACGCGCGCCAACTCATTAATAGGGTAGGCCAAATCACCAATGAGATTGTTGACAGAGTTAACGGCGGTGTTCCAAAGCCCGGTGACTTCCCCGACCTCCACGCGCTGAGATATCTTCCCTTCTTTACCGACGACACGGCTGATACGTTCGAGTTCCCGGCTCAATCGCTGGTTAAACTCAATGATATCGTTGAAAGTGTCCGCGAGTTTTCCGTCGACCCCCACATAATCAACTGGCAGCCGTACATTGAAATCGCCCTTTCTCAGGGCGACTAAAGCGGCCAGTAAATCCTTTTTTTCCAAACTGGAAGTGGCCGAGACGGAAATAACCGCAGGCGTTGGAGTGTTCCTGCTGCCAGTGACCTGGCGCCTGAGTTTTGACTTGCGCGCGGTGGGTTTAGGGGAAGGTTTTTTGGCGGCCACAACTCTACTTACAGCCGCTGTTCCGGTCTCGGTTTTATTCTGGGCTTCCATGGAAAGCCCTATATAAACACACTCCCCCGAGCTCACAATCAGGGCTAAGTCTCGGAAAGTATTAGGGAATTGGCCCTAGATAGTGGTAGGGGATTTCCGGATACAATCTGAGCCGCACGGCTAAATGGTCCGATTGCCACTTAAGATTCGGACCATGAGGACGACTATAGCCGCTATTAAAAGCAGGTGAATCATACCTCCCATAGTGAATGAGGTCACGAGTCCCAAGAGCCATAAGGCGATAAGAATTGCACAAATTGTCCACAACATAACTACCTCCTTTTGATGAATCAACTTTGACCGCTCCTTCGAACATCCTTCACTTCGGCCTCAGTAGTGGTCGAAATATCATGTGCACCGAGTTCCTCGAAAATGTCCTTGCTACGCTTGGCTTCCTGGGAATTCTCGGTGTGAACGGAGATGAGGATATTGCCCGCCTTAATTTTACCCTCGTACCGTTTTGCCTCGTATTCCGGGATTCCCATTCCGATCAAAGCGCCGGTAATACCTCCCACGGCGGCACCGACTGCCGCCCCGCCAAGAGCGGCCATGATAGGTCCTGCCGCGATGAAAGGTCCGGCTCCCGGTATGGCTAGCGCTCCAATACCAGCAAGCCACCCGAGCGCCCCCCCGAGCACCCCGCCGGTTCCGGCACCTGCGGTGGCGCCTTCCGGCGCCTTGGTGTGATGCTCATGGGCAAAATCCTTGGTTCCCGTTTTATCCGGGAACAACACGGAAATGTCATTATCGGAAAAACCCGCGACTTTGAGCTCGTTGACGATGCTCTCAGCTTGAAATTCACTTCGTGCGATACAAAAAACGGCTTTAGCCATAAATATAAAATCCTTGAAGGACTAAACCACTCCTCTTGTAGCGCGACAATCGGTGGTCTTTCTATGTCATCAACCCACAGCACCCCAGCAGGCTGGTAGAGGTTTTTGATGATGGCCGATAGTGCGCCCTGTAGTGTCCGGTCAAAAAAAGAGCCTTCCACTGGAAGGCTTTGCAAGCGGTCAATATAACTCAATACTCTTTCGCAAGAGGGAGATGCAATTCCAGTTTGCCGCGGTTGTTCAAGAAAGTTTTCACACGGAGAAACAACCGAGTTATAATCCAGGCGCGGCCCAAGGCGGACGCCTTTGAAAAGCGAGCCAGGTCGCGTAAACCGGAATCGTTTTTGATGGCGACAAACGATTGATAGACAGTCAGGCCCTTGAAAATGCCCTGTTCGAACTGGCGAACATTGGCGCAGTCGAGGGAAAGATCCTCGCGCAACACCTCATTCGCTGTAATCAACTCGTGCTTGCGCGCAACATCCCTATTTACACTTGAGATTTTAGCCATGCCCGGTCCTTTTTGAGCTGATTAATCGTTTCGGCGAAAGGGATTGGAGGATTTTTCAATTTGCTTTTCAAGGCGAAGAAAGCGGCCAGAGTGGCGACAAGGAAAAACCCGCTCAATCCAATGGCGACGGCGACCTTGTTGTCCCAAAATACGAACAGCAACAGCAACATGAGAGCAACCACGGACATCAAACCAAAGAAAATGGCAGCGACGGCCCAAATCAACAGGCCAATGACGCGGCCTTTTTCTTCCTTCAACTCAAGAGAAGCCAGCTCCAGCCTGTTGTGGATGACAGCCAGGACAGTATCGGTCATTCGGCGAACGGAGCCAACGACCCCACTGGAATTCAATATTGCTTGTAACATGTTATCTCCGTTTGATAAGTGTCCCAATTACAAATCCTGCCACCAGCGCGATACCAATCGACTGATACGGGTTGGAACGAATGGCCCTGTCGGTGGCTTTGGCTCCCTGCACGGCTTTGGCTTCCAATTTTTCGCAAGTATCTTTCGCCACATCGAGGGCCTGCCGCAGCCGGGTTCTGAGCTCCGCAGTATTTTCGTCCAGGTTTTCCATGCCGCTTTCCATCAATTCGCGGGTATGCTTCGCCATGTTGGACAAATCTTCCGTGAGTTTTTGAGTCGATTCCGAGAGTTCCGTGGTGCCATTTGATGTTTCCATATTATAATCCCATGAAGGTGCCATGACCTTGAAGGCAGGTTAGAAACACGGATGTTGCTCAGCAATCGGGCAACTATCGCCACGATTTCTCAGCTTTGTGTCTACCTCATTATAAGGCATTCCACGTTTGGCTGAGAAGTCCATTGCCTCCATGCTGTTCAGGATGAGATTTCTTTTTGTGCATGAACGCTTCGGAGCATTGGCGGGGGCCGAGGCCAACGCGTTCATTACCGCGACCGAGTTGAAGAAAAAAGGTCACGAGACAGGCATCGCCCACGGGCCTCATACCGGAAAAAACCAAAAAGGATGGGAAGCGACCTTCACTTATCGTAAATACCTCAACTCCGACACTTCCAACCAGATAGAGCAGGCCATCCAGGAGTTTAAGCCAGACCTGGTTTATGTGCACAAAATGGCGGACCTGAAAGTGATTGAAGCCCTGGTTTCTTCAGGGTTGCCGCTGGTCAGAATGGTTCATGACCACGACATCTATTGCATGCGCAGTTATAAATATCATTACTTATCAAGGAAAATTTGCACGAAGAGCGCCGGCTTTGGCTGCCTATTTCCCTGCGGCGCATCCATCGCCCGGAACCATGGGCCCGGGTTCCCGTTGAAACTGATCAGCCTGCGGGCCAAACAGCGTGAAATAGCGCTGAACAGGCAGTTTGATCGCATGGTTGTCGTGACCCAATACATGAAGGAGGAATTGCTCAACAACGGATTCGATTCACGAAGGATCGAGATTCATGCACCTGTGCCGAGGATGGGAGATCCAAATATCCGCAGCAACTTTGGCGAGCGCAACCTGATCATTTATGCCGGCCAGATTATCCGCGGGAAAGGTGTGGATATCCTGATCCGGAGCCTAAAACTGCTCAAGAATGACTTTCAATGCATTATTCTGGGAGAAGGAAGTCATAAAGCCTACTGCGAAAAACTGGCCTTAAAACTGGGTCTGGCCGACAAGGTAAAATTTCTTGGGTTCATTCCGCAGGAGGATTTGGTCAATTACTACAAGGAATGCTCGGTGGTAGCCATCAGTTCGGTATGGCCCGAACCGTTCGCGACAATTGGGTTGGAAGTGATGCGATACGGCTTGCCTGTGGTAGCGTTTGATGCCGGCGGGATCAAAGACTGGCTTACCAATGGTTACAATGGATACCTGGTGCCGTGGATGGATATCAAAACCTACGCGGAAAAATTGGATTCACTTCTTTCAGACAAAGCACTCGCCAAACAGCTGGGGCTTAACGGCCTTGAGTTAGTCACTGAGAAATACCAGTTCGATACCTATATCTCCAGCCTGGAGGCGATGTTCGCCAAAATTGTGCTCGAGAACTCTTCCAAAGCAGTGAAAACGGGACAAAGCGCGTAGCACGGCTGATGTAATCCCTGAAGCAACAGGGGAAAACCCTTGGAAATTTTCGCTCCTGACTCCTGATTGAACCCATCTACCAGGATCGGTTATAACGATTCTGGCAGGAGAATTACCTGCCATATGTACGAGCGATGAGTTCACATTTAATAGCAATAACAGGCGGCAGCGGTTCCGGAAAAACGTGGTTGGCAGAAATGCTGCAAAAAAGACTAGTTGAAGCGGGTGTGTGCTCGCTTGATAATTTCTATCGCGACCAATCTCATTTGTCTCCAAAACGAAGAAGCATGGTTAATTTCGACCATCCCAGGACGATTGACTGGGGAAGTTTAGTGAAAGTTTTGGAAAATTGTAGAAACGGCCATGCTTGTGAAATTCCCTCCTACGATTTTAGCTCCCACACGAGGAGAGAGACGTTTCAGGACCTGCCCAAAACTTCCTTCGTAATCTTCGAAGGACTCTGGTTATTGCGCAAACCTTCGGTAAGAAAGCACTTTAAACATCGCTATTTCCTCAATTGCCCTGAAGATGTGAGATTCTCCCGAAGAATCAATCGGGATCTGGCAGAAAGGGGGCGAAGTGAAGAATCCATTCGGGAACAGCTTCATGGGACAGTACGTCCGATGCACGAGCGCTATGTGGAGAGCCAAAAACGATGGGCGACCCGGGTTCTCGATCATCCGCTGGACGAGGCTACCGTGACCGAGTTGGCAATGGAAATAAAGAAGTCCTTAGCAAATTAATAGATGTATGGTGAACCATTCAACAGCGCCGACAGTGGAAAGACTGGAGTTAATGCGAACCAAGACAGGGCGAATGCGCCTGAGAGCTTATTCCGCCTGGAAGCGCCATTCCTGGCAGTGGATGCTGGCAGCGACGCTTGCGGTGAAACGGTTTTTTGACGTGCTGGCCAGCTTGATGTTTATCCTCGTTTTTTCGCCGATTTTTATCCTTCTGGCGCTACTGGTGAAACTGGAGGACGGCGGGCCGGTGATCTTTGCGCAACGCCGCGTGGGCAAGGATGGGAAAGAATTTAAAATGTTTAAGTTCCGTTCCATGTGCGTGGATGCCGAAGCTAAAATGAAAGAATTGCTTGCCAAAAATCAACACACCGAGGGCATCACCTTTAAAATGAAGGACGATCCCCGCATCACTAAAGTGGGGAAATGGCTGAGAAAATTGTCGCTTGATGAATTTCCTCAATTCTTCAACGTGTTAAAAGGGGATATGTCATTAGTGGGTCCCCGACCCCCAGTACCTCGTGAAGTCGCATTGTATACTTTGCAAGACAGACGCAGATTGCTTGCGAAGCCAGGAATCACCTGTCTTTGGCAGATCGGCGGAAGAAGCGAAATCGATTTTCCAGGACAGGTTCTATTGGATGTGCAGTATATCGAAAGCCAATCGTTTTTGGGCGATGTGCGCATCCTGTTGAAGACAGTGCCTGCGGTTCTGTTTAGTAAAGGAGCTTATTAACAAAATGAATGCATGTCTCATCTGCCCACACCAGAGAGAATCCGTAGCATCCCTCGCCGAAAATGCCCCCCTGGGCCTATTTACCCTGCTCGGTAAACCATTATTGGAATACTGGATAGAGCATTTGGTTTTGCGCGGCTGCAAGGAAATCACCCTATTCGCCAGTGACAGGCCGGAGAAAATCCGTGAAACGCTCGGGGAAGGCGAAAGGTGGGGTGTTAAACTGTTAGTCCAGCCAACGGCGCGCGAGCTTTCGCTTGCTGAGGCCGCTGACAAGGCGGGTGCCGGGATCGAGTGCCATGTGGCAGACTCCTTTCCATGGAAACCTGACCAGAAACTTTTTTCCAGCCTTGGCGATCTCTTTCGTGTAGTTTCACAAAACCTGGACCATCCAGACATGTCCAACCGGGTCGGAGTAAAAGAAATACGCCCGGGCATCTGGGTTGGTCGACAGGCCAACATCTCCAGCACCGCAGTGCTAACTGCCCCCTGTTGGATTGGTGATCGCGCAAAAATCGGTAACAAGGCGGTGGTGGGCCCGTGCGTCATCCTGGAAAACGAAGTGGTTGTCGAGGAAGGCGCAGAAATCCGAGAAAGCCTAATCGGTTCCCAGACATTCGTAGGTTCGGCCATTACTCTCAATCAATCGATTGCCTCGGGAGCTCAGTTAATGAACTGGAATACCGGTTCCCATACGAAGATCGTGGACGCTTTTCTCCTCTGCTCCCTGCGGCCGTTGGAAAACTCGCAGTATCTGCAACGATTATGCGGACGAGCGGTGGCGGCCGGGTTGATGGTAGTTACGAGCCCGATCGTGGGCCTTGCTGCGGGGTGGATGCTACTGATGGGACAACGGATAGTTCGTCCCCGCCGGGCGACACCTCCACAAGGCTATCCACAGGCCAAGCCGATTATTTATTTTGAGTTTCCGTTCTTTCAAGGCGGACTTCGCCGATGGCCGCAAATGTGGAATATTGTCAAGGGGGAGTTCGTTTGGGTTGGAAACCGGCCTTTGACGCCCAACGAGGCAAGAAAATTGGAGAACGATTTTGAGAAGCTTTGGCTCTCCGTTCCGCTGGGGTTCATGTCATTATCCGAAGCTCAGGGATGCATTGAGCCATTTTGTGAAGAGGCCAAAGCACATTCGAGTTTTTATTCCGTGCAGGCGGATTGGAAACTGGACTTGAAAATCATTGTCGCCTGCATCAAAAGATTCTTTCTTTCGAAAAAGGAAACCAGTGGCCGGGAAGCAACCCTGGTCAAAAAAATTCTCCATTTCGGCAGGACTGCGCCGAACTGAGACATTGGGTTTTGGCCTGTTTTAAAGGGGTTTTGCTGCTGGCAAAACCCCTTTCATTTGTGGGTGTTAGCAGCGGTTTGACCGCGCACCGGGGAATGGCTCACTCCGTATAGGGGCAACGACCCGTAGGGGGAAAGATGCCGCCCCCTGATTGTGAATGATCGCGCCAATTTTCTATAGTCAATCCAGTAAAAAATTGGAATCGGGCAGGCGCCACGCCAAGCCAACTCCCAAATACTCGATTATTTATGAAAGCTCAAACCAACGGTGAAACCCTTAGCATCACAGGCATCAAGGAATTAGCGGCAGCAAACTCCAATTCCTTTCGGGATCAGGTAAGGGCCTCCCTATCCGAGGCTCACAAAATCATAGAGATAGACCTTTCTCAAACCATGTTCGTCGACAGTTGTGGCCTTGGCGCCCTGATCAGCCTTCACAAAACCACCTGCAGCCGCAACGGCATGGTGCGGCTTGTCAATCCAACCCCCCCTGTCCAACAGATCCTGGAACTCACTCGCATGCATCGGATATTCGAAATTGTTAAACGCTAATGCTTTTGTCAGCCGCAACCACGGTTTCAAGACGTTTCTCGGTAACCCTGCCCTGCCAACTGGAAATGGTTCGAGATGCAGTCTCGCAGCTTTGCCGTTTTCTCAAACAAAACGGCACGACGGAAGAGGACATCATGGCCTGCGAACTGGCCATGGTAGAGGGTTGCAACAACGCCGTTCTCTATTGCGAAGAGGCAGGGCGTTCCAAACCCATCGTCATGCACGCCATTACGGACGACAATACGCTGGAACTGAGAATTGAGGATCACACACCCGGTTTCACCCTTCCGCTGCAATCTCGACTGCCGGAACACGAAAGCGAAAGCGGTCGCGGAATTTTCCTGATGCGTTCGATCATGGACGATGTGAGCTACGAAAAAGCGGCCGCAGGCAACACACTCATTCTCAAAAAGTACGGAAGCGGAGCGGTGCTTCCGGACAATTATTCCTCCGAACCGACGCTCGAGGCCTACAAGGATCGTCTCGCCGAGAATGAGCAAATCATTCATGACATGACGGAGGAGTTAAGTTCGTGTTACGAAAGTCTCTCGGCCATTTTTCGTTGCGGCACAGACCTTGGAAAAACCGATGACCTTGCCGAATTTGCCCGCTGCCTGTGCTCTGATCTGCTCCAGATTACTTCTTCGGACTGGTTCGTTTTGCGAGTTGTGCCCAAGGAAGAAGAACGACTCATTGTTTTTACAGCTTCTGAACCTTCGCTGAAACTGGATTCCCTTTCCCTGGAAAATGTTCCGGAGCAAGGATCACATGCCGAAGTCAGCGCTGCCCTGTCGCGACAGGATGTTTGGTTTGATCCCAAACTTTCCAAAACCAATCAGGGGGCCTGGCAGGAAATCAAACCAAGTTCGATCGGCCTGGTGCATCCCTTTTATTTTGGAGGTAAGCTGGTGGGAACCTTGACTGTTGGAAAGGAAATGGGCCGTTCGTCCTTCACTGCCGCGCACGCCAACGTCATCCATACCTTTGCCGATTTTCTCGCCATTCAAATCGTGAACGCAAGGTTCCGTGAAGAACAGATGAGTCACCGGCTGACTTCGCACGAACTGGAAATCGCAAAGAATATTCAGCGGGCACTGTTGCCGAAACAACTGCCCGTATTGCCAGGGCTTGGTTTGGCCGCCCATTGCGAAAGCGCCAGGCAGGTGGGGGGCGATTTCTACACGGTTATCCACCAGGATGGAAACTGCGTCCTGGCCATCATCGCGGATGTGATGGGCAAAGGAATTCCGGCAGCGATGTTTGCAGCGATCTTTCGAAGCGCGTTGCGGGCCACTACCGAGCTCAACAGTCCTCGCGCGATCATGACTCGAATCAACACCATGCTTTTCGATGAGCTTTCGGACGTGGGCATGTTCATCACGGCAGAAGTATTGAAAATCAATATGACTGAGCGGACCTTGAGCGCAGCCACGGCAGGCCATTGCCCGGTTCTGATCATGAGCCCCGGCCAGACCAGCCTGACAACGGTGGCACCGGACGGTTTGCCGCTGGGGATACTTCCCAATACAACTTTTGAAGAGGCGACCCTGCCCTTCCCTGCGGGTTCCCGCGTCCTGCTTTACACCGACGGTGTCACCGATGCCCAAAACGCGACCAACGATTTCTTTGGACAAAACCGACTCTTTAACTGGATGGAAAAAAACGCCTTGTCCTTTAATTCTGCGGAGGAGTTAAAGGAATCCCTCGTTCTCGAGCTTAACAAATTTCAAGATGGTGGAACACTTTACGATGATCAAACATTCATTGTATTGATGGACGAAAACAAGAAGTTATGAACAAAATTCTGGTACTAGACACAAAATTGTTCATGCTAAGGCTGCTGCAACATCATTTGGAGCGAGCCGGGTATGAAATGGTGCAGGCCCGGAACGGCGAAGACGCCTTAAGGGCGGTGCAGCTGAATCAGTTCAGCATGGTGCTTTTGGATGATTCCAGCCGCGAGTTGTTCGATCCGGTGATTGCACTTCTTCGCATGACCCAAAAACACATACCCGTGATCCGCATGTCAGAGATTCCTCCCGGCATGCTGCTGCCGCGGTCAAATGAGAACGAAATTGTCCTCACCAAGCCATTTAGTCCGACTCAACTCGTCTCAGAAGTCAGGCGCCTTATGCCAGCCTCGATATGAAGAAACGCAGTTTTACTCACGAACGACCTGTTCTGGTTGCCGGCCACCGGCGTCCCGACACGGACTCCGTGGTATCGGCCGTGGTATACGCTCAGCTACTGCAATCTTTGGACCGCAAAACCAAATACCAAAGCGTTTCCCTTGGCGATTTTTCCCCTCAAACGGAGTGGCTCTTCGAAAAAGCGGGCATCCAGCTTCCCCCAATTGTTCCTGACCTCAATATCAAAGTGGGCGACGTGGCACGCCGCGCCATCCAAACCGTCCCCATCGAGGCGCCTCTCGGTGACGCCATTCGGCTGATTACCGAATTCCAGTTGAGCCTTGTTCCGGTAGTGAGCGGTTCGGGGAAATTGGAAGGCATTCTAAGCGATCGACTTCCGATGGGTCACTATTTTTATCATTTTAACCTGGAGAATTTTCTCGGAGTTCTCTTCCAGCTGGACGATCTGGTTCGGGGCCTTGGATTAAAATGCTGGAAGCCCGCTGCCCGTCCGGCAGATGGATGTCTTTCGTTAACCCCCGAGAATATCCGGGGTGGCGATATCCTGCTTTGCACTGATGATATTGAATCGATCACCCAGGCCCGCGAACACAATGCTGCGGCGGTGATCATTTGCTCCCCGAAACGCGTGAAGTGCTCCTTTGCCGAATATCAAAAAGATTCCGGCATGGGAATTTACCAGTTCCGGGGTTCCCTGCTCTCGCTTACTTCAAAACTCTCGCTCGCCATTCCCGTCAGGAATCTGATGGCGCGGGAATTTCCGCAATTGAGCCCTGAACAAAGCCTCGCCGAGGTCAAGGATCTGGTTTCACACAAACCCTACGCTCTGCCGGTGGTGGGACCTGGCGGCGAACTGGTTGGCGTACTTTCGCGGACGGAATTAATCAATGCGCCAAAGCAAAAGATTATTCTCGTGGATCATTTCGAGCAGAACCATGCCGCACGTGGAATCGAAGAAGCTCAAATACTCGAAATCGTGGATCATCACCGCGTGGGCAGCCTGGAGACCGTAGACCCCATTCGCGTGGATTGCCGTCCGCTTGGAAGCACAGCGACAATCATCGCCTGTAAATTCCAGGAAAGCAAAGTCCGAGTCACCAAAGGCCAGGCCATTCTTCTGCTTGGCGCGATGCTCGCAGATACTCTACTCCTGACTTCTCCGACGACGACCGATATTGATCGCAAACTGGCAAAAATCCTCGCGGCCAAAGCCGAAGTGGAGTTGCAGGAATTTGGACTGGAAGTGCTGTTGCGCAATGACGAAACGCTGTCCAAAACAGCTCTCGAGCTGGTTAACAAGGATTTAAAAGAATTCAGTTCCGGCAAAATTCGATTTGGTGTGGCGCAGGTGGAAACGGTGGACCGCACCCGGCTCCTTCCGGAGAAAATAAACGAATTTGCCTGTGCGCTGAAATTAAAACGGCAGCAAACGGACTGGGATTTTGTGGCCTTGATGATTACCGACTCCCTTCGAGGGGAAAGCCTTGTCCTGCTGGACGACTCCCAACAACACCGACGGCGCCATATCCTCGGTGAGGACGGCCAGGCAGTGCTATGGGAGGGGTGCGTATCCCGCAAAAAACAACTTCTGCCTATTATTTTAAATAAGTTGGAAAGATCACAGACATGAAAAATGTATTGCCGCTTTGCATCATGATCGACGCCTGCGGGTGGGAAATCATCAAGAATACCGATTTCCTCAAGAAAGCCGCACCGAAGCGCAAGAAGCTTCGCTCGGTGTTTGGCTACTCTTCGACCTGCGTGCCCTCCATCCTTTCCGGGCGCTGGCCACAGGATCACCGCAATTGGTGCTACTTCGTCCATGATCCGGAGAATTCACCTTTCCGCAATCTCCGCGTTTTACGATTTCTGCCCAAGGCGCTGACCAGCCGCAGAATTGTCCGCCGCGCTCTGACGAAACTGGTGCGTAAAACGCTGGATTTTGAAGGGTATTTCGACCTCTATAACATTCCGTTCCAGCACATCTCGAACTACAATTTCACCGAGAAAAAAAGCCCGCTGAAACCGAAGGGCATGAATCGCGGGGACAACATTTTTGATTTTCTAGTCAGTTCCAATATTCCCTATTTCGTGAGCGATCCTGCCCTGACTGAGGAGCAGAACCGCGATAACCTGATCAACGAAATCCAGTCCGAAAAAATAGATTTTTCGTTCTCCTACTGGCCCGGTTTGGACGGGCTCCTGCACAATGTGGGAAACCGTTCCCCCCTGGTCCATGAACGCCTGGCCATGTATGAGGAATGGATCGACAAAGTGCTTAAGGCCGCACAAGGCCATTACCGTAAAGTGGTGCTCTATGTTTTCAGCGACCATGGCATGGCGAATTGCGATGTCCACATCGACCTCAAATCAAAAATAGAAAAGCTGCCGGTGAAAATGGGTAAAGACTATTCCGTGGTTTATGACTCCACCATGGCGCGCTTCTGGTTTTTTACTTCCGAGGCTCGCGTCCAAATTCACGATGTCCTGCAGGGCGTGCCGGAAGGTCGAATTCTCCCCGATGAAGAACTTAAGGAACTCAAGGCTTACTTCGATGACAAGTATTTTGGTGAGACCATTTTCCTGATGAAGGAAGGTGTTTTGATTGTCCCGAGCCACATGGGCGAGCGTCCCATCACGGCCATGCACGGCTATCATCCAGACGATCCCCAAAGTTATGCCGCGTTGTTCACCAATCAACCGGAGATACCCGGGGAGATCACCGACATTCCTCATATTTGCAACTTGATGAAAGCGGCAGCCACCCAGGCGAAAGATTCGAATCGCCAGCAGCAAACCGTTTTGACTCCCGCAGGCGCCTAAACCCGAGCTTACGCAACAAGACTTATGACCAAACTATCCTTTCCGGTTTCACAAAGCCTGTTCCAAAAGTACCAGGACTTCTGGATCAAATATTACTTTAAATATGTTCTTCCCAAGGTCCACAAGACTTCCCTGGAAGGCATCGTTCTCGACCTGACCGAGCTGCCATTGAAAATTCGAAACCGGATTCTAAATGTCGGATATGAAGAACATGAAAAGCAGATGTGCCGTGATTTCCTGACCAGCGAAGATTCGGTCGTTGAAGTAGGCGGGGCCATCGGCTTCATCGGGCTTTATTGCCAGAAGCGTCTTGGGATCAAGAACTATCTCACCGTTGAAGCAAACCCGGCAACGGTAAATATTCTTAAAAAGAATTACGCGCTCAACCACGTCACACCCAATGTCCTCAATGTCGCCCTTGGCCAGGAGGAAGGCACGATAGACCTCGATATAGGCAATGATTTCTGGGAAAATTCTGTTGTCATGGCCGCTTCGGCCGACCGCAGCAAAACCATCAAGGTCAAGAGCGTGCCGTTGCCCACCCTGCTCCAGCTTGCCGCTCGTCCTCCGAATGTTTTAATCATCGACATTGAAGGAGCCGAAAAGTTTATCGACTTCAGCATGCTTCCGAACAGCATCGACAAGATCATCATCGAGCTGCACCCAGGGGTGCTCGGCCAGGCCGCCACCTACGATATCGTATCCACCCTCATCCACGCTGGCTTCAAAGTGGCCCGGGAAGAGGGAGATACCTTTGCGTTCCTTCGTAAAAGCCCCGATAGAAAAGTTTCGTGAGGCCAAGAAAACTAAAGAGACGTCATATGGCCACCTCAGTTCAAACCGATCGTTTGAAAGTTGGGAAAACTGCCAGAATTGCTGCCGCTAAAAATCCTGGCAGCGATCGCGAGTTCTGGAAAACCAAACTTTCTTATTTTAGCGCGCCAACTTCTTTCAATCTGGTCCGGCCGGTGAAGGCTCCCAGGGAAGATCACCACTACGTCACTCGCTATTCCAGCACTGACGCCCAGTTTCAGTCGTTGCTTCTTCAGTTCACTTCCAAAGCCAATGTTTGCCCGGAAACCGTTTACCTAGGGGCATGGGCTCTTTTGCTGGGCGCTTACAGTACTGAAGAACGGGTGGTTTTCGGCACCCGGTTTGAAGGGATTCCAGCGAGCGATTTATTTTGGCCCCTGATACTCGATGTAAAAAGCAGCCTATCGGTATCGGCCTGGCTCATGGAATTGGACGTGGAGCTCTCTTCCTATCAGTCTCAGGATGCCGCCTCAGCGAAGGATCTCCGTCAGTGGTGCGAAATCCCCAATAACCAGCCGATTATTGAAAGTCTGGTTGAATTCGGTCCAAATGGCGATCGAGGATTCGTTGCCGGAAATCCCCAGGGCATCAAGGTTACAGTCAATGGAGCCAGCGGAGGTTTGAACCTTGAGTTTTCAGGGTCAGCCCTCGATAAAGCAGCCGTGGAGGCGCTCCTTCAGCAATACGCCTGGGTGTTGCGCCAAATGGTGGAGCACCCCGAGAAGAATCTCAAGGATCTGGATATGGTCCCCCCAGCGCAAAGGACTCAGATCCTTGGGCTTTTCAACAAGACGAACACCAATTACCCACCGGTAAAAAATCTAAAAACGTTGTTCGAGGCTCAAGTCGAAAAGACCCCTTCCACCATTGCTGTCTGCGCCCCCCTGGGAAACAGTCCATTAAAATCTCTGACTTACTATGAACTCAACGAAAGAGCCAATCAGCTCGCTCATTTCCTGCAAAAAAGCGGTGTAAGGGAAGACGTTGTTGTCGGAGTCTGCCTGGAACGTTCGGTCGAACTCGCCATCGCTGTTCTCGCCATCATCAAGGCGGGCGGCGCTTACGTTCCCTTCGACCCCAGTTATCCGAAGGATCGACTGACCTTCATGCTCGAAGACACATGTGCTCCGCTGCTTCTGACCCAGGAAAGTCTAATCGAAGAAATTCCTGATACTGAAACCCGACTCCTCTGCCTGGATCGCGACGCGGCCCAATTTGCAGACGCTCCCAATACCAATCCGGTGTGCAGGACGTCTGAAGATCATCTCGCTTATCTCATTTATACTTCCGGATCCACGGGCAAGCCCAAAGGGGTGGCCATGCGCCAGGGGCCGCTCGTCAATCTGCTCTTCTGGCAATTCGATAATTGGGGCTACACCCTCCCGGCGCGCACGCTTCAGTTTTCGTCACTGAATTTCGATGTTTCGTTCCAGGAAATATTTTCCACCACCTGCTCAGGCGGCACGCTGGTCATGATTCCCGAGAACAATCGCCGCGATTCAAATCTCTTGATCCAGTTCATTGCCGAACAATCGATCCAGCGCATCTTTCTGCCCTTTGTTGCATTAAAGCACCTGGCAGAAGCGGCTGAACGGAATTCAATTTACCCGAATCAGCTCGCCGAAGTTATTACTGCGGGGGAACAGCTCCAGGTCACACCCCAAATTGTGCAATTTTTTACCAAACTGAAAGAATGCACCTTGCACAATCAATATGGGCCTTCTGAAACCCATGTGGTGACCGCCCACGATTTGAAAGGCAGCGCACTCTATTGGCCTCCTCTTCCCTCCATCGGGAAACCGATAGCCAATGCGAAAATTTACATTCTCAATGAGCAAAAAGATTTCGTTCCGATCGGAATGCCCGGGGAATTATTCATTGGGGGAGATTGCCTGGCTCGCGGGTATCTCAATCGCCAGGATTTGACCGATGAGCGCTTTATACCCGATCCATTCAGTTCGAAACCCGGTGCGAAAATGTATAAGGCCGGCGACCTGGCCCGCTTTTTACCCAATGGCAATCTGGAGTTCCTGGGGCGTATCGATCACCAGGTAAAGATTCGAGGTTACCGTGTGGAACTCGGCGAGATCGAGGCCGTCCTCAGCAAACATCCTGCGGTTCGCGAATCGGTGGTGGTGGCTCGCGTGGTCACCGGCGGGGAAAAACAATTGGTAGCTTACATCGTAACCCAAAATGGAAAAACTTACACCATCCCTGAGCTGCGCGATTACCTGAAAACAAAGCTCCCTGTCTATTGCGTGCCAGCGGCCTTTGTCAAACTGGAGAAACTTCCGTTAACTCCAAACGGTAAGGTGGACCGCAAAGCGCTTCCCGAGCCGAAACCGGTAGTGGAAGAGCACGACCAGAGTATCAAGCTTCCTCAAACACCACTGGAAATGCAGATTCAACTGGTGTTCGAGCGTTTTCTGAACCGGCGCCCGATTGGAACCGACATTAGCTTTTTTGAACTCGGCGGTGATTCGCTTCAGGCCATGAAGCTGATCGTCGAAATAGAAAGGGTTAGCGGCAAGAAATTGCCTATGGGAATTCTTTATCAGGCGTCCACCATCGAGGCTATTTCGCGAAAAATTGAAGAGGTCAGCAGACCCGAGGAATGGTCGTCGCTGGTTCCATTGCAAACCCTTGGTACTAAGAAACCATTATTTCTCATTCATACCACTCCGGGTGACGTGCTCGGATATGGCAACCTGGTATATCATCTGGGCACCGAACAACCCTGTTACGGTTTGCAATCTCTTGGGTTTAAGGACAGTTCCCTGGCTCACACCAACGTGCCGGAAATGGCGCGTTATTATATTCAACAAATCCAAACCGTCCAGCCGCATGGCCCCTATTTTCTGGGCGGCTGGTGTTACGGCGGAATCCTCGCGGTGGAAATGGCGCAGCAACTGGCCAGGATGGGTGAAAAAACAGCACTGCTGGCGCTGATTGAAACTCCCGCCCCCTCGCCAGGCTATTCCAATATTCGTTACGCCCTGCGCCGCTTCCAATGTCTGTTCAGTATGTCTCCCCTGCAATGGAAACGATACGTCGTGGCCAAGGTGAATTATTATCGAGGTGTTCGGCTCGCCGACGAAATGCGATTCAAACGCGCCAGTCTCGAAGAAATCGAAGATCCGGTCAAAGTGGCTGAAAGAAATAAATTTCTCGATAACCTGGAGCACATTTATCACACCAACCTTAATGCTCTGGACGGTTACGAGTCCCACAAGTATGCAGGGAAGATTATTCTCTTCAATGCTGCCATCCAGGATCCTGCCGTTATACCTGATCCCAATTACGGGTGGAAATCGCTGGTTAAGCAAATTGAACGACATATCGTTCCGGGAGATCACGATACCATCCTGATGGAGCCAAATGTAAAGTTGCTGGCAAAACAACTTGAACGGTGCCTCGAAGAGGCCGGAAAATAAAAATGCCAGTTACAGCCGCTCCAGCAGCTCCGGACGTACATAAGTCGCCTATGGAGTCTCCCCATGAGGAGATGGCCAGGCACATGTGGAGGAATTCCATCTCCAACTACCTCGCCATGGGGCTTCGCATGGCTCTCGGCGTCGTTATGTTCGGGGTCCTGAAGCAAGGCCTTCACACTGAGGAATTCGGTTTTTGGACTCTTCTCTGGAGTGTGTTCGGATTCGGAATTCTTCTCGATTTCGGATTTGGTTTTACTGCGGTCAAGAAAGTTGCGGAACTCTCCGTTCACCAAAACTGGACGGAACTTAGCCAGGTATTAAGCACCATTTTTTATCTCTATGTTGTCATCGCGCTGATCATCGTTGGAATCGCCTTTGGCTTTTCACACGCCTTGATTGGCATGTTCAACATCAGCCCGCCAAACCGCGAAATCTTTCGGCAAATCATGGTGCTTTTCTTCTGCGGCATCGGTATCGGTTTTCCTCTCGGTATTTTTCCGGAGATTCTGATCGGTCAGCAGCGTATCTTCCTGGCGAACATGATTTTTTCGGTAACTGGCGTTTTGAATTTTGTTTTTATTACGGTGGCGATTCGTCAACACCTGGGTCTAAGAACCATCGTCATCATTTCACTCGCGAGCGCGATTGTTCCCAGTGCCCTTTGCGGGGCCTGTGCCTTGAAAAAACTTCCTCACGTCAAGTTGTTGCCTAAATATTTTTCGCCAAAGATGATCGTGGAAACGCTTCGTTTCTCGGTGTTCACTTACATCAGCACTTTGAGCAACATGATTCTCGGCAAGACTGATCGCCTCGTGATCGGTATTGTCCAGGCAGTATCTTCGGTCGCACTTTACGAGACTGGCGCGAAGGTCGGCGAAGTATTTGGAACCTTTACCAATCAACTCCCCGACACATTTAGTCCGGCTGCCGCTCATCTTCATGCCAAAGGCGAAAAGGAAGTATTGCGCAGGCTGCTCCTGGATGGCACCCGTTTCAGCGTCATGATCGCCACTCCTGCTTTTCTGATTGGTCTTTTTTACATGCAGGGAATGATTGCCTTCCTATCACGCGACAGGACTTTTTATTTTGAAACGTTCTGGGTTGGGGAAATTCTTCTCACCTGGCAATTTGTAACTCTACTTACCCAGAGTGTCACCAAGCGCATTTTTATGATGTGCGGTCATGAACGGAAGTTGATGTGGATGGGTCTTGGTGAAGCGCTCCTTAACCTGGTGCTCAGCGTTTCTTTGATCGTCAAATTTCACAATGTCATTGGTGTGGCCCTAGGCTCACTCATCGCCACCATGGTCTTTGGCTTTGGATACATTCTTCCATGGGCGGCAAAAGAGGCAGAGCTTTCCTTGATGGGGATGCTGCGGAAGGTCCTGTTCCCCACACTTCGAGGCTGTTTACCTTTGGTGGCTTACTTACTTCTTACTTTTTATTCCCCATGGCTCGATTACCGAAAAAGTTCGATCATTATGATTGGCCAATGCGTTCTCGGCATGTTCATTGGTTTCATCGGCCTCTGGAATTATGCCATGACGACATCCGACCGATTTCAAGTTGCGCGTAAATTTCCCAGAATTTTTAAAGCCGGGAAAACAGCATGAGCGATCCATTACTCAGCATAATATTGCGTTCCTATAATGAAGCCTGGGCATTGCGCGATACGCTTCCTGCTTTGCAAAACCAGGAGTATAGCAATTGGGAATTGATCGTCATCGACTCCGGTTCCACCGATGGTTCTGTGGACCTCATCAAGAATTTTAAACCCCGGCATTTCAAACAGATAACTCCGCCGGAATACAATCCCAGCCGCGTGATGAATTGGGGCATGGAAGTCGCCTCTTCGGAATATGGCATTTTCGTGAATGCCGACGCGACGCCGCAGGGCAAGAACTGGTTGCGTCCCCTGGCGGAAAAACTATTTAACCCGAACACCGCTGCCGTTTTCGGACAACAAATTCCAAGGCCGGACTGCCAGGCGGTATTTGCCTGCGACTATGATCGATGCTTCGGCCCAAACCGCATCTCGACCAAGTGGGATCATTTCTTCAGCATGGTCAGCAGTGGTCTTCGGAAGGATATCTGGAGCAAGCGCGGGTTTCTGGAAAAGCTTCAGTACGCCGAGGATGATGAATACACCCGCTGGGCCCGCCAGCAAGGTTATGACGTGGTCTACGTGCCGGAATCGGTCGTCATGCATTCCCACAATTACACGCCCCAGCAATCCTACAAACGAAGCTTTGGCGACGCCCGAGCCCTTGCTGCTTCCTGGAAGAAAAACCCCAACTATTTCAACTTTGGCCGGACCGTGGCGCTCGGCGTAATCAGCGATCTTCGTCACGACTTGCAATACTGTCTCCGGGAGAAACGACTGGCCGAGATGCCGCACGCCGCGCGCATACGCTGGCATCAGCGAAAGGGAAAACTCGAGGGATTCCGAGAAGGTTGGAAACATTATCGAGGGTTAAATCATGAGAATTCTTACGCTCAGTAATCTTTATCCCCCCTTCTTCATCGGTGGCTATGAGCTGAACTGCCATAATACGGTGGAAGGCCTGCGGGGCCGTGGCCACGAAATGCATGTCCTGACTTCGGATTACGGGCTGGACAAGTCGCCCATCCCCGAAAATGAGAAAACGGTCTACCGTTTGTTGAAAATTCACGGGATGTATGGAAACCCATGGCTGGGAATTCACCAACTTCAAAGCCTGGAGAAATACAATAATCGCACCCTGCGTTCGGTCCTGGAAAAGGTGTCGCCGGACCTGGTTTATATCTGGAACATGGGCGGGCTTTCCAAGTCGATGCTACTCACACTCCAGGAACTGGGTATTCCCACCGCTTTTTACGTCTCCGATCATTGGATCGCTCGATGCGAAAAAGCGGATGTATGGCTTCGCTGGTGGAATTGCAACAATCCAAGTTTCAAGCAACGGATTCTTCGCAACCTGAGAACAGTCAGCGGTTTTCGGGGTCGTTGCCAAAAAGTCACACCAACCAATCCGGTGAAGCACCTTGTTTTTAGAAATGTGCAGTTTTGCAGTGAGTTCCTTCGGACCTTTACCGCGGAAGCGGGTTTTCCTGTCTCTCAAGGGATCATCACTTATTGCCCGGTAAATATCGAACGCTTCAACGCTCCCGTGAAACCGGTGGATAAACCACTTCAACGACTTTTGGTTGTGGGCCGCATCACCCAGGATAAAGGCACCATGACAGCCATCAAGGCCATGGAATTGGTGCGCGACAAGTTCGCCGGTGAACTAACCGTCTGCGGCAAAGGCGAGGCCGATTACGAGAAGGAAGTGCGCGACTACGCCGCTTCTCGAAAATTGCCCATCAAGTTCACCTCGGTCAGTTCACCCGACGCCATGCCAGCACTGTATCGAGAACACGACGCTCTTCTTTTCACTTCGGAGTGGGAGGAGCCATTCGCCATCACTCCCCTGGAGGCCATGGCTAGCGGGTTGCCTGTAATTGGGACGATGACCGGCGGTAGCAAAGAGTTATTTCGCGAAGGTCAGAATGCTTTGACTTACAATGCCGGCAGCTCCGAACAACTGGCTCGTCAAATTCTGCGGTTGGACAAAAATCCTGAACTTCGATTCCAAATCGCCAACACCGGACGAACCGAGGTGCATGCCCGTTACAACGAAAAAGCTTATCTCGACCAGGCCGATCATTTCCTCAAGGAAAGTTTCAAATCATGGGCGCCAGTGCCACTACAACCGTACAACCGGTAATGGATCGATTCACCCTCGACGGTACTGACGAACTGGAATCTCACCTCAGCTCGGTCTCTGAGGCGGTGGTCGAAGGCATCACCGCTGTCGTGCCGGGATCTCGCCTGCAAGCCATCATTCTGGGTGGAGGTTATGGGCGGGGCGAAGGGGGTGTTCTTAAATCCCCTTCGAGCGATCTTCCTTATAACGACATGGAATTTTATGTCTGCATCGCTGGTCCTGCTTTTCTCAACGAGAAACGTTATGGCAGACAGCTTCAGGACATCGCTCATCGTTGCACGGAAAAAGCCGGTATCGAGGTGGAGTTCAAGATCCTGCCGCTGGAAAAAATTATCACCGGCCCCACCACCATGTTCTTTTATGACCTGGTCATGGGCCACAAGGTTTTGTTGGGGAGCCCTACCATCCTCAAAAGCACCAATGTTCACCGTGTTGCCGCGAACATCAAACTCGCTGAAGCCATTCGTCTCCTGATGAATCGCTGCTCCGGCCTCTTGTTTTCCGAGGTGGCCCTGGCGAAAAAAGATTTCAGTCCTGAGGATGCGGATTTCGTCGGTCGCAATCAATGCAAGGCCAAGCTCGCGTTCGGGGATGTCGTCCTGACTGTCAATCAGCGTTACCACTGGAGCAGCGTCACTCGGGCCCAATATCTTCAAGCCATGGAGGACACACTTCCCTGGATGAAATCAGTGAAGGCGTTTCACTTCGATGGAGTGGACTTTAAACTTCATCCAACCCGGCGTGAGGGAGCAGCGTGCGATTTTCAACAAACACAAACCGAGCTCAAAACTGTGTCTCAGCAAGTCTGGCTTTGGCTGGAAAATCTTCGTCTGGAACAACATTTTGCCGACGTCGAACAATACGCATTGTCTCCCATCAACAAATGTCCCGACACGGCCGACACCAAAAATCGTTTGATCAATCTTCGGAAATTTGGTCCTAAATCATTGTTAAGTGACAAATCCTCACGCTATCCCCGGGAACGGCTCCTAAACACCCTGCCGTTGTTGCTGTGGAAACCTGAATCGATCAATGACCCGGCATTGCTTCGCTTTATCCAATCGGAATTAAACACCATCGCCACCAGCCATGCCGAGCTGGTTCATGCCTATCGCCAACTCTGGAGCCACTATAATTAACGATATGAAACTTCTCGTTTTTTATCCTTACCTTCCCTACCCGCTGGACCGCGGCACTTACCATCGCACTTTCAATCTTCTGAAGGAATTGGCCGGCGTCCATGAAGTTGACCTCCTGGCCCTCACTGAAAACGGGGAAGGTGAAGAGCACAAACACGTCTTCGCTGAATTTTGTAACAGAGTCGAAACCATCTCCTTCAAACATCCCGACTGGCAAAAAATGTTTCCGGATCGACTCCTGAATCCTTTGCCACCAAACGTCGCTCACTGGACACTTCCTCAGGTGGAACCTGTCCTCGACCGGCTCCTGACTGCAGGGAAATACGACGCCGTTCATGTCTGCGATATTGTCCTTGCTCAATATTTTACCAACAAGAAACGTGCATCCATCCCCATGATCGTTGATCGCAGCCGGGTCGATCTCCAATTTCAGTTGGCGGAACATTCGCGCATGAATTTCTCTCTCAAGACCAGATTTTTGCGTTACGAAGGGTATGCCAAGCTTCTTGCGTTTGAAAAAAAGGTCGCGGCCCGCGCCGCGATGGAGGTCGTCTGCGGGCCAGATGACAAAGTCTTCATTCAAAAGTACATCAGCAAAACAGTTCCAATCGAAGTGGTGGTGAACGGTGTGGATCTGGATTACTTCCGGGAGTCTCCAATCCCGACAGCCCGTGCCGAAAACCCGAGCCTTATTTTCTGCGGCGCGATGGATTACAACCCCAACGTCGACGCTCTTCGCTGGTATTTCGAAGCCATCCACGAAGGCATCCGGAAACAGATACCGAATCTGCAGGTCCTCATCGTCGGTAAAAGTCCAATACCCGAAGTCAAAGCTTACGGTGACAAACCGGGCGTCCACGTTACCGGAGGCGTCCCCGATGTTCGACCTTACTACGGGCAGGCCTGGCTACAAATCGTCCCGCTCCGCATCGGTGGTGGAACCCGGTTAAAAATAGTTGAATCGATGGCCCTGGGAACGCCTGTCATTTCCACCACCATCGGCGCACAAGGCTTGGACCTGATTCACAAACAGGATATCCTCCTCGCCGACACTCCTGAAGCCTTCATCACCGAAACGGTCGAAGCCCTAAAAGACGAATCGCTACGAAAACGACTCTCCATAGCCGCCATAGAAACCGCTTCACAAAGACTCTCGTGGAGAACCATCGGAAAACGGCTTGCTGAGCTCTACGACAGAAAATTCAAATCCAGGAACGCAAACCCCATCACCCCTCCCCCGCAGGCACTTTTCCGGTAACCAGACACCGACTGGATTGCCCCAGTGCCCGATGTAATTTGCGGCATGAACGGCAACGATTTGGTTTTGCCGATGGTTTCTGACTCTAATCGCATAGTTCCCAATTTCGTCCGGTTCAAGTAATCTTTGAACCAATGACAGGCAGGCTGCAACTTTACGATTGGCTTCACACTGGCGATGAAGCCTTTGCGGCGATGCTTTCTGCTATTCGTGCGGCAAAAACCTCTGTTCGGCTGGAGATGTACATCTATGAGGCATCGACAATTGGGGATCTTTTTCGGGATGAACTGGTCTCGGCTGCTCGTCGGGGACTCGACGTACGGGTTTTGATCGATGCCCTCGGGTCCGTCACGCTTCCCTACGACTTTTGGGAGAGCTTCAGGAAAGCCGGAGGTCAATTCAAATGGTTCAATCGCCTTCAATTTAATCGTCTTGGGTTGAGGGACCACCGCAAGATTCTGGTTTGCGATGACGAAATTGCCTTCATCGGCGGATTCAACATCGCCCCGGAATATGAAGGTGACGGGGTCACCAAAGGTTGGCGCGACCTGGGAATGGTCATTCGCTCGGAGTTAGCCACGGACTTGAGCAAGGCTTTCGACATGATGTTCGAATTGGCGGATTTCAAACCGCGCCGGTTTACGAAAATTCGCAAGGCGCGTCATCAAGTATCGGTGGTCACCGAAAAGTCAAAACTGCTTTTAAGCAGCCCAGGTTTTAGTTTTAACCTGATGAAGAACGCACTTTATCACGACCTGGCGCGGGCCGACCACGTGAAGATAGTGAGCGCTTATTTCCTTCCAACCCGGCGATTGAGAAGGGAAATCCTTCGCATACGCAAGCGCGGCGGGCGGGTTCAATTGGTGCTGCCAGCCATCTCGGACGTTCCTTTTTCACAAATGGCCACGCGCAGCCTTTACAGGAGGCTGCTCATGACCGGAATAGAAATTTACGAGTACCAGCCGCAAATTCTGCACGCCAAAATGATCCTGATGCCCCAGGCAGCCTACGTGGGGTCTTCGAATCTGGATGTTCGCAGCTTTCATAGTAATTATGAGTTGCTGGTCAGAATAAACGAACCCGGTTTTATTTCCGAAGGTGAATCACTCTTCGCAGAAATCCTGGGACATTCGAAAGCGATTGATCTCGCGGAATGGAAACAGTCGAGAACTTTTTTTTCGAAACTGATGGGCAAGTGGGCCTTTCTGGTCCTCGCGAAGCTTGATCCCTTTCTCACTCGCCAACAGCTCAAGTTACTGACTTGAATCCTGATACGCTCAACTACAAACAGTCGATGGTAACTCATTATGCCCGGAAGAGCTGACCCATCTTTTTACCCAGAATCCTTCCAGCGATCAGGAGGCTGGCTGTCAAAATCAGCATTCCCACGACTCCCAGAGCAGAAGCCAGACTGGGCGCTGTCGGATCTACCCGGCCTATGATTTGGTAGATGGCTTTGGTGATGGGATAATACGTTTCCTTCATCGCAAGAATGAGGCCGTCGCTCACTTCAAGCATGGCGAAGGAAAAGGTGAGGATAGTGCCAGCAATTAGATTTCCGGCGACGAGCGGGAGGGTGATCTTGATCAAAGTGCGCAGCGGTGAAGCGCCCAGATTGGCGGACGCTTCCTCCAACGTAATGGAAGTTTGCTGAAACCCGGCATAGGCTGCCCGAACGATATAAGGCAATCGGCGTACCGAGTAACTGATGACCAGTAGCAAGGTCGGATTGTAGCGTGGGTTCAGGAAATTTTTAGCCCATCCCTGGGTATCGAAACCAGCCACGTAGCCGAAGGCCAGAACAAGGCCAGGCAAGGCAAGAGGCAGCATGGCAAGGGCGTCCAGGAGCCAGGCAAACGGAATTTTCCTACGGGTCAACAGCCACGCAATAATGACCCCGAGAACCAGGTCCACCGTGGCGCTCAAACTGGAATAGAACAAACTGTTCTTAATACTCGATGCGGTTAAACCATACTGAG
>JAQGOY010000190.1 GCA_028293375.1 Verrucomicrobiales bacterium | reverse complement strand
CGCCAGTCATGGTCCGGCCGCTGCCGCCATGAACGCTGTTATAGGCGCGGGCGACGCGAGTGATGGAATCCAGGAGAACGAAAACGTCCTTGCCGCTTTCCACCATTCTGCGGCAGCGCTCAATCATGAAACGGGAAAGCCGAACGTGGGTTTCGAGATCCTGATCGTTGGAGGAAGCGACGACTTCCGCCTTCACCGAGCGTTGGAAATCAGTGACTTCTTCAGGGCGCTCGTCGATCAACAGAACCATCACATGAACTTCAGGATGATTGGCAGTGATGGCGTTTGCGATCTGCTTTAAAATGGTGGTTTTACCGGTGCGGGGAGGGGCAACGATCAAGCCACGCGTGCCTTTGCCGATGGGAGTCACCAGGTCAATGATGCGTGTTTCGAGCAAGTCAGGACTGGTTTCCAGGCTGTATTTCTCGATGGGATCAATGGTGGTAAGATTTTCGAATCGAACTGCTTTCACGTAGTCGGTGAAAGGAAGTTCGTTCACCAGGTCCACTGATTTCAGTTGTGGACTATTGCCGCGGTGAGGAGGCTGGGTGGGGCCGGCAATTTGACAGCCTTCACGCAGAAAACTGCGTTTGATGGTGTCGGGAGTGACGAAAATGTCGGTTGGTTTTGGATGGAAATTGTTTTCACGGGTGCGAAGAAAACCAAATCCCTTTTCAGAAATTTCCAAAAAACCGGAACCGTAATCCGGTGTACTAGCGCCAGGCGCGTTACTCATAATATATTTTGTGTTATCGAAAGGATCAATTTCCAGAAGTAAACCCTGAAAATCAAAAATGAACTTTGAACTTTGGAGAACCGTTGCGCTGAAGATTCCTGCTCTGCCTGACGCAATGGTTTGACCTTCGACTACCTACTCATAGTAGTAAAAGGTGGAAAGTGCAATAGTTATTTTTTGGCTTTTGGGGAGGCGCAGGGAGGCTCCTCCGGATTTGAGCCAGCTTATCGCCTGGGCGATCCTGGGGAGCTCGCTATTAGAAACCAGCATCCCGTCGCGCCTGCACATCCGCCCCAGATTACGAGGAACGCCAGCCCAATAGCTCCAGTCCAGTCCAATGGTTTTTGGAGAAAATGATAGAGAGCAAACGAGGAGGCCAGCAGCGCCGCGTCCGAGATAAGCAGGATAAGGCCGGCCAGGCTAAGCATTTCGGCGGAGCGGGCATGACCGATGGTTGGTGACGGCGAGGGGGCATGCCGATGTGATGAAAGGTCAGGCAGTGGTTCCCGAATCTCTGAAGGCACGGGGGAGACCTGATCGGGATCGTTTTTCGTCGGGACGTTTCCCTGCAGAAGTGAGGAGAGCCCCTGCCCTATCGGCTGTTCCGAATCCGTTGCTTCAGAGGGGGCTGAGGGCTGTGCAAGGTCGGGACTCTTTTTCATGAGATGCCCGAGCCCCTTGCCTAATCCTGATTTGGCCACAGTTTGAGCCTATTCCTCGGCGAAGAGATATTCGAGATCCACCTGGGTGAGGTTGCGGGTAAACCCTTCTTCTCCCAGGACATCGGCAATAGTCTGGGCCTTGCGCTGCTGGAGTTCCCAGATTTTTTCTTCGACCGTGCCCGGGGTAATCAAGCGGTAGGCGTTGACGGTGCGGGTCTGGCCGATGCGGTGAGATCTGTCGATGGCCTGGGCTTCGACGGCCGGGTTCCACCATGGATCGTAAAGAATGACATAACTTGCGGTAGTCAAATTTAAACCAGTACCCGCAGCGCGCAGACTGAGGAGGAATACAGAGCCATTCTGCTCTGCCTGGAAAGAATTGACCACTTCCTGGCGGTCTTTGGTTTCACCCGTGAGCATGTAGGTGGTTGTATTTCGGAGCTGGCACTCTTTCTCCAGCAGCTTGAGCATTTGCACGAATTGACTAAAAACCAATACTTTTTGGTTATCGGCCAAAAGCGGCTCCAGCAACTCGAAGAGAGTCTCGGTTTTGCCTGACGGGGAATCGTTGCCCACGAGGATGGGATGGCAACAGATCTGACGCAGGCGCGTGAGGGCAGCCAGGACGTGGATTTTGCTCTTGGCGAGTCCTTTTTCAGCAACGGTTTGCATCACCTGCTCGCGACTGCGACGAAGTTCAGCGAGATAGAGTTTCCGTTGAGCTTCACCAAGTTCGCAATCGCGGCGTTCCTCGATTCGGTCTGGAAGGTCTTTGGCCACTTGTTTTTTGAGGCGGCGGAGCATGAGCGGGCGCAGTTTGGCGGAGAGGCGGCGACGTGCAATTCGTTGCGCCGATTCTACATCTTCACCCTTTGGCTCGTAGGTGGTGGTGAAATGTTCCTGGTTGCCGAGGTAGGAAGGCTGGACGAAATCCACAATGCTCCACAAATCAAGCAAGCGATTTTCGAGAGGAGTGCCGGTGAGGGCGAGGCGCTGTTCCGCGTGCAATTGCTTCACCGACTGGGTGACCTGGGCGCCGGGGTTTTTGATAAATTGCGCTTCGTCGAGGACGATGGCACGAAAGGCAAATTTTTGCAGGGCTTCCAGGTCACGACGCAACAAGGCATAATTTGTCACGATAATATCGTGCTGGGGAATTTGCTTGCGAAGGTTGTGACGGGCCGCGCCACTTTCGAGAACCAGCACTTTTAAATGGGGTGTGAATCGATTGGCTTCACGCCGCCAGTTGTGCAGCACGGAAGCAGGGCAGATGACGAGACATGGTTTAGGATCTTTTTGATTCACCAGGTTAAGCCAGGACATCCAGCTCAAGGTCTGCAAGGTTTTGCCCAGACCCATGTCATCCGCGAGCACTCCACCCAGTTTGTGCTTGGTGAGGTGGCAGAGAAAATCGAATCCATCCTTTTGGTAAGGCCTTAATTCTGCGACCAGATTATTCGGCAACTCCGTGGCTGGGATGCCCGAAAAATCCTTCAAGTTCTTTTTGAGGATTTGGAGGTGAGGATTGTCGGAAAATTTATTTAGACCAGTGTCGTCCAAGTGAGCGGCCTGTTGAAAGCCGATTTTTTGGGAAACGGGCGTGAGCCCTTCCAAGCCAAGATCAGCCAATGTTTCGTGGGCGGATTGGACGGCTGCGGAATCCAATTCCATCCATCCCGCATCTGGCAAATTGACAAAGCGTCCGGTGGCGTTCTGTAACTGGAGCAAGTCGGCGGGAGTGAGCCGGAGGCCTTCGATTTCCCATTCTGCGGAGACGGAGAACCAATCAATGCCGCTGCCTTTGACCACGAGTTGGGGTTTGAGTTGGCGAGGGGAAAGGAACAAGCGATGGAAAGAGGGATTGCCGAGATATTCGGCGGCGGCGGGACGAGCAGGCCAGGCGTTGGCCAGAGTGTTCAGAAATACTTCATTGGCGTCACCGACCCAAAGCCCTGCTTCCGGGGTGAACCAATCCAGGCGGCGCAACCAATGAGCGGCTTCCTCCAAACGAACGTCATCGAGAATTTCAGGTTTGTCCTTGGTTTTTGTGCCGGGAGTGTCGAGCTGCCATTCATGACCAGTCCAATGCCACAAACTTTTGTCACGTTCACTGCGGGCTAACAAGCGAAGGCGGATAACCTCGTCGCTCAATTCGAAAATAAATTGAGGAATGGCAGTGTGGGCGACGCACAACTCCTCCCACTTGACCAAACTTTGATGGGGAGTCTTGCGAAGCCGGGTGAGGAGGCGATGAGTGAGCTTCCTGACTGGAAGATGTTGCTTGGCGATCCAGGAATTCAGCAGTTCGGGCGAAGGGCCGTTGCGGAGCAAATAAAATTCGTCTTTGACCAAAACAAAGGTAGGTCTTCCAGCAAAAAAATTGGATTCGCTGAGCTTGAACATTTCGCCGGAAGGCAACTTCAAATGGTGAGTGAAGGCAATGTCATCCTCGACTTTCTGCAATTGAGGAATCAGTTCGGCGAGTTGTCCCTGAAAACGCAAATAATCCGGGGTATCGAGAATTTCGAGTCGTTTATTTTCGCCCCAGCGAGACAGCCATTGCAAAAGTTCGAGTCCCGAAAGCAGGAGGAAGTCGGTTTCAATATCCTGGTGGGCGTAGGTTTCAGAAAGCCACTCGATGAACTCCCAATCAGCGGTGGAGAAAAGTTCATGTTCGTGTGCGGAGCGGGTGGTAAGATCGAGGATATCTGCCAGGCGCTTGGTTTTTTCACCGGTGCGAGGACGAAAAACGTGGAATTCGACGGCCAATGCCAGAAGGGTGGAATCCTCTTTAGCGGCCCGCGTGGTGCAAAGAACGCGGAGAGTGGCGCGAGGAGAATCGAGATGCACAGGGGCGGGCGGGTAAAGCCAGCGCTCCAGCTCCTGAACCAACTTCTGTTCCTGCTCAGCCTGCTCGACCTCAGCAAAACGATCGAGATTGGCATGAGTCATTAATTCTGTGGGCAGAGGACGATTGGCGCGCAGAAAGAGAATGGCGGTTTCCTCAAGACGTTCCTTGCCCTGCACAGCCATCAAACGCGGCCACCAATCCTGGCTGGTAAAATCCTTGCGGGAGAGAGAAAGCTTTTCGAAATAGTCCTCCAGCAGCAGCCAGGCGCGCTGAGAATCGGCACAGGTGGCAAATATCTTCAGCAACTCGGATCGTTCAGCGACGGCATTTTTGGAATCGGAGAGCTCCCTTCGAAGATCGGCAAGAGCGCCATAAGTTTTGTTTAAAACATTGTGGTGCGCATCATACTTTGTTGCGCCCACGACACGCGGATTAGCCGCGACTTTACGTCCATTTTTTGCCATGCACTCTTCTAATTAAGGTCTATAATCACCGCATACCACGGGGTCTGTGGTCAATCAGAAAGCAACATTATTTTGTCCCCTTGATATGCGGCTTGATGAAAAACAGGGAAGCTTAAAGCAAAACTTGGACGGTTGAAAACAGGAAAGTGAGATTCCTTTTTTCTCCCGGTTGATAAATCACTTGCCGCACAGGGTGTTGGCTTGCAAAAGTTGCACATGATTACCCTGCTTTCGGGCACAAATCGACCAGGCAGCAACACGCGCAAGGTGACGCGAGAGATTGAGCAGCTCTATACGGAACTCAAAATTCCGTTTCATGTCCTGGATTTGGCTGAATTGCCACAGGAGATCTTTAATTCCGCGTCATACGCACAAAAGCCGGCCTCGTTCGACAAGTTCAGCAAGGGAATTCTGCAATCCACCGGGCTGGTGATCATCGCTCCAGAATACAATGGAGGAATCCCGGGCATCTTAAAGTATTTTATCGATATGCTGAAATTTCCCGAAAGCTTCGAGAAGCGACCCGTTTGCTTTGTCGGGGTGGCGGCAGGAATGTGGGGCGCGCTACGCCCAATCGAACAACTGCAGCAGATATTTGGATATCGAAACGCGTATATTTATCCCGAGCGCGTTTTTCTAGCACGCATCAATGAACTTTTGGATGCAGAAGGCAGGCTGAAAGACCCCGAAATTCGGGAGAGGCTGCGACTGCAAGCCATTGGATTTTCCGAATTTGTAAAAAAACTTAGCTAAGCTTGCCATGGATACTCAACGACTTGCGGTTTGTAGCTGGTCACTGCAGCCCTCGCGGCCGGCAGATTTGTTTAACGCGCTGGAGTTAATAGGAATCCCAGCACTGCAAATTGCGCTGGACCCGATGCGCAAAAGCTCCGATCAGTGGTCGGGCTTCAAAGAGGAATGCAGCGCGCGAGGAGTCAAGCTGGTTTCCGGCATGTTTGGAACAATTGGGGAAGACTATTCGACCCTGGACTCCATCAAGCGTACCGGAGGAATTGTTCCGGACGAACATTGGGAAGCGAATTGGAAACACATCCAGGAATGCGCGCTGCTCGCATCGAACCTGGACTTGAGCCTGGTGACTTTTCATGCGGGTTTTATTCCTCATGATCAAGACGATCCTTCCTTTGCAAAATTGACCGAACGGATCCGAAAAATTGCAAAATTATTTGCCAGCTGCGGACTTTCGCTGGGGTTCGAAACCGGACAGGAAGATGCGGAAACACTTTCCCATTTTCTAGAAGACCTGGGAGAGGAGAATGTGGGGGTAAATTTCGATCCTGCGAATATGTTGCTCTACAACAAGGGCAACCCGATTCGTTCGCTGGAAACGCTCGCTCCATGGCTGAAACAATGCCACATTAAAGATGCGATCAAAACCAAGCTGCCTGGAACATGGGGGCTGGAAGTGGTCGCGGGCACCGGAGAAGTGGAATGGAAAGACTTTTTTGCGACTCTGGACAAGATTGGTTATCAGGGCCCACTATGCATCGAACGCGAGGCTGGGAATACGCGCATCGCGGACATCCTGGCTGCAAAGCAGTTCATTTCCCTCGTCTAAAAGTATGACCAGAATAGGAATAGCCGGGTTGGGTTTCATGGCCATGACTCATTTAAAGGCCTACGCCCAGCTGAAGAACGCGAGGATCGTGGCGCTCTTCAACCCGAGCGGTAAAAATCTGGATGGCGACTTCAGCCGGGTTGCAGGCAACGTGGGGACGAACGAACCTTTTCGGCTGAGCATGGAGGGAATCCGCACGTATACTCAATTTTCAGAATTTCTTGCAGATGGCGAGATCGACGTGGTGGACATTTGCGCCCCCACCCCATCGCATCCGGAGCTGGCGATTGCCGCGTTACGTTCCGGTAAACATGTTTTGTGTGAAAAGCCATTGGCAAGGACTTCCAAAATTGCATCGTCCATTGTGACTGCCGCTGGAAAGGCATCCGGCTTTTTCATGCCAGCGATGTGCATTCGCTTTTGGCCGGAGTATGCGTGGTTGAAAGAACAAATCCAAAACGGGCGACATGGGCGAGTATTGGCGGCCCGGTTTCGAAGGGTGACGGAACCGCCGGGTTGGGGACAGCACAACTTCCTCAATGGCTCTCGATCAGGCGGCGCACTTTTGGATTTGCACATTCATGATACGGATTTCATCCACTATTGTTTTGGAAAACCTGAGAGGGTTTATTCATCAGGATATTCCAAGCTGAGCGGAGCGATCGACCATGTGGTCACGCAGTATGAGTATCCCTCCACGATTGTTTCTGCCGAAGGAACCTGGGCGATGACACCTGGTTTTGGATTCAACATGAGCTACACAGTGGTGTTTGAAAATGCCACGGTAGACTTTGACATTGCGCGAGGGGCGGAAGCGCTCAAGCTTTTCGTCGCAGGAAAGCCCGCTGAAATCATAGAATTGAAACAGGCGGATGGGTATGTGCAGGAGTTGGCGTATTTTCTTTCCTGCATTGAGAAGAACGAGCGTCCGCTTCGGGTGACCGCTCAGGACGCTTTGGACGCCATAGTCATCTGTGAAGCCGAGGAAGAGTCCATACGTACAAGAGAACCTGCTAAAATTTCAGATTGAGGAAACATTAATCTCAGCAGTAGGAATCTCGCGTCAGCTCTTGGGTCAAACCGGAATCATCCGGATTTCTAGACTCTCCCACTGCGATTCGTGGCAAATCAACAAAATTTCAAACCAGATGGCCGCCTGATGTTTGCGACTTTGTGATCACGGTTCCGCGGCCGCGCAAGAGAGAGGCGACCAGGCCCGTCCAGCCGGTCTGGTGTGATGCGCCCACTCCCCTGCCCGTGTCTCCGTGGAAATATTCATGGAATAATACGTAGTCTTTAAAATGAGGATCGCTGGCAAGTTTGGGATGGTATTGAAGGACTGGCCTTTGGCCATTTGAATCTTTTACGAATAAGCGGATCAGTCTCTGGCTAAGTTCCTCAGCGACTTGTTGAATAGTGAGAAACTGGTTGGATCCGGTGGGGCATTCAATTTTAAAATCATCGCCATAATAGGCGTGAAATCGATGCAGAGATTCAATGATCAGAAAATTGACGGGCATCCAGATGGGCCCGCGCCAATTGGAATTCCCCCCAAATAAACCGGATTCCGATTCGCCCGGCCAGTATTGCACCTCGTGGGTTGCTCCACCCACTTCCAGTTTAAACGGATGGCTTTGGTGAATTTTTGAAAGGGCGCGAATGCCGTAGTCGGACAGAAATTCGGTCTCGTCGAGAGCGCGACGAAGGAGGCATTTCATTCGATGCCCGCGCAAGAGAGAAAGCAGCGCGAGCTGGTCCATCCCCGGTTTCTCCCACCGCGAAACCAAAGTAGCGAGGTCAGGCCGGTAGTTGAGGAACCACTTCAGCCTGGTGGTGAAGCCTGGCAGTTTATCGAATATTTCCTGATCAAGAATTTCGACGGCAAACAAGGGTATGAGACCGACCATGGACCGAACCTTCAGGGCACATGTGTGGCCATTTTTAAGATTTAATACATCATAATAAAACGAATCCTCTTCATTCCAGAGCCCCATGCCCCCTTCCCCATCATCCATGCGGTTCATGGCCTCGGCAATGTGAAGAAAATGCTCGAAAAACTTGGTGGCAATATCCTCGTAAACATCATTATGAAGAGCCAGTTCGAGGGCGATCTTCATCAGGTTCAGGGAGTACATGGCCATCCAGGCGGTGCCGTCCGCCTGGTTGATGGTTCCACCGCTGGGAAGCGGGGCGCTTCGGTCGAAGACCCCGATGTTATCGAGGCCAAGAAAACCGCCCTGAAAGATGTTGCGGCCCTGGGCATCCTTGCGGTTCACCCACCAGGTAAAATTGATTAATAACTTATGATAAACCCGTTCCAGGAACTTGAGGTCGCCGGCATCCCCCGGGTTTTTCAACCTTCTTTTCTTGCGATCAATTTCAAACACGGCCCACGCTGCCAAAGCATGCACGGGAGGATTCACGTCTCCAAAAGCCCACTCGTAGGCGGGGAGTTGACCGTTGGGATGCATATACCATTCCCGGGTAAGAAGAATGAGCTGGGTCTTGGCGAAGACTGGGTCGATATCAGCAAATGGAATGCAGTGGAAGGCCAAATCCCACGCGGCATACCACGGGTACTCCCAGGTATCCGGCATGGACAGGACATCCGCGTTATTTAAGTGACCCCAGTCCGAGTTGCGCCCCTTCTTTCGGCCTTCAGGAGGTGGCGGCTGGGCATCATCTCCTTTCAACCAGCGTGATACATCGAAGAAATAGAACTGTTTGCTCCAAATCATCCCCGCATAGGCCTGCCGTTGAACCATGCGATGGTCCTCGGCGGAAATGCCTTTCTGGATTTCGGCGTAGAATTCGTCAGCCTCGGCAATCCTGGCCGCGAAGAGGGTATCGAAGTCTGAAAATGGCTGGGTAACAGCAGAATCGGCCAGGTTGTCTTTCGTGATTCGGGTTAACCTCAACCGAACTTCACGGGATGCTCCCGCGGGAATATTCAGGTGAAAATGAAAGCAACTCTTGGTGCCGGCATTCTCAGGATTCGTGACGGAACTGGTCCCATGCACAATGTGTTCGTGAAAGGCATCCTTGAAAAATCCTTTCGTATCCGAGCCGGTCAGGCGTGGAAAATTGGTTTCGTTTTCACAAAACAAAATTTCGACCGGAGTTGTGACATCGCCATCCAGTCGGGAGTCATAGCTTAAACGGGTTTCGTGTCCGAAAGAATCCAAAGCCACCAGTTTGCCATCGATTAATTTAATGACAGGCTTTTCCTGTCCACCATTCCAGGACCATCTGTTACGAAACCAGAGTTGTGGGATGAGATGAATGGCTGCGTCCGAAGGTCCTCGATTATGTATCGTGATGCGGGCCAGCAAATCACGGGGGACGGCTTTGGCGTATTCAACAAATACGTCAAAATATTTATCCTCATCAAAAATCCCTGTATCGAGCAATTCGAACTCCGGGGCATTCTTGCCCCGAACCCGATTTTCCTCGACCAGTCTGACGTAGGGAAATTCCAGCTGGGGATACTTATAAAGCATCTTGAGGTAGGAATGTGTCGGGGTTGCATCAAGGTAATAATAGAGCTCCTTGACATCCTCGCCGTGGTTGCCCTCACTATTGGTGAGTCCAAAAAGACGCTCCTTGAGGATAGGATCCTTGCCGTTCCAAAATGCCATGGAGAGGCACATGCGCTGTCTTTCGTCACTGATCCCGGCGATGCCGTCCTCGCCCCACCGATAAGCCCTGCTGCGCGCATGATCATGAGGAAAATATTCCCAGGCTGTTCCGTCGGGACTGTAATCTTCGCGCACCGTTCCCCACTGTCGTTCGGCAAGATACGGGCCCCATGCGCGCCACGGCTCCCTCCGATCGTTGGCCGCGTCGAGGCGTGCCTGCTCAGCAGTTATTTTGATCGGGGCATCCATGCAATGGGGGTGACAAAATAACTGAATAGTGATGGAGAGTTCTAATGAGTGAAACCTTGAAGTCCGGGTTAAAAGGTGACAAGGAGATAATCAGCTCGTGAGGATACGAAGTTGTGGTTATTAAAGCTGAGCGGTCTTCCAGTTCGATCGAATCTGGACACTTCGAAACGAAGCTCTAGATGTGAGGAGAACCCCCTTTATGCGTTTTTTGCGGCCGCGTTTTGGGTTTTTGCGCTCGAAAGAATCCTGATGATCGTCATTCAGTCCTCTGAGGATCAGCTTCCGTTCGTTTGCGTAGTAAGGTGGCTGGGCTTTGCCTTAATCCTGGGTGGAATCGTAACGAAAAACCTCTGCCGGTAGCTGCATCATTACGGATCCAGAATCTTTACGACCACAAACCAGGCACCGTTGTTATCCCCGTCATAAGCCAACACCAGGCGGTTGCCGGTTTTTGGATGAATCACCGTTCGATTGGTGAATTTTCCAAGCTTAAACAGCCGTGCCTCCAGCCTTCCGTCGTTCAAATATTGCAGGGAGATTGAAAAGCTTTTGCTCAGTTCGATTTGCTGAACATTTCCTCCTTTTCGCGTCTGAAAATCTTTTTTGTTTGCCTCGTAATAAGATCGCCAGGCAAGTGTGGATGACAACTTTTGTGTCAAACTGGTGTCTATCGCTTTAAATGTCTTTTGCGGCGCATCACTTTCATTTGTTCCCCAAATGAGTCGCACTTCGCATTTCATCAGATTGGAGTCTGCGTGCAGGGAGAAGCCGGACAAAAAAATGAAAAAGAGCATGCCTGCGAAGGTCTGATTGGAGTGCATGTTGAATAGACGGATCGAACTTTTTGCTATTCACGAGGAATTCGCAAAACAAAGAAAATTTAGCGGGGTGCGAAAAATAGGCGTCGATTCAACCCAATCCAAAAAAACCTGCTTGCTGGACCAGGAGGAAAATCGAGCGATTGAGATCCTTATTTTTTCTCAGTGTGAAGAGGAAACGCGACCTTGAAGCAGCAGCCCGCTTCTAAATGGGATGAAACGGAAATCTTTGCGTAATGCGCTGTGCAGATGGATTTCACAATCGAGAGTCCGAGCCCCGCACCGCCTTCATTCATATTTTTAGCAGAATCGACGCGGTAAAACCGGTCAAAAACTCTATCGCGGCACTCGACGGGAATTCCTATGCCGGTATCGGAGATTTGTAAAACTGCATCGAAAAGCATGGCAGCGACCGAGATTCTAATTTTGCCGCCCTCAGGCGTGTACTTGATGGCGTTGTCCAACAGATTGACGATGATCTGCTTCAATCGCTGCTGGTCCCCAATAATGAAGACCCCTTCCGGGAGGTCGGTTTCAACCGTCAACATTTTGTCCTCAGCCAGCAGACACATTTGGTCGGTAGTAAGCTCAACTAGCTTGGAGAGATCGATGGATTTCCATTCGCTTTGGGCTTCCCCAGCGTCAAGCCTGGCGATTGCGAATAACGCTTCCACTGTCCTGCCAAGTCGTTGTACTTCTTCCAAAATGCTCCCCACCCTTTCCCTGGTGGAATCATGCAATGCTTTCGAACCTCCGAGCGCTTCCAACTCGGCACGGATAATGGCAATTGGGGTGCGGAGTTCGTGCGAGGCGTCTGCTATAAATCGCTTGTCCGTTTTAAAAGCCAAATCGATTCTTTCAATCATTCGGTTAAGAGCATTCGAAAGCCGTTCCAATTCGTCGCCTGTGGCGGGTACTGGCAAACGGTTAGCCAGGTGTTCAAGAGTGATTCTTTCGGCGCTCGCAATAATACGATCAACCGGAGATAGCGCCCTTCCAACCAGAATGTAGGCTCCGAAGACTGCGACTCCGATCACCAAAGGACCAGAGACAATGAGCGACAAAACAATTCCTCGCATCGTCTCCTGGATAGGCACAATGGATCGGCCCACCTCAACCGTCAACGTGGCCCCGTCCATGAGTGTGTAAAAAGTCCTGATCAGCAACTGATCCTTGTTGGAGGAAACAATTCTAATGGGTACATGGGGATTCAATGGCTGGAGGGGAATGGAAGCGGGATCAAAACTCTCATCTTTGGGGGCTTCGGAGACATATAAAATTTCCGATCCATTTTTAATAATTCGAATAAATCGTCCGCTATTTTGGGGCGCGTGTCTCGAATCCACCTCGAATTTCAGCCAATCCAAACTGTGTCCCTTGTAATCAGCCAGGACATTATCCGAGATTTGGGTTGCACGATTTAAAAGCGCAGTGGCTATGTTTTGTCGCAAAAAATGCTCAAGAGTAAAATAAATCGAAGCACTGAAGATTAAAAATGCGATCACCAGCAGCGTTCCATACCATGCCATCAACTGGAAGCGCAATGACTTGGGATTCATAGGTCCTCAGCTGGACTGATGGAATAACCCATGCCGCGAATGGTGCGAAGCAACTTTTTCTGAAAAGGATCGTCAATTTTCTTTCGCAAATGCCGAAGATAGACGTCAACGATATTGGTCAGGCCCTCAAAACTGTCGTCCCACACATGCTCAATAATCATTGTCCTGGAAAAAACCCTGCCAGGACTGCTCATGAGATAGGCGAGTAAACCATATTCCTTGGAGGTTAATTCGATGCGCTTCCCACCCCGACGCGCGGTTTGAGTCAATAAGTCCAATTCCAGGTCAGCGACCTGCAAGACGTTTCCGCGGGCCTGAGTATTTCGCTTTAACAAGGCTTTTACGCGGACGCATAATTCTGCAAAGGCAAATGGTTTGGTTAAATAATCGTTGGCCCCCGCTTCAAAATGCAAAACTTTATCCACAGTGCCACCTGAAGCCGTCAAGATTAACACCGGGACTTCTTTGCCCGATTTTCGTAACGACTGTAAAATCTGTGTTCCGGAAACACGTGGCAACCGGAGATCGAGTATTATGCAGTCATATTCACGCAAAGTAGCTGCCTCCAGTCCTTCCCGGCCATCGTGAACGATATCGACTGCGAATCTTTCAGCGCGAAGGGCGATGGCAATGGCATTTGCCAATTTGACTTCATCTTCTACCACGAGTAAGCGCATAAAGGGAAGATAACCTGTTTAGATTAAAAAAGCGCGTTGATCTGCATTAAAATATTTTAATCAATAGATTCTCCATGCGGATAAAATTGAAGAATTTTGATTCGCTCTCGTTGCGCTGGAGATAAGCTTTAAGTATCCTAAAGAATCGAACACCGATGATGCCTAATCAGCGAACCAGCCCGAACTGATATAAATCCAATGAGCGAATTACGTTACCACGGTATTGCGGGACACATCGGCAAGACTCCTCTTATTCGATTACAAGCGCTTTCTGAAGTGACTGGATGCGAGATCCTTGGAAAAGCAGAATTTATGAATCCAGGCGGATCAGTAAAGGATCGTGCGGCCCAGGGCATCATCGATGATGCGGAAGCCAAAGGATTTCTAAAGCCGGGTGCCACGATTGTGGAGGGAACCGCAGGAAACACAGGGATTGGACTGACCGTTGTTGGGCATTCCAAAGGATACCAAACGGTAATTGTAATTCCGGAGACACAGTCGCCGGAGAAAATCAGTTTGCTTCGCACTCTTGGGGCGGAAGTGATCACGGTCCCGGAAAAGCCATATTCAGATCCTGGAAATTACAATCACGTCGCTCAAAGATTGGCCAAAGAAAAAGGGTGGTTCTGGGCCAATCAATTCGACAACCTGGCTAATCGCCATGCCCACTATTGCACTACAGGACCGGAAATGTGGGAACAAACCAAAGGAAACGTCGACGCATTTGTGGCCTCCGTTGGGACAGGAGGAACGCTTGCGGGCACTGCTCTATACCTGAAGGAAAAAAATCCAAATGTGGCAGTGGTTTGTGCCGATCCTTATGGAGCTGCCATGTGGTCGTGGTTTACCCAGGGCAACGGAGAGACCAAAGACGGAGATTCAGTCGCTGAGGGGATAGGTCAAACGCGCATCACCAAAAACCTGGAAGGAATCGTTGTCGACAAAGCCTATCGCATTACCGACCAGGCAGCGGTGACCATTGTGAACCAACTTTTGCGACAAGAAGGATTGTTCCTTGGACTATCTTCCGGCATCAACATAGCGGGGGCGGTTCGGTTCGCGAGAGAGAGTGGACCTGGCAAAACCATTGTGACCATTCTCTGCGATTCAGGGCACAAGTACCAAAGCAAACTATATAATCCAAGCTGGCTTCAAGATCGTAAACTCGATCCCAACCTCCCAATTGATTCACTGTGGGCGTGAATCCAAACGCATAAAACTAAACCGCCTTTTCAGTCAGTTCTTTAGCAGAGAAGAATCACGGACCCCGATCTGGTAATAAAGATTGGCTCGTTTGACCAGATATTCGTAGTGCGCCGTTTTTTGATTTATTTCAGCAGAAGTTTTGTTGAGTTGTGCCTGGCTGAATTCAATGATCGATGAACTGCCGACGTCGTATTTTGTTTTGGCCAGATTGTAGGATTGACCCGCATGTTGAAGGAGTTTTTCGGTGACGATTTCTTTTTCATGGGCGCTATTTGCGGTAAACCATGCGATTTTCACCTCCCGAACAATATTAGTCTCAGCTTCGCGTAAAGATTCCTGAGCAATGTCTTCTCGAATTTTCGCTTCACGCTGCCTGGCGACGTGCTGCCCTCCAGCAAAAAGCGGGAGGCTCAAATTGATCCCCGCAGCTGCGTAATCCTCTCGAAAAGTTTTATCGCCAGCGGGGATAATTCCCGCAGAAGCCACCGCGCTAATTGTTGGATAATGAAGAGCCCGCTCGGCCCGCGATGTTTTGTTGGCAGACTCCGACTCCAACCGAAGTCGTTTAAGCGCGGGATTTTCCTTGAGAGCGATAAAGATTAGTTCTGTAAGATTGGTGGAAATAGAGGCTTGAGCAACATCGGAATAATTCAGCTGGAGAGTATCCGTTACGGGACGTCCGATAAACGCATTGAGCCGAAGCAGGGCCGAATCCTTTTCGCTTTTTGCATTCAAGAAAAGTAGATTCGCTTCATCCACTCCGATTTTGGCAAAACTCAAATCCAGGTCTGACTTTAATTTGTTGGAAGCGAGAGCAGAAACCTGGTTCAGCAGTTCCAGACGATTCGTCACTGTCTGGGCAGCCACATGGGTTACTTCATCGGTTTCAAGAGCAAGAAAAAACAAAGTATCTGCCTGATAAAGCAACGAATTCAGGGTGGCGTTTTCGTTTTGAGTTTCTGCTTTCCATAAGTCTTTTGCGGCGCCATACAAATTTACCGATCTCCCGAAATCGGTAATGACTTGAGAAATGGTAATTCCTTCCGCGTTTCTTTCGAAGATGGCGGGGTTGCTTAATGAACCTGCACCAATACGAGTATTGGCATCAGACGTTCCGACCGCGGTGGCATTGAACACCACGTTTGGGAGAAACGGCGAAAACGACTCTTTCTTCACTTCGCGGGAAAGGTTTACACGGAGTCTCGCTTTGTTGGCCTGCGGATGAGTTAACAGTGCCAATCTTTCCACTTCCTCCAGGGAGAGCGGAGCGGGGTTTGCTTCGGCGACAACGCATGGCACGAAGCAAAGAAGCGAAATCAGAAATACAAAAAGCAAATTCATAAACTATCCAACATTAACAATTTGCGCGGTGGCCGACTTCGCTTGACGTTCTTTCCACGAATAAACGATCAAATAAGCGGCGGGCACGATAAATATGGTTAAAATCACGGATGCCGCGAGGCCTCCAATGATGGCTCTGGCCAGGGGCACATAGGCTTCGCTTCCGGTCCCGAGATTGAGAGCCATGGGGATTAACCCGAACAGGGTGGCAAGGCTGGTCATCAACACGGGACGCAAGCGAACCCGGCAGGCAGTCACCACAGCTTCCCGCAACGGCTTTCCGTCATCACGGAGTCGATGGGTGAATTCAACAATGAGGATGCTGTTGGACAAAACGATTCCCACCATCATCACAATTCCCATTAACGACATAATATTCAGGGTGGTGCCCGTCACCGAAAGAATAATGAAAACGCCAATGATTCCAGTCGGAACGGCGAGAAGAATGAGGATCGGGTCTATGAAGGACTTAAATTGCGCCACGAGAATCAGGTAAACCAGCACAACGCAAAGGATCAGACCCAGACCAAAACTTTTGAAAGAGGCTCGCATTCCCTGAACGGTGCCACGCATCGTGATTTTTACTCCCACAGGCAGCTTGGTATCTTTCAGTATAGCTTCGATTCCGGTCACCACTTTGCTTAAATCTTCACCGGAAGGAGCCACATAAACATCCATGACTCGTTTTAACTGATAATGATCCACTTCAGTCGGCGCGTGGATGTGACGAATACTGCTTACCGAATCGAGGCGCGATGAATGGATGCTTTTGGCAGATCGAAGCGGAATGGCTTCCAAATCGGCGAAAGACTTCACGTGACCTTCCGGATATTGAACCGTTAACAAATAATCGTTGCCGCTTTTCGGATCGACCCAATAGCTCGGTGCAATCATTTGATCACTGGTGAGCGCGGTGATCACATTCCCCACCACTTCTTTTTCACTTAAACCCAGCTGGCTCGCTTTTTCCCGGTCGACGTCTAATTGCAGCGCTGGGTAATCGACATCCTGGGGAACAAGAATGTCGCTCACCCCGTTTATTTTTGAAATCCTGGAGGCAATCTCAGAAGCAATCTTATGCGTTGTTTCAATATCTGAACCTGCCACCTGCAGATCGATCGGAGCAGGCAAGCCTAAATTAAGGACAGCATCCACCAAGCCGCCCGATTGGAAATAGGCGCTGACCTGGGGAAGTTCTCTTCGCAGCCGGGCACGCACCAGGTCCATGTAAGCGTAACTGCCTGTCTTGTGGCCTTCATTCAAACTGACCTGGACAAACGCCGTATGTTGTCCGGAGTTTGGAGTGTAAATCGATGAAAAGCCAGGAGTGACACCCATATTGGAGACAATGCTTCCGAGTTCATTGGTATTGACGATTTCTTTCACGATGTCCTCTACTTGAGACACCAATACTTCGGTATTTTCCAGTCTCGTCCCCGTAGCCGCTTTTAAATTAATCACGAACTGGCCTGGATCGGTTCTTGGGAAATAAGAGGTCCCGATGAAGGGCGCGGCGCCAAAGCTCAAGGCGAACATTCCAAGAATGGCCACCACGGTGCCCACGGGCCTCAATAACGAAAACTTCAACGAAGTTTCATAACCATCCAGCATTTTATTAAATCGCTGATTAAACCACCTGTTAAATCTCGCGCCCGAGCCTGGATGCTGCCCCTCTTGCCCATGTGCACCTTTAATGAATTTTGCGCAAAACAGTGGGACCACCGTCATGGCCACAAAGTAAGAAGCAAACAAGGAGAAAACGACCGATAAAGCCAATGCCATGAACAGGAATTTGCTGACCCCGTAGAGAAAGGTCACAGGAAAAAACACCACCACGGTTGTCAGGGTGGCCGCCAACACTGGCAAAGCGACTTCCTGTCCGCCTTTTTCAGCGGCCACCAGCGGAGATTCTCCCAATTCCAGATGTCGAAATATGTTTTCCAAGACCACCACGGAATTGTCAATGAGCCGGGAAAAAGCCAAAGCCAAACCGCCGAGGATCATAGTGTTAATCGAACCTCCCCCCATGGATAAAGCGATAAATGTGGCGAGCGCGGAAAGCGGAATTGAAAGAAAAACGCCAATGGTGGCCCGGAAGCTGCCCAGAAAAACAAGGATCATCAGCCCGGTTAAAATCAATCCAATGGCCCCCTCGTGTAAAAGATTTTCGATTGCATTTTTAACAAAGACGGATTGGTCAAACAGGACCTTGGTGATCAATTCCCCGGGAACATCCGTCAGCGACGCCACAGAACTTTTAATCCCGTCGACCACTGCAATGGTGTTGGCATCTCCGCCCTGCTTGAGAACGGGAAGGTAGACTGACCGCTGGCCATCCACCCTGACAGCGTTATATTGGAGTTGGGAGGAATCTCTGGCTTCTCCAATATCACCCACCAAAACCGAGGCCCCCCCGCTGCTCTTCAATGGCAAGGCATTGATATCATTGATGTCCCTCAATTGGCTGTTGGAATAAAGGTTATAATCAAAGGGTCCGATCTTAACGTCTCCTGCAGGAAGAATCAGGTTGGCATCGTTAACCGCCCTGACCACATCCATGACGCTTAGCTGATGGGCTTCAAGCTTCAGGGGATCGACATAGACCATGATCTGTCGATAGCGACCCCCGAAGGGTTGGGGAACAGAAGCGCCGGGCGTGTTCGCCACTTGATTTCTCACCGCATACTGGCCCAGGTCACGCAATTTGGTCTCCGAAAGCCCCTCCCCCTTCAAAGTTATCAGGCATACTGGAAGGCTCGACGCATCGAACTTCAACACTACCGGAGGCAGTGTGCCGGGAGGCAGACGTCGCAGATTTGCAGAAGCCAAATTGGCGATGGTAGTTACTGCGGAGTCCGGATTTGTCCCGGGCTGAAAGTAGACTTTGATCAGACTAACTCCAGGAAGTGATCTTGACTCAATGTGGTCAATTCCGCTTCCAAGAGTGAAAAAGCGTTCAAAGCGGCCCGTAATGTCATTCTCTATTTGTTCGGGAGGCATGCCTGAGAAGAACGTGGCCACCACAACGACGGGAATTTTGATGGAGGGAAACAAATCGACAGGCATCCTGAATAGACTGGTGATCCCCACCACACAGGTGATCAGACAGATAACCAGGATGAAAAAAGGATACTTAATGGCGAATTTTGACATACTCTAAAACTTCTCTTCCCGGAGCCGATGTATCAGTGTCCTTAATTCCTGGATGTTGAAACTTGTTGATTGACAAAAATCAATAAGCTCTTTTTCTGCGTGTTCCATTCCTGCAAGAATTTCCAGCAAACGAACGATTTCGTTTTTGGGAACGGAGCACACACCATGGCGGTCACCAAGCAGAAGGTCTCCGCGGGAAATGTTTAATCCGGCCACCTGAACCTGTTCTCCCACGGAAACGATATGTGCATAGGCGTGCGAGGGACTGGTAGAACCAGCCCAGGAAGCCATTCCCATGGCCTCGAGTTGAGCCAGGTCTCTCACTGCACCATTCGTAAGGACCCCCACGCACTCCAGGGCTTTAAGGATGCTTCCATGCACTTCCCCGATCAATGATCCCCGCCCGGGCAAACTTCCCACATCCTGGATGACGATCATTCTGGGGGCTGCTGTCTCGAGAATGGTATCCCACCATTTCGTCCTTTCCACATAGCCATCTGCGGTCATCGGTGGGGACGACGACTTGATCGTGATAGGAACGGCATAGCCGATGACTGGACAGGAGCCGCCGGTTAGACTTTGAATGCTGGAATTGGTGAACCCTTCATTTCTCAGCCGCAAATTAAGTAACTCAATGGCGTTGCAAACAGCAGTAACACCAAAAGACTTCAAGGTTTCCAGTTGTCCAGGTCCCGGTGGAAGTTGCATACTCATCCTAGTTTTATGTCGACAATTTTTGCCTTCACTTTCTGCCCCGCTTTAAAACCAGCCCTGCTTCCTACTAAAACCAGATCCCCTGCTTTCACCCCATTGAGCACTTCAATATAAGAAGCTGTCTCCAAGCCGGTCTCCACAGGCCTTTCGATAAAAACATTGTTGCTGTCGAGGACCAGGATGGTCGGAATTGTTTCGTGCGAAAGACAGTCTACCGGAAGAGCGATTGCCGCTTTCTTTTCATTCACATTAAGTGACACGTTTGCATAAACCCCAGGAATGATATCCATGTTGGGATTGTTAATGTCTATTTCAGCATCCATGGTCCGTGTTGAGACTTCCACCTTTCTCGTCAACCGGCTGATTTTCGCCTCCATCCTTTTATTCAGCGAAGGGATAAAAATGGAAACAGTATCTCCAATGTGAATCTGGCTCACATGGGAGACAGAAACCGGAAAGGAAAGCCGAAGATGGTTATTCTCAGAAAGTCGAATCAGAGGCATAGTCTGGGTGCTCGACGAAGTGCCGGCCTGAATCAGCGCTCCTTTATCCGCATATCTTTTGGTGACGACCCCGGCGAATGGAGCAGTAATGTTTGCGTAACCCAGCAATGATTTGTATTTTTTTATGTCAGCATTGGAGCTGATGGCCTGCTCCTTTGCAGAGGACAAGGCGGAGGACGCCGATTTTTCGCGACTGGAAGCGGTATCAATCTCCTGGCGGGCAATGAGATTAGGCTGTGCCTTTTCAACTGCGGAAAGGCGTTCGTAGATGGTTTGCGCCTCTTCATACACAACTTGAGCGTGCTTTATCTCCTCTTCGCTGCGACGTTGCACCGAAAACGCTCTTTCGCTTTCACTCTCAAGTTCGGGAATTTCCAATTTGGCTATAACCTGACCTTCCCTGACGTTATCGCCCACGTCCACATTGATCCACTCCAGAAATCCTGCCACTTTCGAGTGCAAATCGATTTCCTGAAACGGCCGAAATTCCGCATAAAAGGTTAATTCTTTTCCAAGATCCCGCGTCCCCACGCGCACAACCGGGGCAACTTTCTCTTCACTCCCCAATGATTGTTTACTGGCCTCCCCCTGGTTTTTCCGAACAACCGTGACATAAAAGATTCCCAAGACAAGGCAAACAACTACGACGATTGACAAGGGAGTGGAGCGCTTGTTTTTTTGTGATTTCATGGTTAGTTGGGGCAAAAGCGACACTAGCTAAGCGATCATAAATCATTCAACCTGAACTGTTTAAGTCTTGAACTGTCCGAGCATGGAAAAGCTGGCCATGGCGTACTCGAGAGTGCAGATTTCACTCTTCAGAAGCTAAATCACCAATATTAAAAACCCCGGTAAGTCTGATTAAATCTTTTTAATGCCCACGCCCACATCGAATACTACATTATTTTACTAGACTTAGTAATCATTCGTTGTATTGTTCAGTTGTCAGATGTAAAAAATCCAACGAACTCTCAAATGAAATTACCAAAGAACTCCACCTTACTCTCTCTATTGGTCTTATCCGCTCTCTCCGCCGGAGCACTCCATGGCGCTGAGCCGACCTCGGCGGATATCAACGAACTCAAAGCCAAACTTGAGGAACTAACCGAGAAAATCCAAAAGCTCGAGAAGACAGGGAAAAAGATCGATGCCCTTCCTACCGTTACGATCGGTTCGGACGGGCTCAATGTGAAATCAGACGACGGCAAATTCTCTGCCGCCATCCATGCTGTTATTCAGGCGGATTCAAGAAACTTCTTCGACAAGACCCAGGCGGGTGCGAATCAGGGCTTCCTGTTGCGTCGCGCTCGCCCAATTCTCGAAGGCAAGGTCTATGACAACATTGATTTCCAAATAGTGCCCGATTTTGGCGGTACGTCGGTCCAGCTATTTGATGCCTGGGTCAATTTGACAATCTTCCCGGAATTGCAAATTAAAGTTGGAAAATTCAAAACGCCTTTCGGACTTGAACAGCTTCAGGCCGATTCAGATCTCGCCTTCAACGAGCGCTCCCTGGCCACCGATCTTGTGCCCAATCGAGATCTTGGCGTGGACATTCATGGAAATATCGCAGGCAGACTTATCAATTATGACCTCGCTTTACTGAATGGAGTAGGCGATGCCAGAAACTCGGGAAACTTCGATTTCGACGGGTCAAAAGAAGTTGTTGGCCGCCTATTCTTTGAGCCATTTTCTAAAACCAAAGTCAGCGCCCTGGACCATTTGGGATTCGGCGTCGCGGGAACGGTAGGACATGCCACCACAGCAGCCAGCCTGCCCGGCACCACGGGAGGCACTCTGCCAGGCTATACTACAGACGGTCAACAACAGGCATTCGCCTACAACCCTGTTTCCGGCACCGTCTCGGCCAATGGAAACCGCTGGCGAGTCAGTCCCCAACTTTTCTACACCTATGGACCCTTTAGTTTGCTTGGCGAATACGTTGTTTCCGGGCAAAAATTGCAAAAGGGAGCTGTCTCCCAAAATGTTCAAAACAGTGCATGGAACATTTCCATTGGGTATGTGCTCACTGGAGAAGAGGCGACTTTCAAGAAATTAACACCGGCAAATCCAGTTGATTTCACCAGCGGCCACTGGGGCGCCTGGCAGCTTGTGGCTCGAGTCTCCCAACTCGATCTTGATGACAAAATCTTTCCGTCCT
>JAQGOY010000136.1 GCA_028293375.1 Verrucomicrobiales bacterium | reverse complement strand
GAATGAATTTTAAAACAGAGGCATGAAGACAGAGGCGAGACCAGGGTTGACCGCCGTAAAGAGTATCGCCAAGAACCGGGGCGCCAAGGGCGGAAGCGTGAACCCGGATTTGGTGAGTTTTACCGGTAATTGGGGCGGCTTTGATTCTTTGGTGAGATCCGGCATGACCGAACGGTTCAAAGAGCGTGGTTGCTGATGAAGTCGACAGCGAGGAGGGTTTAGACACGTACCGTTCTCCGCTTCTAACAATGGCGGAGGAAAATTCAGTTTTTTTGAGTATGGTTTTTGAGTTTGTTAGAAACAGATATTGTTTCTCAACCTGCTTTTTTAGGAACTGGCCACTGAGATGCTGGTTGGCGAGGCGAGATTTGCCGAAAAGCAGGACGCCGGAAGTCTCCTTGTCGAGCCGGTGATGGATCGCGAGATTGCCGCGGGATTCGTTCAAGGTTTCGAAAACGCCAAAGGGGGAAGCGGGATCAGGGGCATGGGTGTTCATTCCCGGGGGTTTATTTACCACCAGAAGATGATCGTCCTCGAAAAGAATATCCACAGGCCACGAGTTGATAGCCTATCCGCGGCTTGCAAGCGAACAGAAAACCGAGCATTCTCGGGGAAATGAACCCGCTCGTCTCGGAGTTTAAGGTGCACCCCATCCTGCCAGGCGCAGTGCTGGCCTCGTTGATTGGAGATCCCCAAAGCCGACAACTTTTCCTGGTGGACCAGGAAACACTGGCGGTTTTCAACACGCAATCGACAAAAGAAATCCTTGAAGCTTTCGAACTTGGCTCCCTGATTTCGGCAGCGCAAAAAACGCGTGTGGAGGCCATTGACGCTGCGTATGTAAAAGCGTTCGCGGAGTTGGACAAGACGTTGCCGGAAATTTGCGACGTTACCGGTTGTGAACTGGATGCGACCCGGAGACTGGCGCGGAGCCTGTTCGGATTTCGTCTCATTTACGATCACCTCGAGTGCCTGGTGCCGGCGAAGTTTACTTATGAAAGACAAGGATCGATCACGGTAGATTTGTTGGAAGGTTTGGCCAAAAATTTCCAACATGTCGTTGGATCTGCCTGGGCGACGTTTTTCCCATTAAACGATTTTGGGCTGATGACTGACGCAACGGCTCAGTTTTGGATGACATCGCTTTACAGTTCGGGTCCCGGGCAGATGACGGAAGGCTGGCGGAGCTACTTTCGTTTTCATCACAAAGACAGACTGCGCCTGTTGAATCGTAATCATAAGCCGAACCGGGGACTGCACATCAAGGATGTGATCACCGAATATATCGACCAATCGCAGGAGAAAGTGACAAAACTTCACGAGACATTTTCAAGCAATGGAAGCTCGAGCCCGGAAAAATATTTTGAGAATGTGCTGGAAACGTTGACCAAACTAGCGCTTCCGAGCCAGGTATTGGAATTTTTTGATTTCGTGGTGAGAGATTGTTGCGACGCATTGATGAAAATTGATGGGGTGGTCTCGGCCAAAGATACGCGATTCATGCATTACCTCGACGTGCAACTGAAAGTTTGCACGAGCCGATTTTTGGGAGCGCCATCATCGGACGGAATCCAAAGCCTCGAAACGCTAGGCGATGTTTTGAAAGACCTGGATGAACTGATCGGCATTGAATCGGTCAAAGAAAAAATAAAACAAACGGCAAATTTTGCGCGGGTGCAGCAGATGAGAGTCGCCCAGGGAATGAAAGTGATCCCGACGAGTTACCACTCTGTTTACACCGGCAATCCGGGGACCGGAAAAACGACGGTGGCGAGATTGATGGGACGGATTTATCGAAGCCTGGGGGTATTAAAAAGAGGGCATGTGGTGGAGTGCGACCGCAGCTCTCTGGTGGCTGAATATGTGGGGCAAACGGCAATAAAGACGAATGCTGCGGTGGATTCCGCGCTGGATGGAATACTGTTCATCGATGAGGCATACAGTTTGGCAAAGGAACACCAGGATTTTGGGCAGGAGGCGATTGAGACATTGCTGAAAAGGATGGAAGACAGCCGAGACCGGCTGATTGTGATAGTGGCGGGATATCCGGAGGAGATGAACAATTTCATCAATTCCAATCCAGGATTCCATTCACGTTTCACGCGCTTTGTGGAATTTCCAGACTATTCGCCACAAGAGCTGTGTCGAATCTTCAGCTTATTGTGCCGTAAAAATGGATTGAAATATTCGTCAGCATTTCGGGAGCGATTGTTGCATCACTTCCATCATCTGCACATGGGAAGGACAGAAAACTTCGGGAATGCCCGCTTGGTGCGAAACTCCTTCGAGGAAGTGATTGTGGCACAGGCGAACAGACTGGCGCCAATGGAACGAATCACACCGCAACTTCTCTCTGTGCTCGATGAGACCGATTTGCAAACGCCTTTCCTAAGCCGGATTTCCTCCTTTCGTGGATCGAAAGGGAATTACGTGGTCAAATGCCCGCACTGCGAGAGCACTTATGAGTGGATGCCGAATTTAGGGATGGATGAAGCGCTGTGCACCAAGTGCCAGAAAACCTATAATTGCGAGTTTGGGGTATTGAACTCGGGTAAGGCGGCTTGATAGAAGCGTTCATCTGTTCAGGATGAACCGCCAGTTAAAATCGGTTTTTCCAAAGATTTCACGGTTTCCTGAATCTGGATGGCGATATCCGAAGTGAGAGATTCACAAACGGTTTTACAAAGGCCAACAAAAGTCTCCTCAGAGAGACTTAGCCGTTTACCTTTCCAGTAAGCAATCCCCCAGGTTCTTTTCAACTTTCTTTTTCCGAGCGGCATGACGACAACAGACCGTTCCTGCAATTCTTTCTGAGCGATCCAGGGAGCAACGATACTGACGCCCAGGCCCAGTTTCACCAGTTCCTTGGTAGCTTCCATGCTTCCGAGCTCGACCACCGTGTTTAAAATCATGTCCTCCTGTTTGAAATAATCCTCCACCATCCGAAAGGTGTAACTATTTTTGTTATAGAGAATGTAATTCTGCCGGGGAATTTCCAGGCGCGTGACGTGACCATTCAGCACCCAGGGGTGAAGAGGGCTGACGAGAAAGGCAAGTTCGTCAACGAACAGAGGATGAAATTCCATTTGCTCCTCGTGGTGCGGTTCCAAAACGAGGGCGAGGTCGACTTTATTGGTGCGAAGCATGTCGAGCGCTTCGGGGGTGTCCCCCGGTTCGATGGAGATGAGACACTGAGAGAAACTCTCTTTGAATTCACGGAGGACGGTGGGAAGAATGTATTGGCAGGCAGTAGTGCTGGCTCCAACGCGCAGGCGGCCCCTTCCCCATTTGCTGAGCTGCTCCAGGGAAGAGCGGGCAGAACCCATTTCATGAAGAATTTTTTCTGCGTGCATCAGCAGTTGTTCACCGGCCTGGGTCAGTACGACGCGCTTTCCGACGCGCTCCAGGAGTCGACAGCCAACATCCTGCTCCAGGGCTTTCATGGAATGACTGACTGCGGATTGCGAAAGAAACAACTCCTTGGCGGCGAGCGTGAAGCTTCCGGTTTTGGCCAGTAACGAAAACGCACGTAATTGTCTGCTATCCAAAGGTTGACTGCTCATGGATGAAAGTCGCTCATGAAAATATTCGTAAACATGCTTAGCATTCATCAGGCCAAGAGAGAAAAGCGCGAAAAGCAAAGGATTTATGAAAAAACGAAAGAAAACGCGCAGCAGAAAATTGCCACGCTGGCTAAAAAGAACCAGTTACAGCGAGCGCAGAAAAGCAATGGTTTGGTGAACGAAATGTTTGCCAAAGGTAAAAAGAAACGGCTTTGACAGGATGAATGCCATTAATGGGAGGGACGGGGGTCTCATGAATTCGGCTCATGAGCGGGATGCAGAAGTTGGCAACACTAAAAACCAATAGAAGTGCAAGATTGGCATACACGCGGCTTGGAGTGGAGGTGTTGTGATTATGATGACCGAAACCTACGGCAAGCCCCAAAAGATCAAGCTTGGCTATATTCCACTGCTTGATTGCGCTCCATTCCTAGTAGCGCAGGAATACGGGCTGTTTACAAAATACGGATGTTCAGTATCTCTCACGCGAGAAGTGGGATGGGCGACAATTCGAGACAAAATGATCTACGGCGAATTACAGGGAGCGCACACAGTCGCACCGATGCCGTTTGCAATTAACTTCGGCATGGGTTGCATCCCTGTGGCGTGCATATCACCACTGGTCATCACGCTTAATGGAAATTCCATTACGCTTTCCAGGCGACTGTATGATGCAGGAGTGAGAGATGGAGAATCGCTTAAAAAAGAAATCGACCGCGTCCGGGGCAAAAAAACCTATGTGCTGGGAGTGGTGTTCCAATATTCTTCTCACAATTTCATTCTTAAACAGTGGCTTGCGACCTATGGAATCCACCCTGAACGCGATGTGAGAATAGTAGTGGTGCCTCCGCAGCAACTCACAGGGCACTTGAAATCTGGAAACATCGATGGATTTTGCGTTAGCGAGCCGTGGACCTCCTGCGCGGTTAAAGACGAGGAAGGTTTCTGCGTAGCCATCAGCAGCGAGCTTTCCCCCGGGCATCCGGACAAAGTATTTTCCACGACGAAACAATTTGCGGACGAGAGAGAAGAGGAATTACTGGCGTTAACGGCGGCGCTTATCGAAGCAGTAAAATTTTGCGAAAATCGAGCCAATTTGGGAGCAGTAGCGGCACTACTCAGTCGGAAAGAGCACCTGAACGTGAGTCAGAGTGTGTTGATGACAGCACTGGAAGGACCCTTTATTTTCTCTCCCTCCAAGGCGGTAAATGTGCCGGACTTTCTGATTTTCAGCCGGGATAATTCGAACGAGCCCTGCGCCCAAAAAGCGGGTTGGATCATGGCTCAACTGCTTCGAACAGGCAGCCTGAGAGACCCGGCATTACTCCGAACAAGTTCCGCACAAGCCGTATTCCGATCCGACCTCTATCACAAAGCACTGAAGAAAACTGAATTAGAAAACAACCAAATCAACCATACTAATGAACTCGTTTCCTCCTAAACAAACACGCAGAACGTTCTTTCGGACGACCCTTAGAGCTACTGGGGCCACCGCATTGCTGGCAGGAATGCCAGGCGGCTGGGTGGGGAACCTTTACGCTTCTGATGCACCCGAGAAACCGGATCTTAAATTTGGAATGATTGCGCTTACGGATTGTTCTTCCTTCGTGATCGCGCATGAGAAAGGACTCTTCAAAAAATATGGAATTAATTCCACAATTTCAAAAGGAGCAAGCTGGGCAGCGATTCGCGACTCCCTATTAAATGGAGACATCCAGGCAACACACATGCTGACGGGAATGCCGATCGCGTCGACCATGGGACTAGCCGGAGCAGCAAAGCGGAGCATGATCATACCGTGGATTGCGAATAGGAACGGACAGAGCATCAGCCTGAAGGCGGAGCTAAAGGGGAAAGTGAAAAGAGATCCCAAGGCTTTAAAATCGCTGATCATGGACGCCAAGAAAGCAGGCTCTCCATTTACCTTTGCCATGACGTTCCCTCCCGGGACCCACGCCATGTGGATCCGCTATTACCTTGGTGCAGGAGGCATCGATCCCGACAAGGATGTTTCATTAATCACCATTCCGCCGGCGCAGATGGTGGCCAACATGAAGATTGGTAAAATGGATGGCTTCTGCGTGGGAGAACCGTGGAATGCGCGAGTCATCGCAGATGGGATAGGATTCACCTCGGTGAACACCCAGGATATCTGGAAAGACCACCCGGAGAAGGTTTGCGGCATGCTGGAGGAATTTGCAGATAAAAACCCCAAGACGACCAAGTCGATTTTGAAAGCCCTGCACGAAGCGAGTGTGTGGCTGGACGATTTAAAGAATCGAAAAGAACAGTCCGAAATTGTCTCCAGGGCCACCTACATCAATTGTCCGCCCGAAATTATTTATGGGCGATTGATGGGTGAATACGACATGGGCGACGGTGAGAAAAAGCAAGATCCGAACTACATGATATTCCATGATCGGAACTGTAATTATCCACAGTACAAATATGCGAAGTGGTTCCTGAGTCAGTATCGCCGATGGGGATTAGTGACGGGAACACCGGATTACGAAGGGATAGCAAAGAAAGTAATGCGGCCCGATATTTACGAGGAGGCGATGAAAGAAATCGGTTACAAACATGGAGGCGCCAATAGCGAACCGGAAACACTCTTCGACGGAAAAACATTTGATCCGGCGAAACCAGAAGAGTTTGCGACCAGCTTCGAGGTTAAATCTTTGAAAGGATAAGATGAGAGAAACGAAGTTTAAACTGGATTGGCTGATTTTACCATTGCTCGGGATAGGAGCATTTCTGATCCTATGGTTTGCCTTCACGAAAACGGTGTCGCCGGACCTGCCCACCCCTGGAAAAACATGGGAACTCAGTAAAACCTACATCACCAAGCCATTTGAAAAACGTGGCGAGTTGGATCAGGGAATATTGCGATTCACCTGGCTGTCACTGGTAATGGTGGCCAAGGGTTACGCCATCGCTCTGATACTTGGGACACCACTGGGATTCATGCTGGGAATCTCCAAAACGTTTGCCAAATGTTTTGACCCGCTGATCCAGATATTAAGACCAGTCTCCCCGCTCGCCTGGCTGCCGTTGGGATTCGTTATCTTTGCCAAAGCAAAAGGAAATGTATCAGAAGTGGCAGCCCTCTTTACGATCGCGGTGTGTTCGATGTGGCCGACCGTTTTGAACACAGCAGTGGGAGTGCGTTCCATACCACAAGATTACCTCAACGTGGCCAAAGTACTAAAGCTCTCAAGAACCAAAACCCTTTTCCGAGTGCTGTTACCGGCCACCCTGCCCTACATGTTTACGGGATTTCGCCTAAGCCTGGGAATAGCCTGGCTGGTAATTGTGGCAGCCGAGATGCTAACGGGACGACCAGGGGTGGGTGGCTTTCTCTGGCAGGAATATAACTCCAACATACCGGAACATATTATTCTTTGCATCATTACGATTGGAGTGGTTGGGTTCATCCTGGACAGGCTGATGAGTTTGATCGAACAACGTTTTCGCACCGCATAGAGTACCATGGCATTTTTAGAATTAAGTCACGTGGAAAAGAGTTATGGAAAAGGCGCGAAAGCCTTTCAAGTGCTCACGGATATCAACCTGCAGGTGAACAAAGGCGAATTCGTGGCGATTGTCGGCTACTCAGGTGCAGGAAAGACCACGTTGATTTCGTTGATCTCGGGATTGCTAAAACCGGACAAAGGCACGGTAAAATTAAACGACCTGGAAATCGTGGAACCCGGGCCGGATCGCGCAGTAGTGTTTCAAAATTATTCGTTGCTGCCATGGATGTCAGTCTATGAAAACGTCTACCTGGCAGTGGACCAGGTTTTCAAAAATTGGACAGCGGTGAAGAAAAAGCAACACACGGACGATTATATCAAAATGGTAAACTTGTCGGCTGCTCGCGATAAAAAACCGAGCGAACTTTCGGGAGGAATGCGGCAGCGAGTTTCGTTAGCCCGGGCACTGGCAATGGATCCGCAGATACTGCTCATGGACGAACCGCTAAGCGCACTGGACGCATTGACGAGGGCAAATTTGCAGGATGAGATCGAAAAAATTTGGCGCGAGGCACGCAAAACAGTGGTCCTGATCACCAACGACGTGGATGAAGCAATCCTTTTGGCAGACAGGATTATTCCATTGAGCGCCGGGCCTTCCGCGACGCTTGGACCGGAAGTGATGGTAACTATCGAGAGGCCAAGAAACCGCAAGCAGATGAACCACGATCCGAACTACAAAGAAATCCGCGGAAAAGTATTGAGCTTTCTGTTGGGAGAAGGCGCTAAAAAAAGGCAATTTGTAACGCGGCGACTAAGTCTGCCTGATATAGAACCCGAAGATATCTCGCAAGGCATGCCGGGATTTTCGAGCAATAGGCAAGCGCGCCGAAAAAAGGAAATCAAAGAAGAGGTTGTGGAGATCGATTCATGAGTGATTATTGTGTTTTAACTCGTTTAAGCAAAGTTTACGATTCACCAAAGGGTCCTGTGACGGTGGTAAAGGATTTTGATCTCTCGATTAAAAAGGGTGAGTTTGTGACATTGATAGGTCATTCAGGTTGCGGAAAATCAACTGTGCTTTCCATGGTGGCAGGATTGAACTCGATAACGGCGGGTGGAATCATTCTTGCGGGAAAAGAGCTTACGGGGCCCGGTCCGGATCGTGGGATAGTTTTCCAGGCCCCCTGCCTACTTCCCTGGATGACGGCCTACGAAAACGTGATGCTTGGAGTCGGACAGGTTTTTTTCACCGCGACTTCGCAGGAGCGAAGGCAGATTACGGAATATTATTTGGAGGTGGTCGGTTTGGGGGAGTCGATGCATAAAAAGCCTGGCGAGCTTTCCAGTGGCATGAGGCAGAGGGTCGGAATAGCGAGAGCTTTTGCGCTTTCACCAAAAATGCTGCTGCTGGATGAGCCGTTTGGAATGCTGGACTCGCTGACTCGTTTCGAGTTGCAGCAGGTTTTGATTGAGCTTTGGAGAAAGGACAAGAAGACAGCCTTGATGGTGACGCATGACGTGGACGAGGCTCTGTTTTTGTCCGATAGAATCGTGATGATGACCAACGGTCCCGAAGCAGAAGTGGGAGACGTGCTGAATGTCCCCTTCCCCCGCCCACGGAACCGAAAAGATGTGATGGAACACCCGGAGTACTACAAACTTAGGGAATACCTAATGCATTTCCTGGAAGAAAGGGCGCATAAAAAAGAAAAGCCCCTGACGAATGGTGGAAATAGGGCTCCATTGAATCCTCAAATCCAAGAGGATGCGGCAGACCTGATCCACCTCTCCGTCAAAGAGTAGTTCATCGCGAAGGTTCGCGATACCCAGTATATTTCTTCCTTCCTGATTGACAACTGTTGGTGAAAACAGTCTGCTGCGAAAAGACCCTCGATCAACTCGGTGAATGACCGACCCAGGGAGGAAAGAAATATGAGACTGTTGAAACCGACGATTTTTTTTTGCTGCGCCAGGATAATCCTAGTTGTGCTGTTCTTTGGTTGCGCAATCATGGCATTCGGACAAGAACCGACATTAGTGGTGCCGCCCATCCAGCCCGGTACCAGGGATTACAGTGGGCTTCTGAGTCAAACCATTCGCCTACAAACAGTTTATGGAGCCGGACTTTTTACAAACGGAACGATGGGAATTTATGAGATTCGGTTTCAAAGAAGCCCGGGCACAATACCTTTTGCAAATGCAGAAATCACGATTCGGATCAGCATGTCAACCACATCCTTCGGACCCGACGCACTGAGCACAGCATTTAAAAGCAATACTGGTCCCGATGAACAAGTGGTATTCGATGGCACGATCAAATTAAACAGTTCGGCGATCCTTGGCGCTGATTCCACCACTAATCCATTTGACATCGCGATTCCGTTAACAACACCGTTTTATTATGATCCTGCACGAGGTAATTTGCTTGTGGAATACAGCCAAACGGGAGGATCGATCCCGGCTGGCGTTTTAGCCGTAAACGGAGCTGGAGACAAAGGTTCAAGGCTCTTCAACTCCCAAATTGGCAGCGCCGGAGGGTCAGGCGATTCGCTTGCAGAAGTGGTGCAGTTCAAGATTGCACCGGACGATGGAAATGACCTTTCCTTTTTTCCAAAAGGGGGTGGATTTACCAATAGCATCCAAGTGCACTTGTTTTCGAAACTCGGAGAGGGGGAGATACGATATACGTTGGACGGGAGTATTCCCAATGAGACTTCAACACTTTATACTAATTCTTTTAAGCTGACACAGACCACCACCGTGAAGGCAGGATTTTTTGTGAATGGGTTTGCGGCGTCGGATGTGTTCAGCGCCACCTTTATCAAAGCAAATCCAATTTTATTCACTCCTGGTTCCGGATATTTTACCAACAGTCTCCAGGTTATCCTGACTAATACTTTGGGGTCCGGGATAGTGCGTTACACTGTGGATGGGACTGCTCCCACAAGTGCTTCGCCGATTTACACCGGCCCGATACAACTCACCGACTCCAGGACGATTTCGGCACGCCTTTTTTTAAATAACTTTGGCATTTCCGAAATTTATTCGACAAATTACATGCGCCTTTACGCGTTTGGCAGCGACGGGATATCCACCACCTGGCGCCAGCAATATTTCGGGAATGGTTATCAGACAAATCCATTGGCCGATGCCAATGCGGATCCTGACTTCGATGGGTCAAGCAATGCCCAGGAATTCAATGCGGGCACCAATCCTCTGGACGCAAAGTCGGGTTACAGAATTGGAATCAAGTTTTCACCAGTCCTGAGTTGGGGTTCGGCGTTGAATTCTCGATATAACATTCTTAAAAAGACCAATCTGTCCACTGGGCAATTCACGTTAATAGGCACTGTCACAGCGACAAACGAGGTGAGTTCGTTTGTGGATATCAGCGCCGGAACTGATGCTTCCCAGGCCTTTTACAGCATAGAATTGATTCCTTAACGTCGGGTTAATCAGGCGATCCCCTAGGATGTCCTAGTTGACGGGAGGAAGGTTAAGTTCCTATGTTCGGTGGAACATTGTGCTTTTTCCGCCGCGCCAGCCAAAACGAGATGACCCGCAAAGGGTGGTGGTCACGGGAGTGGGAGTGGTGACTGCGCATGGGGCTGGTTATTGCAGGAATTTACAGGCTATTTTTAAGGGTATTCCGGCGTTCAAAGCCGTGCGCCTATTCGATGTTTCGCGGCACAGAGCGAAACGTGCTGCGGTGGTGGACCTGATGCTACTGAATCCGCCCAGGCGACTTTCTACCAACCATCTTTCGCGAATTGAGCGCGCTTCTTTGCTGTTATTGGCCGCTGCTGGAGAGTGCATTAACGAATCAGGATTGGATAGTTTTGCCGAACCGATTCCGATTATTCTCGGAACCACCAGCGGAGGGATGAGCTTAGGGGAGAATTATTATCGCACTTCAGTCGAGTCACCCAGGGCCAGGCGGAACCAGGCAAGCCGCGTTGTTCATTACCAGTGTCAAAAGCAGGCGCTTGATATCTGCGATGAGTTTCAGATCGAGGGACCGATCACCATTATTGCCAATGCCTGCGCTTCAGGCAGCAATGCGATAGGGCATGCGTTTCACCAAGTCAGGTCAGGAAAAACAGAGATCGCATTGACGGGTGGATTTGATGGGGTCAGCGAACTGGTGTTTTCGGGTTTCGATACATTGCAAGCGCTGTCGACAACGGAATGCAGACCGTTCGATGCGAAGAGGGACGGATTAGCTCTTGGGGAGGGAGCGGCAGTATTTGCGATTGAAAATTTGGATCATGCGACAAAGAGAGGAGCTTCGATTATTGGCGAGATCGTGGGTTATGGAGCATCAACAGATGCGCATCATTTGACACAGCCGCACCCGGAGGGAATTGCCGCCTTGAAATCAATGTTGGAAGCGACAGAGGATGCAAAAGTGAATGTGGAGGAGATTGGATATATTAACGCGCACGGAACCGGAACAGTCCTGAATGATATTTCCGAGACACACGCGATCCAGAGCTGGGCAGGAAACCATGTGCAGAACCTGGACGTGAGTTCCACGAAATCAAGCATTGGTCACACGCTGGGGGCAGCCGGAGCGATCGAAGCAGCCATTTGTATCATGGCATTGAATGAAAAAATGCTGCCCCCAACAGCGAGTTGCCAAAATCCGGACCCTGCGATTCGCTTTCAATTGCTGAACCACCCGAAGGAAAAAAAGACGGAATACATTTTATCGAACTCCTTTGGTTTTGGAGGCGCAAACGCCACCTTAATTTTCAAAAAATTCAACGGATGAAAACCGCCTCTGTGTATATCTCTGGAACCGGGGCCGTTTCTCCAGCGGGTTGGGGAGTGTCCAGCCTGATCCGAGCCGTTGAAGAGAAGGTGCAAATCGAACCGACGGCCAAGCTGCGACCAGGCTGGACCGAGGGAATTTTGATCAACACCGTTCCCCTGCCCTCTCCGCGCCCGGCGTTTCTCGCCCAACCACGAATGAGGAGGTCGAGCCCGATCAGTCAATATACTGTGGGGGCAGCGCTGGAGGCCATTGGGAGTCGTGGAGAAGAGATTCGATCAGGCAAACTGAGGCTGGGAATAATACTTTGCGTGATGTCGGGATGCGTGAACTATTCCAGGAGATTTTATGAAGAGGCGTTGAGGGACCCTGCGACGGCCAGTCCCCTGGTATTCCCAGAAACGGTATTCAACGCACCTTCGAGCCATCTGACGGCCCTGCTGGATTCCAAAGCAATCAACTATACTATCGTGGGTGATCCCGGAACGTTTCTTCAAGGGCTGGCGATGGGTTCGGAATGGTTGCTGGAAGAGAGAGTGGATTTATGCCTTGTGGTGGGGACTGAGGAACAGGATTGGCTGACGGCAAGCGCCTTCACCTATTTCAGCAAAGAGT
>JAQGOY010000065.1 GCA_028293375.1 Verrucomicrobiales bacterium | reverse complement strand
CCCGAATACGAACGCTAAGTCGGTGATAATTACAAATCAGGAAAGTTAATTCACAAGGAAACCCTGGCCTTTGGAATTGAACAGGCCATCCCTGCGTTCATCGGTTTATTTCACGGCAACAACATCGGCAAAATGATAGTGAAACTGGGTTAAACAAATTATGCATTCGCAAACCATGGAATCCACGGTCGAAGCTATCCTCGCCCCCGGCAAAGGAATTCTCGCCGCCGATGAAAGTTTTCCCACCATCGAGAAGCGTTTCAAAGCGCTCGACATTCCTGCTACCGAGGAAACGAGAGGCGCTTATCGGGAAATGCTCTTCACTGCGCCAGATCTCAACGAGTTCATCAGCGGAGTCATTCTCTTCGATGAAACTCTCCGTGCAAAAACTCGCGACGGCACCCCTATCCCTGAATATCTCAACCGCCAGGGAATCATTCCGGGCATCAAGGTGGATAAGGGTACCAGCCCACTTCCCAATTTTGAAAACGAAAAAATGACCCTCGGCCTCGATGGATTACGTGAGCGGCTCGCCGAATACCGTGCCCTCGGCGCTCGTTTCACCAAGTGGCGTGTCACTTTCTCCATCAGCGATTCCACCCCTAGTCCGACTTGCATCGAAACCAATGCTCATTCGTTAGCCCTCTTCGCTGCCCTCTGCCAGGAAGCCGGCCTTGTTCCCATCGTGGAACCCGAAATACTCATGGAAGGTGACCATTCCATAGGCCGAACCGAAGAAGTCGCGCTTCACGTGCTCAAAAATGTCTTTGATCAACTGGCCGCCCATCGGGTCGTCCTTGAACATATCCTCCTCAAGCCAGCGATGATTACCCCTGGATCCAAATGCCCGGACCAATCCCGCCTTGAAATCATAGCCGCTACCACCCGTCGTTGTTTACGACGCACCGTCCCTGCCGCAGTTCCAGGTATTGTTTTCCTTTCCGGGGGTCAAAGCGATGAACTCGCCACTCAGCGCCTGGCAGCCATTTGCCATGCCAGCAATGTTCCCTGGCGCATCAGTTTCTCCTTTGGAAGAGCACTTCAAACGGGCGCGCTCCAGACTTGGAAAGGATCGGCCGAAAACATCATTACCGCCCAAAATGCCCTGCGCCAAAGTGCCAAAAACAACAGCGAAGCCATCCTCGGAAAAGTTTCTTAATTCCTCCCACACACCCTTCAATCACACCCCTGATGAATGGAGAGCAATTGAAAGCGGGTAAGATTCTCTGAAACCAATTATTCAAATGACTTTTGAAAGTCATCCAGCAGGCAAACAATCATCCTGCACCAAAGCGAGACAGGTCTTCTATCCTTCAAACACTGACATCCAGCGATACGGCCAACCTGCGATATAAAATAAAATCGTAAGCTTTCGATGATGGCGAGGCTTTGCTTCTGCCAGGTATGGCCCTGCGCCCTCCTGGCAGAAGCAAAACGAAGCCAGCGCGAAAGATCACGATTTTGAGCAAACACCGCGAACGAAGTGACTCGAGGCGAATAACCCCCAATGAGCTTAAAAATAATATCACCTACCTTCAGCCACACCCTTCATAAAAGCGCCAATCAATTTTCAGTTTTATCATTCGCCAATTGCCATCCATAATTTCGCCCCATGAGCCTCTACCTCATTCGTCATGGCGAAACAGAATGGTCGTTGTCAGGAAAGCACACCAGCCGTACCGATATCCCCCTCACCGTGAAGGGTGAAGCGGCCGCACGAAATTTAGCCGCCAGACTCAAGCCAATTGCGTTCGATGTTGTTCTCACCAGTCCAAGAGAAAGAGCCCGCAAAACATGCGAATTGGCTGGCTTGTCTGCCACCGCCAGGATTGAGCCCCTCCTAACCGAGTGGGATTATGGCGATGTCGAAGGCTTGCTAACCACGGAAATCATCAAGTCATGCCCGGGCTGGAATCTCTTTCGTGACGGTTCGCCCAATGGAGAATCTCCCGCTCAAATCACACAACGCGCAGACCAACTCCTTTCCCAACTGCACAGCTTAAAAGGCAACATCGCGCTCTTCACCCACGGCCATTTTGGCGCTGCCCTGGCCACCCGTTGGATAGCTCTCCCAGTGGAAAAGGCCCAACATTTCCCATTGTCCACTGCCTCCATAAGCATCCTCAGTATCGACGAGCGACACCAAAACACCCCAGTCATCACCAGGTGGAATGAAACGTAACGACCCCACACTCCAACGAATGCGTGGTCAGCAGTAGATTATCCTAAATCCTGTGCGTCAACACCAACACCAGTAAAATCACCAGCAGGAGTCCCAGTCCTCCACTCGGAAAATAACCCCAATTACGGCTGTGAGGCCAGGCAGGAAGAGCCCCAAGCAACAACAACACAAACAAGATCAGCAGAATAGTTCCCAACATAATATTACTTTCCAGACTCGAAAATATCGACACGCCTGCCCAGCCCCTAAACGGGCTTCATGAACACAAACAGGAGTCGCCTCTTTTCCATCCCCAATAATAATTCAGCTTCCAATCCTTCGGCTATAAGGTGTAACACCATTCACGGAGCATGCGAAGGCCCCACCAAACTGGAATCCCAACGGGATTCAAGGCCCAAAGCCCAGTGGTTGACGCGAAGCAGTCTTTCCATGGGGTGACCAGCTCAGCACATCTCGCTCTCGAGCCCCAGCGCCGTAGGCTTTCAAAACCATACTCAATCGAACTTCTTCCTAAAATCGCAAACTAACGTGCCGATTTAATCTTCCTCAACGCCTTCTGCGCCGGAACGCTCACCATCTCATTCGTGTGTCCCGCTAATATTCCAACCTTATCCAGGGCCACCTTCGCTTTCTGCCCGAACCGTCCCAGTCCTTGCAGCGCGATTTCTTTCGAGTGAATATCGCTATCCTCCAACGCTTCCATCAGGATAGGGATCACAAGCTCAGCTTCTTCGTCCATCACTGAAAGAGATGTCAGGCTATTCATTCTCTCAAGGTTGTTCTTCGGTTTATGGAATTCCTCGATCAAAATCGGAATCACCTCCTTTTCGGTGATTTCATGACTGATGTGACCGAGTGCAACGCCAGCCAAATAATCGTGATGCGGTTGCTTGAACCGTTCCAATAGGTATGGAGCCGCTTCCATTGAAAATCTTCCAAATCGACTAAGCGCTTGGACGGCGCCGCTATCTGGATTTTTAAGCTTTTTCAGCAGAACAGGCACCACCAGGTCGGGACGCTTCCCAATTCTTCCAAGCACGTAAATCGCCTGCCCAGGGACTTCGGTTTCGGCCATTTGGATTAACACAGGGATTGCAGGCTCTGCCGCCGCCCCCATCATCCCCAATGCCGTTTGAGCTCGCACTTGTAACACCGGATTAGGATCAGCCAACATCTCCAGCAAGGCCGGAATGGCATCCGCGCCAATTGCTCCCAGCGCCGTCATGGCAATTTCCCCATCCACCAAATACAAGTTCAAGCTCCGCGCTGGCCCGTCAAAGCCCGGGCTGTTTGATTCGCTGGGCGCGACATAGGACCCACTATTCATTGCAGACTTTGCGATTTCCTCCAGGTCGTTGAAATCGCCGAATCGACGCCAATTCAAAGTCGTTGTCGGGTTATTGGCCAACTTTAATAATTCCGGAATAGCCGATTTCCCGGCGGGCCCGAGTGACTGAAACGCGACGAATGCTTTCCAATGATCCCAGCTCGGCGGGACAATCATCCGTGTGACACGAAACGGCGTCCGCTTCCCAATCCAATCCGCCAAAGGGGTATGAACACTGTAATCCGCTTGATAATGATTCGACCAGGTTACGAATGGTGGCGAAGTGACAGTCACTTTCCGAATCAAATGATAGTTCGTATGAAAATTGGTGGAGTGCAGGAGCGAAAGCAAATGAGGAACAGCGGCCGCCCCAATATGTCGCAAAGCTTCGTCCGCCTTGGGGGATTCTCGATAATTCCGAGGCCCTTCGCCATATTCCAAAAGCCATGAATTCAACGTCCGCCCATGATACCAGGGACCAGCCCACCAATAAAAAGCCACCGCACCCGCAACCAGGCAACCCACAATAATCCGCGTCAACAAACTGAAGCGCTTAAGTCGCACCTGACCACTGTGACAATTCAACAATCCAAAAACGAGTTTTCTTGCGGGTCGCCGACAATCGTACCAAGGAACCGGGTTTTAAAGCGGCAACGCGGAATTGAAGCTCTGCAATGACATGATCGAAACGTCGCAAACTCCCACAACTCAAGAATCCAGCCCGAACCCAAGCGAAGCACCAAACTGGAATCCCAACGGGATTCAAGGCCCAAAGCCCATGGGTTGCAACAAAGGAGCTACCCTGGGGTAACAGTATGAGCGCAACGCGCTCTCGACGACGATTCCGCAGAATCGTCGCAACCTCCTTTTGCCCACATCGCGGCATCAGAAAAAATCACCTCCACTCCTTAAATTCAATAATCCGCACCTCCAAATGTTGCAAGTTAGCTCCAGCACGCGACTTGCACCCCGGTCGGATTGACCAGGAAACGGGTAGGTTTAGCTCCTTTCACTGCTTAATTAAGCAACAACCATTGACAATAATTGTCCATCTCAACCCAACAGTTCCATCCACGAACAAAAGGGTATATTTTGATCCCCATGGGTAAGGAGCCGTTAACTGCAATCGGCTTCCAATTCCACCTAAATCGGGATCAGGAATTTTAGTGCCAAGGCCCCTTGGGCAGGTTATTGTCTTCACTGAAACTTGTTTCCCTTGTCTTAACTGCGGTGGATAGACTCATTTTCGGATGTAACCAGGATATAAAGCGGCCCTTTGTGGAAAGCAGTTGCATGAAGCCTCAAACCGCTTTGGGTGATTTCAGTAAGTAGCTATTCAAACCGTTACAACGATCGCAGATGGTTTCGTTCGGTCGTATTGATGCAAATTCCTGATCATGCTGCACAAAGCTTTTACAAAATTCGGTCAACTTGCATGGCGCAATCCGTCATTGGCTTTAAAATACGGTGCCTCGGTTGCTTCTGTCATTTTCGTATTGACCATAGCCTTGGCCCTCGAGGTTCGTGCGGTCGCCGCACCGGTTTCACTTTTCATTTGCGCGCTCATGTTCAGCACTTGGTATGGAGGGCTCAAGCCAGGTCTGCTCACCATGCTAATCCTGGTTTTGGCCTTTAAGTATTATTTTATATCCGATGTTCATTCATGGACGGTGGAGTTTCGCGAGTGGCCACGCCTTCTCATTTTTACTCTCGCTTCCATCTTTGTCCTATCGCTGGGTGTCGTTCAAAAAAGAACTTCCGACTCGCTGAAGAGCAGCAACGAGTCATTGAAGATGGAGAACGCAGAGCGTAAATCGGCCGAGAGGGCTCTAAAACGAATGGAAGACCATCACCGCCTCATGCTCGACACCATTCCCATCATGGCCTGGACTATCCTTCCAGATGGAAAACTTGATTTCCTCAACCAACGCTGGCTCGACTACACGGGGCTTACTTTGCATGACTCGGTAAATAATTCGCTAAGCATTGTCCATCCTGACGACCTCCAACAAGCCCTGGAGAAGTGGGCCAAAACCATGGCATCCGGAGAATCTGCCGATTTTGAAATGCGTTTGCGCCGGGCGGATGGAGTCTACCGCTGGTTCCTTGTTCGCACCGTACCGGTGTTCGACACTCATGGAAAGATCGTGAAATGGTACGGCACCAGCACCGACATTGAGGACAGACGACGTGCGGAAAGCCAGTTGGAAGTGCTTATCGATGCCATTCCACAGCAAATCTGGAGCGGACCTCCAGATGGGACTCTCGATTTTTGTAACCAGCAGTGGCGCACCTACATGGGTTTGGAACTCGATCAACTTCGGGGTCGAGGCTGGCAGGCAATGCTGCATCCCGAGGATTGCGATAGAGTCCTCAAGGCCTGGCACGTTTCCGTTTCAAACGGCACCGCCTATCAGCAGGAGGAACGTCATCGTGCCGCAGATGGTTCCTATCGCTGGTTTCTTTCACTTGGCGTACCGTTGCGTGACTCCGAGGGGCGCATCATGCGATGGTATGGGACTAATACCGACATTCAGGACCAAAAGCAGGCAGAGCAGTTGTTGCGGCAGACCCAGGAAGCTCTGGCTCGTGTCGCTCGTGCCACAACCGTGGGTGAACTTACAGCTTCCATCGCGCATGAAGTCAACCAGCCCCTTGCCGCAGTCGTGATCAATGCGGATGCCTGCCTCCAGTGGCTCGACAGCGAAACCCCCAACATTCACGAGGTTAGGGAAGCACTTCAACGCATCGTCCGCGATGGAAACCGTGCCAGTAATGTCATCAAGCGAATACGCACCCTTCTGGAAAATTACAAATCGGCCAAAACACGTTTCTTGATTAATGACATGGTTAGGGAAATCGTTGCGATTACGGAGGCGGAAGCACTGCGCAGGCAGGTGACTGTTCAATTTCTGGAGCATGACACTCTTCAAATGACCGCTGACCGTGTCCAGATCCAACAAGTGTTGATGAATCTGGTGATGAACGCTTTTGATTCATTAAATGAGGTTCCGAAATCGGACCGCAGGGTGATCATTTCAGTACGGGCCGAGAATTCCAATACCATCGAAATTACAGTTGACGACTCTGGGATCGGAATTGCCCCGGAACAAATCCAAAGAGTTTTTGAGCCATTTCACACCACTAAAGTTGGAGGACTTGGGCTTGGATTATGGATTAGTCGCTCCATTGTGGAGTCGCATGGCGGGCGCCTCCAGGTCCATTGCAACCACGGCCCTGGCGTTCGTTTCGCATTCACACTCCCTATTGATGGAGGGAACCAGTGAAAGGCACCCTGGTGGATCAAAGCGTGGTTTTCGTCGTGGACGACGACGCCTCTGTGCGCGAAGCGTTGAGCAGTCTGCTGCGGTCAGTAAAGTTACGGGCACTATTATTCGCTTCGGCCGCGGACTTTTTGAAAATTACTCCGCCGGACAGCCCAGCATGCCTGGTGCTGGATGTTCGACTACCAGGGTTAAGCGGATTGGAACTCCAGTGCGAACTCGTTGCAGCAGGCAGGCTCCTTCCCATCATTTTCATTACTGCCCATGGCGACATCCCCATGAGTGTGAGCGCCATGAAGGCGGGGGCCATCGAGTTCCTGACCAAGCCTTTCAGCAACCAGGACTTGCTTGCTGCCATTAAACAGGCTTTGGAGCGCGACTCGATTATGCTTGGACATCGGAAGGAAGTCGCCATGTTGCGTGCCCGTTACAATTCACTCACCCCGCGCGAGCGCGAAGTCATGCGCCTGGTCGTAAAGGGATTGCTCAATAAGCAAATCGCAGGCGAACTTGGGACCGCCGAAATTACCGTGAAGGTCCAACGCCACAACGTCATGCAAAAAATGGAAACATCATCGCTTACAGATCTGGTCCGGATGGCCGAAAAATTGGGTTTCCATTAGCCTTCTCAAGCTTGATTGCTTGATCCGTGGTTCAGGACCCTTCTTCCCCGATTCCACCGTTAGGTCGTTTCCATTATACGAAGGTATCATAGATTCCCAACTACATCTGTTATAGCTTTGTGAGGAATCTCTCGAATTCCCATGAAATTATTCGAGCTGAATCGCGACCATATTTTGTATTCCAAATGGCCAGCGGATTTTTGTGAATGAGCGGATTGATCACTATTCTCTTGGTGGAAGATGACCAGCTTTTTGGGGAAACTCTCCAAAAGGTGCTCTGCCAGCACGGATTCAAGGTGTTGCGGGCTTGCAATGGCTTGGAAGCGTTGCGAATTTATAATCCTCAAGACATCCATTTGGTCATTACGGACATGATTATGCCAGGGTTGGAAGGCGTGGAATTGATCATCCGTCTTAAACGCATCCATCGGGATGTAAAGATTATTGCAATGTCTGGTGGGGGGAAAAATTGTGCGCAAGCCTATCTCGAGATCGTTCGGCCTATGGGCGTCACCCATTCCTTAATCAAACCTTTCGGGTGCGACGAACTTCTCGCGGCCATAAGGAAGTTGACCGGAATGGGTGACAATATTTGTGCAGCACGAAAGGAAGTACTGTGACGGACTCTGGCAACTCCCACGTCATCCGCGTCTTGTACGTTGAGGATAATGAGTTTGATCGTGAACTCGTGGCCCAGGTTCTGGAAAGAGACGGATTCGCCTTGGAAATAGTGACTGCAGACAATGAGGCTGATTTTCGCAGTTCGCTGGAGCGGCCGGATTTTGATCTCATTTTATCCGACTTCACTCTGCCACAATTCAGTGGAGACCATGCCTTGACACTGGCCAGGGAATTGCGACCCGAAATCCCATTCCTGTTTTTCTCGGGAACAATTGGGGAAGAAAGGGCTGTGGCCAGTCTCCGGGCGGGTGCTGTCGATTATGTGCTCAAGCAGAATCTGGATCGCCTTCCAAGTGCCATCCGGCGTGCATTGCGGGAAGCCAGCCAGAAAGCTGAAAATAAGCAGGCGAGTCTTCGGCTCGCAGAGCTCGCTCAGCGCATGCACTTGCTGCTGGAGTCGAGTGGCGAAGGCATTTACGGCACTGATCGGCAGGGTCGCTGCACTTTCCTCAATCGCT